>DATBMA010000062.1:0-103706 GCA_036555105.1 Acidimicrobiia bacterium
CCCCCATCACCACCCAACCCACCGCCCCAACCTGATATCCACCTCCACAGGAGTTCTCCCGGGGGGATTCATCCGGAGGCGACCGGTTCAGCCCAGCTTCGAGGCGATGGTCCCGGCGTTTCTCAGAGCAGTTCCGTCAGCGCCCACGGTCGAATAGGCCCGCGGTGGCATGGCCAGGGCTTCGTCGACCAAATCCCGGAACAAGGCCGCCCGGCTGATCGGTGGATCGATCCAGAGGTAGGCGGCCATGCTGCCGGGAATCGTGTTCACCTCGTTGACGAAGAGGTCATCACTTGCCGCCAGGAAATCGATGCGGCAGATCCCGCGCAATTCGGCAGCGGAGACCACCTTCGTCGCCAGTTCCCGCAAGCGCTTCTCCAGAATGGGCTCGACCTCGGCGGGAAGCTGGCGGCCGCCGGAGACCTCCCCGCCCCAGGCCAGGTACTTCTGGTCGTACGAGTAGATGCCGGTGCCCGCCCTCATCGGCTCCTCGATCGCCGACAGCTGCAGCTCCGGATACGTCCGCACCCCCACCTGCAGGTCCCGGCTCTGCTCGAGGAAAGGCTCGACCACCGCCCCGTCCGCCATGTAGTGGCTCGAGCTGCGAAGCGCCAGAACTGTCGGCCAATCCTTCGCCACCTCGATGCCGATCGACGAGCCACCGAAGCGCGGCTTGACGATGTAGGGCCCGGTGAAGGGCTCGGTCACCTGATCAGTGACAAGCACCCGTGAAAGAGCCGGGAGTCCCTGGGCTGACATCGCCGCCCCGAAGACGAACTTGTCCATCCCCAGGCCCGAGGCCTCCCGTCCCGTCCCCGTATAACGGAGGCCGGCCAACTCGAGCAGCCCCTGCAGGGTCCCGTCTTCACCGGGGCCGCCGTGACAACAAACGACCACTGCGCTGATGTCGAGCGGTCGGCGCGACTCGAAGCCTCTCCCCCACTGCGGGACGAAGGCGATTTGCTTGGACTTCCGGGGCGCCCCTGCCACGAAGTCGGCGGCTTCGGCGCCCGGCTCGGTCTCGAACCACTCACCCTGTTTGCTCCAGTAGAGGCAGTGGACGTCGCCGAGGGCGCGGGCTACCTGGAGCCCGGTGAGGATCGAGATGTCGTGCTCGTCAGACGGTCCTCCGAACACCACAGCCGGCGTGCTCATCGAGGCGATGATGCCAGGCACAACTGGGGTCGTGGCCGATTGCGATCAGGCGGACCGCAACGCCGAGCTCAGGGGTAATGATCGGGCAGGTCGTTCTCGTAGAGCACGATGTCGCCTGGGCCGAGGTGTGACTTCACCCAGTCGACCGCCTCCTGCCTCCGTCCCACCTTCAGCGCACTCGCCCCGCCTCCGGCAGCTCCGGCGGCCAACGCGCGGCGATTGGTGCGGCCGACGATGATCACCTGGTCAGCAGTCTGCGCGGCCCGGGCGGCGAAAGCCCGGTTCTCCTCTCTCTGTCTCGAACCGAGTTCCACCATCCCCGGCGTCACCACCACTTTCTTGCCGGCTACACCTTCGAGCATTGCCAGCGCCGCCGCAGCTCCGGCCGGGTTGGCGTTGTAGGTGTCGTCGATGATGGAGAAGCCGCCATCGGGAGACTTGAGCGGTGCCCGCCGATGGGCCGAGACCGGCAGCCCGGGCAAGCGATGCGAGATCTCGCCATGGGTAGCGCCCATCGCCAGCGCCGCCGCGACTGCACAGGCGACGTTGCCTGCCAATGCCGACTCAGGCGGGCGGCCGAGCGGCCGGCCTTGGAACTGAACCCCAGCCTCCCCCACCGTGACGTCGGCGTTGGTGCCGCCGGATGAACAGGTGATGACCCGACGGCGGGACGCCTCCTCGGTGGCGATGGCCGCCAGGGCGGGGTAGTCCACGTTGAGCACCACCGCCTCGGCCCCATCGACGATCTCGCGCTTGGCGCGGACGATGCGCTCCTCGCTGCCGAACCGTTCGAGGTGCACGGGACCGATAGCGGTGATCACCGAGACCTTCGGGGGCAGCCACTCCACCAGGTCGGCAATCTCTCCTGGCCCGTACGTGCCCATCTCCGCCACGAAGACCTTGGTTCCGTCGGCGAAGTTCTCGTTGATTGCACGGGCGAGCCCCATGCGATTGTTGAACGAGGCCGGGCTGGCCAGCACCTTTGGGGCCCCGCCCAGCAGATGGGCGATATAGGCCTTAGTGCTGGTCTTCCCGTAGGAGCCGGTGATGGCAACCACCTGGGCGCCTGAAGCTGCCACCTTCTTCCTGGCAGCGGTGACCCACTTGCGGCCCAGCACTCTCTCGATCGGGCCCATGACCCAGGCGATGAGGTCGACGATGGCGGGCAGCAGGATCAGCCCTATCACCGCCCGCCCTGGCGCCGCCAGCCTCCATGAGTATGCGATGAGTGCTGCCATCGCCACTCCCACCACCGACGCCAGCCTGATGAGGCGAGGAGTCCATGCCAGCTTCGAGGTGCGGCCGCGTACCCCCAGACCGACCGGCCCGACCTGTGAGAGAACCGCCGCCCATCCGTACCACTGGTCGAACCAGACCCCGATGGCGCCTGCCAGGCCGAGGAGAGCCAGTGCGGCGTTCAACAGAGACGACCGCCACCAGCGAATGGCGAACAGGGTCACCACCGGTTCGTAGTGCTCACGCTGGGAAATGCGCAGCCAGCGGATTCCTGCCACGCCGGTGGCCACTGCCACCCCGATCATCAGCAGGCTGAGCTCGAGGTCGGCGCTCATGTCAGATAGGAGTCGATGACCCGGCGCAGCTCGCCTGGGGCTTGGGTGGGGACCAGGTGGCCGACACCGGTGAGCACCTCGAGCTTGGTGGCCACACCCCGCTGCTCGAGCAGAGCCGCCGCCCGCTCCGCCACCGAGACCGGGGCTTCGGTGTCATCGGCTCCCCACAACAGGTGGACCGGGCCGGCCAGCTGGGCCAGTTCCGGCTCATACGACTCGTTCACCACCTTCACGAACACTTCGCGCATGACTCCGGTCGTCCGCACGTAGTCGGACGACCCCGCCTCCTGGCGGACCCGCTCCATCGACTGGTCAGAGACGATCCCGATCCGGTTGCCCGCCCTCAACAGCCGGAATCGGAACGAGGGCGGGGCCGGCGGCCGGATGCGCAGGAGCGGCACCCCCACCAACACCAGCGCCCCGACTGCATCCGGTCGTTGCACCGCCAGCTCCACCGCCACCCTTCCTCCGAACGAGTGACCGACCACGAGCATGGGCAGGGTGAATGTGTCCAACAGAGGATGCAGCCGCCGGGCATACCCCGAGGCTCCCTCGACAGAGGCAGGAGCAGCAGACGCCCCGAAGCCCGGGAGGTCGGGGGCGACCGCGTTCAACCCATCCAGGGCGGGGCGGAAGTCGGCGGCGCGTCTGGCCCAACCATGCAGGGCCAAGACGGTGGGAGGGCCGGTTCCAAACACTTCCCCGAAGAGCGATTCTCCGGCCAGGGCCGTCAGCGCCATCAGGCGGTAAAGCTCAATCGGGCGGCCACGACGGCCGACATTACTTGTCGGGCCTCCCTTCCCCCCGCCCGGTGGAAACCCAGGAAGAACCACTTCAGCACCCACTAGCCCGATTTCGAGCGGCCGCCATGCGCCGCTCGGTGGCGTTGGGCTGGGTCGTTCTGATCATCATGGCGGTCCAGGCGGTGCGCCTCTCCGCCTTCGGCGATCCCGGTTTCCTGATTCCAACCGCCTTCTTCGGGATGGTCCTGGTGGCGAGCTCGCTCCTCGACTGGAACCGCCTGATGTCGGGGGCAGCCGGGCCGTGGCTGGCGTGGGCATGGACGGTGGCGGCAGTGATGACCCTCGGCGCCATCGGCACCGTGCCGGCGCTGCAACCCGCCACCCAGCCGCTCTACTTCGGAATCGTCGCCCTCAGCGGCCTGCTGCACGAGCGGGTGAAGCACATCATCGTGGCCCTCCTCGCCGCGTTGGGAATGGCCTTCACCGGATCGCTTCTCATCGGGCCGGAAGGAGTGGGCGACCTGGTGATCGCGGTGGTGAGCATCGGTGTGGTGGCGGCGGCCACCGCCCTGATCGGGGTCGAGTTCGAACGCGAGACCGATCGCAGCGTGCGCAGGCTCGCCGAGCTGCAGAGCCAGCGGGCCGACTTCGAGCGCCTGTATGCGGTCTCGGCCAGCTTGGCCGGAGCCGACTCATTGGCCGAGGTGCTGCCGGAACTGGTGGGCCGCATCTGTTCCTATCTCGATGCCCAAGTGGGAGCAGTTCTCCTCTACATGCCGGAGAGCCACGAGCTGGAAGTGATGAGCCCGGTGTGGGTCAACGGGGTGCCGCTGCAGGTGGGCGGAGTGCGAATCCCTGTCAGGTCCAACTCGGTGCTCGCCCAGGTGTTCAAGTCCGGCCGCCCCTTGTTGCTCGATCGCATATCGGACAAGGCGGAGGCCTACGGAGTGCTCGGCGAACTGGGCCTCACCCAGGCCATGGTGGCCCCGCTCAAAGTGGAGCAATTCAAGGTCGGGGTCATCGCAGTAGGCGACCCCGCCCACGGAAGCTTCCATCCCGAACAGCTCGAGGTCCTCTCCAGCCTTGGCGCCCCCGCCGCCCTCGTGCTTTCACAGATCGGTCGTTACGAGGCGGCAGCCGAGATGTCACGCCGTCTGGAAGAGGTCGCCCAGATGAAGACCGACTTCGTCTCGGTGGTCAGCCACGAGCTCCGCACTCCCCTCACCTCGATCATCGGATCACTCGACACCGTCGCCCGCCCTGAGCTGAACCCGGCCGCCGACACCGCCAAGAGCCTCCTCAACACCGCCCGCCGCCAGGCGGGCCGGCTCCAGCGTCTGATCGAGGACCTGCTGATCGTGTCGAGGATCGATCGCGCTTCTGTCCCCATCCAGCTGGAGACGGTGGTACTGGCCGGCTTCCTCAAGGAGGTGCAGGATGCCATTCCCGCCATGCCCGAGGTGAAGATGGACATCGAGCCGTCCGACCTGGCAGTGACGGCCGACCCCGACCATCTCAACCGGGTGTTCCTGAACCTGCTGGAGAACGCCGCCAAGTACGCACCCGACAGCCCGGTCGAGGTCAAGGCGTGGGCCGAGGGAGACTCGGTGCAGGTCGCCGTGATCGACCACGGGGAGGGGATCCCGGTGGACCAACGCGACCACGTCTTCGAGCGGTTCACCCAGCTGGAGAACTCCTCCACCAGGACCCGGGGTGGGACCGGGCTCGGCCTCTCGATCGTCAAGGGCCTCACCGAGGCGATGCAGGGCACCGTCCAGCTCTGGGAGACGGAGGGCGGTGGCGCCACCTTCGGCCTGACGCTGCCGATGGCCACCAAGGCCGAGACCCGCCCGGGCCCTCGCTGACAGCTACGGTCGGGCCATGGCCCGATCGAACCTCGAAGTGCTCGAGGACTACATCCACCAGGTCTGGGATGAAGGCGACCCGGAGGCGGCCAGGGCTTTCATCGCCCCCAATTACCGCCGTCACATCTCCCCGATGCTCGAGCCCCTCGGCCCCGACGCACAAGTCGAAAGGCTCAAGGGGATCCGGGCGGCATTCGCCGACGTCACCGTGAGCGTCGAGAGCCACGTCTCCGAGGGCGACATGATCGCTTTCCGATCGACCATGCGCGGCACCCACACCGGCAGCTTCCTCGGGCTGGAGCCAACCGCCAAGCAATTCACTGTCGGCCTTCTGGACATGATCAGGATCGAAGACGAGCAGTTCGTGGAGCACTGGGGCGGGCCGGACGTGTTCGACATCCTGCGCCAGCTCGGCGTCGACTGGAAGCTCGACTAGCCGCGTTTGGAGCCGGCGGCGATGGCGTGAAAGCCACCGTCCACGTGTACCACTTCGCCGGTGGTCATCGGAGTCCAGTCGGATAGCAACAGGCAGACCATCCGAGCCACCGGGTCGGGGTTGCCGACATCCCAGTGGAGGGGCGCCCTGGTGTTCCAGGTCTCATCGAAGATCTCGAAGCCCGGGATCGATTTGGCGGCCACGGTCCGAAGCGGCCCGGCCGAGACGGCGTTGACTCTGATCCCGAGAGGGCCGAGGTCGCGGGCCAGGTAGCGGGTGATCGACTGCAGTGCGACCTTGGCGACTCCCATCCAGTCATAGGCGGGCCAGGCCTGCGAGTTGTCGAAGTCGAGCGTGACCAGCGATCCCCCGTTCCTCATCATCGGCATCAACGCCACCGCCAACGTCTTGAAGGAGAATGCCGAGGTGGTGAAGGTGGTGGCGGCAGAGGCGGCCGGCGTGTTGAGGAAGTTGCCACCAAGCGCATCGTCGGGGGCGTAGCCAATGGCATGGAGGGCACCATCGACCCGATCCCAGCGCGAGGCGAGATCGGCGGACATTCGCTCGACGTGGGCGTCGTCATTGATGTCCAACTCGAGGACGTCGACGGGCTGCGGCAGCCGTTGCACCGCACGCTCGGTCAACCGCATGCCCCGGCCGAAGCCGGTGCATACGATCTCTGCTCCCTGCTCCTGAGCGACGCGTGCCGAGTGCCAGGCGATCGAGTCGTCGGTCAGGATCCCGGTGACCAGCAGTTTCTTGCCTTCGAGCAGCATCTTCAGCCTCCGAAGTCCTTGCCGAACGACATGATCCCGCGAATGCCGAGGCCCATCAGGAATAGAAGCAGCAAACCCCAATAGAGGGCGGGCCGTTTGGCCAGTTGAGCCCGGTAGATGTAGGCGAAGGCAAGCGCGAAAGCGACGACCACCCCGTAGAAGACATGGATGTTGCCGGGGTCGGTGCCGGCTGCCATTGCCCCCACCCCCAACAGGACCTGGATGATCAGGGCGACGATCGACACTGCGGCCATGTAGCGGAACCAGCGCCCTGGCGGACGCTTGGCGATGGCCAGCCCTATGCCGAAGAGCCCGGCCGCCGCGCTCAATCCGACCGCGATCCAGCCCCAGACCCGGTGGATGTCCCCAAGCACGGGGCGGTCAGCCCGTCTCGACCAGCTGGCCCGAGGAGAGGTCGAGCACGAACTCCTTCTGGCTCCGGGAGTCGGCGATCCAACTCGCCATCCTGGCGCCACGCTGGCGGACGATCCACCAGGCGTAATCGGAACTGCCGGTGGTGAGGAATTCGCCCAGAGCCTGACGGGCGGTATCGCAGGCGGCAGCCAGTTCGGAGAACTCGCCGAGGTGGCGCTCGGCGACCGGCTCCCCCGGCCGGTCTCTCGCCTCCACGTACTCGACTGCCTCGAACATCCTCGTCCTCCCAGACCGTGGTCAGGCTACTCCACCCCGGTGGGTGGGAAGGGGTCAGTCGGAGGCGTCCATCAACAGGTCGGCGTACTGGTCGCGCACGACCTTCTTGTCGAACTTGCCGGTGCCGGTCTTGGGAATGGCATCGATGAAAACGATCTTGTCCGGCAGCCACCATGTCGCCACCCGCGACTCGAGGAATTCGCTCAACTCCTCGGCGCTGGCTTCTGCCTCGGGCTTGAGCACCACGAAGGCGACGGGCCGCTCCTGCCATTTCACGTGCTTGAGCCCCACCACGGTCGCCTCCGCCACCGCCGGGTGGGCCATGAGGTGGTTCTCCAGGTCGAGCGAGGAGATCCATTCGCCGCCGGACTTGATCACGTCCTTGGCACGGTCGGTGATGCGGATGTATCCCTCGGGGGTGATCTTGCAGACGTCACCGGTGCGGAGCCATCCATCGACGAAGCTTTGCGATGAGCGGGGGTCGTTGTAGTACTCGGCTGCGATCCATGGCCCTCTGATCAAGAGCTCTCCAAAGGCCTCTCCGTCATGTGGTAACTCCTCCCCCAGCTCGTCGACGATCTTGACCTGCAAGCCGGGGACAGGAATCCCCGCCGTCTCCATGAAGTCGAGCTGGCGCTCGAAGTCCCAGTCCTCCATCCCCGGTTTCAGCATTGCCGTGGCCGCCACCGGGTTGGTCTCGGTCATGCCCCAGCCCTGCAGCACCCTGATGCCGCGGTTCCTCCAGTACCAGTCGATCATCGCCCTCGGCACTGCCGAGCCCCCACAGAAGAAGGCGCGCAGCGACGAAACGTCTACGTCCGGGTTGGCGGCGAGATACTGCTGGATGCCGAGCCACACCGTGGGGACTCCGGCCGAGATCGTGACGTGCTCACTCTTGAACAGGGCGGTCAGGCCCTGGGGGGTGAGATCCGGGCCCGGATAGGTGAGCTTGGCCCCGACGGTGACCGCCTGGAATGGATAACCCCATGCGGCCGCGTGGAACATGGGGACCACCGGCAGCACGTTGTCGTTGGCGGAGACGGCGAAGTTGGCCAGGTTGGAGATCGTGTGCAAATAGGTGGAGCGCTGGGTGTATGCAACCCCTTTCGGGTTGCCGGTGGTACCCGACGAGTAACAGAACATCATCGGCGAGCGCTCGTCGAGAAGCGGCCACTGCCCGTGCGGCTCCACCCCGTCGATCAGATCCTCATAGGCGATGGAGCCCGGGATCAGGTCACTCGCCTCTGGGCCCATAACTACGAATGCTCGAACCGATCCGAGCTTGGGAGCCAGTGGTGCCATCAGCTTTGCCAGGTCGGGATCGACGAAAATGACCTCGTCCCCGGCGTGGCCGACGATGTATTCGATCTGGTCGGGGAACAGACGGATATTGAGGGTGTGGCAGACCCGCCCTGTGTTGGCGGTTGCCCAATAGAGCTCGTGGTGGCGGTGGTTGTTCCAGGCGAAGGTTCCTATCACCCCGCCAGGGTCGACCCCCAGCTTGGTCTGGAGAGCAGTGGCCAGCCTTCGGACCCTGTCGTCGAGGGAGCCGTAGGTGTGACGCCCCACGGTGCGATCGGCATCGACTGAGACCACCTCCTGATCCGCGTAGAGCCCGACCGCGCGGTCGTAGAGAGTTGAAAGGAGAAGAGGGAAGTCGTCCATCATGTGCATGCGCCGGAGCCTAGAGAAAGGCGCAGACGCGAGAGACCCCGAGGGAGCCTCGGCCGAAGCCTCCGCCCTCTCGGGGTTCCCGCTACCACCTTGCGATGGCAGTGTCCCCGTTTCCGGGGAACGCTTCGGCGTCTCGACGGCCCGAAGGCCCCCGGCCGGCTTTCGCACACCCTTGCGGATGTCCGAAGCGTGCAGTCCGCCTTGCGGCTTCCTGCCGCCTCAGGAGTCACCCCCTGAAGCGGTCGGCACGATAACCGTCCGCTACAGGATGGCAAGCCCGGAGCCAACCCAGTTTTCGCGAGGTGGTGTGGGCGTTCCCTTCAGGGTGGGAAAGGTTTTCGTCACCCCGAATCACTCCCCGCGAGGCCCACAAAAGTGAAACCCCGAGAGAGCCAGGGCCGAAGCCCCCACCCTCTCGGGGTTCCTTGCCTCCGGCTTCCCGGGCCCGAAGACCCGTTCCCCCGGTGACCCCGTTGAGGCCTTTCGGCCCCTCCGAGACCGGTCTGGAGTCACCCCCACACCGGCCTGCGCAACATACGAGGGCATCCTCCGCCTCGTCAAGCCGGGAGCCTCTCCAGTTTTCGCGAGGGCCTGCCTGGTTTTCGCGAAACAACGCTCCCGGTTTCTGTCACAGGCCGGCCATATAGTCGGAGGGGTGACGCTGGAGACTCTCTCGCCCAGCCGGGCGGCCGATTTCAAGGCCTGCCCAAGGCTTTTTCGCTTCCGGGCAATCGAGCACCTGCCCGAGCCGACCACGGTTCACCAGGCTCGTGGGACCACGGCCCACCTCGCTCTGCAGCGGCTTTTCGACGAGGCCCCGGCCGAGCGGACCCCGGACCGGCTCTTCGACCTCTTCCGCCAGGCATGGACCGAGTTGCGCTCGGACGAGGAGTTCGCGGGGCTCTTCCCTGACCTCGACGAGGAGCGCGCCTGGGGGGTGTCGAGCCTGGCGGTGCTGGCCAACTACTTCGGGTTGGAGGACCCGACCTCCTTCGATCCCCTCGACCGCGAGCTCGACCTCCTACAGGACTTCGACGGGGGCATCACCATCCGCGGCATCCTCGACCGGATCGATCGGAGGCCGGATGGGCGCCTGGTCATCACCGACTACAAGACCGGGAGCGCTCCCCCAGAGCCATACGCCCTGCCTGCGTTCTTCGCCTTGAAGATCTACGCCCTGTTGATCCGCCGACATCTGGGAGAGACGCCGGCCGAGATCCGGCTGCTCTACTTGAACGGCCCCACCATGTACCGGATCCCGGTGGACGACGGTCAGCTCGACGCAATGGAGCGTCAGCTGCGGGCGCTGTGGAAGGCGATCGAGCGAGCCCTCGAGAAGGATCTCTTTCCGCCCCGGCCCTCGCGTCTCTGCGACTACTGCTCTTTCCGAGACCGCTGCCCGGCATGGGTGGAGCTGGCGGCTGACCTGGCCGGCTGACCTGGCCGGCTGACCTGGCCGGCTGAGGTCCGCTAGGGGAATATCCCCCTCACCAGCTTGGCCTCGGCCACCTTGCCTATCCCGCGCATCAGCGCGGCGGTGCGCATGTCGACGTCGCGGGCGATGCTCACCGAGAGGACGTCATCGAAGGCCCTGGTCATGATCTCCCGCAGCCTGGCCACGATCTCGTTCTCGGTCCAGAAGTACTTCTGCACGTCCTGGACCCACTCGAAGTAGGAAGCGGTCACCCCCCCGGCATTGGCGAGGATGTCGGGAACGATGAAGACGCCCTGCTTGCGGAGGATCTCGTCCGCCTCGAGCGTGGTCGGGTTGTTGGCGCCCTCGATCACGATCCTCGCCTGCACCTCATGGGCATTTTCGACCGTGAGCACGTTCTGCACTGCGGCCGGCACCAGGATGTCGCATGGGAGCCCGAACACCGCACCCGGGGCGAGCTGGTCCGCATCGGGATAGCCCTCCAGGTATCGATTCTGGTCCACCCACTTGGCGACGTTCTCGAGCTCGAGCCCATCCGGGTTGTAGAGGGCGGAGCCGATGTCGGCCACGGCCACCACCTTGCAGCCGAGCTCGTTTGCCGCGATCGCCGCGTAGCGCCCGACGTTGCCGAACCCGTGCACGGCCACCGCGGCGTCCTTGTATGGGATGCCGACATGGGTGGTGGCCTGGGGGATAAGGCTCACCAGCCCGCGCCCGGTCGCCTCCCGCCTGGCGACGCTGCCGCCCAGTGCGGGCGGCTTGCCGGTGACCACTGCCGGGACCGAATGCCCGACATGCTGGCTGTAGGTGTCCATCAGCCAGGCCATCACCTGCTCGTTGGTCCCCAGGTCGGGAGCGGGGATGTCGACCTCGGGACCGATCACGTTGATGATCTCCATCGTGTAGCGGCGTGTGACCCGCTGCAGCTCGGCCCTCGAGAGCTCCATTGGGTTGACCCGCACCCCGCCCTTGGCCCCCCCGAAGGGGAGCCCGACGATGGCGCACTTCCAGGTCATCAGCATTGCCAGCGCCGAAACCTCGCCCAGGTCGACATCCGGGGCGAAGCGGATCCCGCCCTTGGTCGGGCCCATCGTCTTGAGATGCTGAACGCGGTATCCGAAGAGGGTGTCGACCTTGTTGTAGCTGTCACGACGGAATGGGAAGCTGACAACTGTGGCGCGCTGGGGGACGCGCAGGCGGTCGGCGACATTGGCGTCGAGCTCCATGAGGGCCGCCACCCGGTCGAACTGCCCCACCGCCTCCCGGTACATCGGGGAGTCCCACTCTTTGTTGAGCTCTTCTGGCATGGCTCCTTCTCTGGTGGCGGGCGGATGTTACGTCTGGCCACTGAATCGGCGGGGTTGGCGGGTCCCTCAAGTATCGAAAAGCCATTGCCGATAGGCATGAGATGGGACGGAGGTCCGCGGCCTGATGCGCCGTGCGCTCGTGCTCGTTGCAACTGTCGGTGGCTGGGTCCTGGCCATCAACCTCACGGTCTCCGCCGTCGCCCCTCCCGGCCCCGTCTACGAGGTGGAGGTGGCTACCACCTATGCCAACGCCACCTTTCCCGAGATCACCGACCCCTCCCCCGATCGCCTGACCCCGGCAGCCGCCCTGCCCAGCATCACCTCCACGGCTCCCACCACCTCCACTACCGCCGCCCCCTCGACCACCACCGCCCCGACCACTACCACGGCCGCGCCGACCACCACGACCAGGCCAAAGCCCAAGCCGACCACCACCAGCACCACCAACACGACCGCGGCGCCGACCACCACCGCGGCACCGGCAGGCAGCTTCTCCTCTTCGGCGGAGACCGACTTCGTCAACCGCATCAACGGCCTCCGAGCCGACAACGGCCTGCCGGCGCTCAAGGTCGACGGCGACCTCAAGGCTTACGCCCGCAATTGGGCGGAACACATGGCGACGGTGGACAAGTTCCAGCATTCCGACATCGGCGACCTCCTAAACCCGTGGACCATCGTCGGGGAGAACATCGGGAAGGGCGGCTCGGTCGCCTCGTTGTTCCAGGCGCTGGTCAACAGCCCCGGCCACTACGCCAACATGGTCGAGGACTCCTTCACCCATGTGGGAGTGGGAGTGTGGATCGACGACGACGGCACGATGTGGACCACCCACGTCTTCGCCGGCAAGTAGCACAGTCTCACGGTCTCACGGTCTCACGGTCTCACGGTCTCACGGTCTCACGGTCTCACGGTCAGACTTCGAGACCTCGAGACCTCGAGACTGTCCGACTTCGAGACCTCATTTCTGTCCCTGCCCTCTGATACGTTGGCCGGGTGAGTGAGGAGCGGAGGATCGGGCCGGCCGAATGGCCCGAGGCGATAGAGGCGACCGACGGCCCCCAGCTGGTGGTGGCCGGCCCCGGCACGGGCAAGACCGAGTTTCTGGTGCAACGGGCGGTGCACTTGATCCGGTCCGGCCGGGCAAGGTCTGACCAGATCCTGGTGCTGTCCTTCTCCCGGCGGGCGGCGACCGACCTACGCAACCGGATCGGGGCTGGGGTCGAGGGCTCGTGGACTGGGATCGCCGCGTCGACCTTCCACTCCTTCGCCTTCAGGCTGCTCGAGGCCCATTCGGAAAGGGCGCTGGGGTGGCCTTCGATGCCGTCGCTCCTGACTGGGCCTGAACAGGTCGCTCTGGTTCATCATCTCCTTCGCGAGGAGGACAGTGAGGACTGGCCATCTGACCTCGGCGCCTTTCTGGGAACCCAGACGCTGGCGGTGGAGCTGAGCGACCTGATCATGAGGACTCGCGAGCTGTTGCTCGATGGGACAGCGTTGGCGGCGATGGGAGTGCCTGAATGGCAGGCCATCCCCTCCTTCCTCCAAGCGTACGACCGCAGGCTCGAGGCCGAGGGCAGGATCGACTACGGGACCTTGCTGCTGAGAGCCGCGCAATGCCTCGAGTCGGGGGTGGCCGCCGAGGCCGAAGAGCAGTACCCCTACGTGTTGGTCGACGAGTTCCAGGACACCACCGTCGTCCAGGCCCGGATGCTCGACCTCCTCACCGCCAGTCGCCGCAACCTCACAGTGGCAGCCGATCCCTATCAGTCCATCTACGGCTTCCGGGGGGCCGCGATCGACAACGTGATCTCGTTCGTGGAACGCTTCGGTGGAGGCCGTGAGCCTCGTCGGTGGGTGCTGGCGGAAAGCTTTCGGGTCCCGGCCCCGATCCTGGAGTCGGCCCTGCGGGTGGTGGCGGGTGGGGCCCTTCCTGGCGGGGCCGGCGTGGTACTCCCGGCCGGGCATGGCGGCCAGGTTGGGGCATATGTGTTCGACCAGGCGACTGCCGAAGCGGAGTGGATCGCAACCGAGGTCGAGCGGATGCACCTCGAGGAGGCCGTGCCCTATTCGGCGATGGCGGTCCTGGTCCGCTCCAAGCGCCACCTGCTGCCAGAGCTGTCGAGGGCGCTTGACCGGCGCAACATCCCCCATGACCCTCCCGACTCGAGGCTGGCCGACCACCCGGCGGTGCGGATGGTCCTCGACCTCGTCACCGCCGCCACCGACACTGATCCGGAGGAAGTCGACCGGGCGGTGCGCAGGCTCCTGCTGGGACCGCTCTTCGCCCTCTCGCTCAGCCAGGAGCGCGAGATCTGGCGCATGCGGCGCCGCACCGACAGAGACTGGCCGCAGCTGCTGAGAGAGACGCTGCCGGAGGGCTCCGCTCTGGCCGGCTTGATCGAAGACCCGGCCTGGGCCGGCCAGGAGGCTGCCGCCGACGGGTTCTGGAAGGTCTGGTCGCGACTGCCTCAGTTCGGTCGCGTGGTGCACGAGCCCGGGTTCGAGGAGCATCGGGCAGCCCTGGCCTCGCTCGCCCAGTCGCTCACCCAGCAGAGCGAGCGCGATCCCCGAGTGACGCTGAGGGACTATGGCCGAATGGCGGCCGAGGAGGACTTCGAGGCCACCCCGCTCCTCTCGTTTCGCGCACACCAGCCCCACTTGACCCTCACCACGCTCCACCAGGCCAAGGGTCTCGAGTTCGACACCGTCTTCATCGCCGACGCCATCGAAGGCCTGTTCCCCGACAACCGCCGCACCCAGGCTCTGATCAGGCTCGAACTCCTCACGAGACGCGATGACGACCCCGAGGGCAGGCGGGCGCGCCTCCAGGAGGAGATGCGCCTGGCCTACACAGCCATGACCCGGGCAAGGCGCCGGGTGGTCTGGTCGGCGACCTCCGCCGGTCTGGACGAAACCGAAAACCGCCCCTCACGCTTCCTGTTGGCGGCAGCCGGTGTTTCCCAAGTGGATGAGCTCGTCAGTCCCCCGGCCGAGGCGACCAAGCCGCTGACGGCGGCAGCCGCACAAGCATTCCTACGCCGCACGCTGACGGACGCCGCCGCACCGGCTCCTGCTCGAGTAGCCGCGCTGGCAGCCCTGTCCCACCCGCCGGCGGGAGACTGGTGGGAGCCACGACGTTTCCCCGGCGTAGCCGAGCGCGGCCCCGATCACGGGGTCATCTCGTTGCCCATCGTCCTTTCCCCGAGCCAGGCCGACTCCTACGAGTCCTGCCCGCGCCGCTACGTGCTGGAGAAGCGCCTGGGCCTGCAAGGAGGCGACAGCCCGTATGCCCAATTCGGCCGGCTGATCCACACAGTCCTCGAGCGAGCCGAGAGTGCTGCCAGGGTGAGCGGGCTCCCCCACGCCCAGTTGGAGACCGCCCTTGCCAAGCTGGCCGAGGTGTGGGCGAAGGAGGCCGACTTCGGAAGCCCCGTCCTCACCGAGGCATGGGAGATGCGCGGCGCCAAGTTGCTCACCATCCTCTATGAGGCGTGGCCGCCTCCGGAGGGCACCGAGTTGCTCGCCGTCGAGAAGAGCCTCGAGTGGACGCTTGACGAGATCAAGTGGTGGGGGCGGGCCGATCGGATCGAGCGGCTCCCCACCGGTGGGCTGCGGGTCATCGACTACAAAACGACCACCAGTCCCCCCACCACCGGGGAGGCAGCCGAGTCCCTCCAGCTCGGCTTCTATCTCTGCGCAGTCGCAGACGATCCCGAGATGGCGGCCTGGGGCGAGCCGGAGGCAGCCCAGATGTGGTTCCCGCTCGGCGGCAAGAGGCCGGCGGTGCGCGACTTCGAGGTCGCCAAGCTCGAGGGGGTGGGCCATCGCCTCCTCGAGGTCGAACGGGGGATCAAGGCAGAGGAGTGGCCGGCCCGGCCCTCCAAGGATTGCGGCCGCTGCTCGGTCAAGCTCGTCTGCCCGGCATGGCCCGAGGGAAGAGAGGCCTACCTCCCATGACCTTCGAACCGACGCCCGAGCAGCAGGCGGTCATCGACGCCCCCACCGGTCCGCTGCGGGTGTCGGCCGGCGCGGGAACCGGCAAGACCACCACCATCGCCCTGCGGGTGGCATCAATGGTGACCAATGGCGGAGTCGCCCCCGAGGAGGTCCTCGGGGTCACGTTCACCAACAAGGCGGCCGGCGAGCTGTCCGACCGGATCCGATTCCATCTCGCCTCCCGTGTCGAGGCCGGACAGGAGGTCGAGGTCCGCACCTATCACGGCTTCGCCGCCCAGATCGTCCGGGAGTTCGGCGTGCTGATCGGGATCGAACGGGGCACCAAGGTCATCAGCCCCACCTACAGCCGCCAGCTGCTGCTGGAAGTGATGCGGCGCCATCGCCTGCCCGGCGTCGACCAGACCTACTTCCAGGTCGTGGGGAGGATGCTCCGACTGTCGTCCAGCCTCGGCGACCACCTCCTGACCGCCAGAGAGGTGGCGGCCCCTGAGGGAGCCGGCGGGGCCTGGGTGGAGCGGGCGGGGCTGTTGGAAGGCCTTCGCCACTACGAGTTGGAGAAGAGGCGGCTGGGGGTGGCCGACTACGGCGATCTGA
Organism: Acidimicrobiia bacterium; assembly: GCA_036555105.1. GTDB lineage: Bacteria > Actinomycetota > Acidimicrobiia > Spongiisociales > ZC4RG35 > DATBMA01. Next base: position 16,165 of record DATBMA010000062.1, read on the forward strand.
TCACCGGCGCCCACCGGGTCTTGATCGAGCGGCCGGAGACGGCCGCCCGCATCTCCGCCCGGTACCGGGTCGTCCTGCTCGACGAGTATCAGGACACCAACCCGGCCCAGCGAAAGATGCTCCAGGCGCTCTTTCCATCCGGGCACTCGGTGACCGCGGTCGGGGACACGGACCAGACCATCTATGAATGGAGGGGAGCCTCCCTCGACAACTTCAGGAGCTTCCCCCTTCACTTTCCGTCGGCCTCAGGCCATCCGGCGCCGACCCTTCCCCTCACCTTCAACCGGCGGTCCGGTACCAGGATCATCGAAGTGGCGAACGCCATCCGCGACCAGATCGGGTCGGACTCGGCCCCGCTGCAGCCCAAGCCCGACGCCCCCGAAGGCGGGGTGGAGACCGCTTGGTGGCGAACCTCGGTCGACGAGGCCGAATGGATAGCCACCCGGCTGGAGGAGTTGCACGAATCGATGCGCTGGCGCGACGCGGCGGTCCTGTTCCGCAAGAACAAGGACATCCCGTTGATCCTGGAGACTCTTGGCCGCCACGAGATCCCGGTCGAGGTCGCCAATCTGGGTGGGCTGCTCTCGGTTCCCGAGGTGACCGACCTCCACTGCTGGCTGCGGATCCTGGCGGATCCCGAGGACGGTCCCGCCTTGGCCAGGGTGATGCTTGGGTCCGGCTACCGGCTGGGCCTGGCCGACCTGGCCGCACTGGCCAGGTGGGTTCGAAGCCTGCGGCCCAGGCGACCCGAGCGTGATGACGAGGCGGGGCCCTCGCCGATCGAAGCCGTCGACCGACTCGAAGACGTGGCCGGCCTCCGACCGGAGGCGGCACCGGTCCTCCAGTCGTTCCGCGCCACCTACAGAGCGCTGTTGGTGGCCGCCCAGGGATCATCCCTGGTGGAGTTGTGCCGGACGGTGCTCGAGGCCACCCGCGCCTGGTCCCACGTCGATGCCTTGCCCAGCGCATCGAGGCTTAGTGCCCGGCTCAACCTCTACAGATTCCTCGATCTGGCAGAGGACTGGTCGCCGTTGGAGGGGCGCCCCTCGTTGGATGCATTCCTGCTCTTCCTCGCCGACTCGGCGGACGCCGAGGCCGACGAGCTCGATCCGGCGCGGCTGTCTGGCGCCGATGCAGTCACCCTGGTGACGGTCCACCGAGCCAAGGGCTTGGAGTGGGAAGCCGTCTTCCTGCCCGCCGTCCACAAGGACAACTTCCCTTCCCGGCAGATCAACTCGGACAATCCGCGCAAGAACGCCCAGTCCCTGCCCTATGAGCTGCGCCTCGACGCCGGCGACCTGCCTGGCCCGGAGATGACCGACGCCAAGTTCGAGGCCGCGGTCCGCGAGCGTCACCTCCAGCAGGAGTGGCGAGTGGCGTACGTCGCCGCCACCAGGGCCAAGAGCCTCCTGGCGGTGAGCGGCGCCTTTTGGGGGGGCAGCCCCGAGCCGAACACCAACCCGCGGGAGCCCAGCCCGCTGTTCGAGCTCGTCGACAGCCATCCGATGTCAAGGCAAGTGAACTTCGAACCCGATCCGGGCGAGCAGCCCGAGCTGCTCGGACTCGAGCCGACGGCCCCCTCCCCTGATCCCACCTTCGCCAGCGGTTGGGAGGAGGCCATGCGACGCGCCATCGCCGACCCCGCCTACCCGGCCCAGCTGGCTGACGAGCTGAAGGTGTCCGACGCGTTCGAGCGCAGATTGGCCGACGAGGAGGCGACCCTGTTCGACCTACCCCAACTCCCGGGCGAGGAGGCCTCCGCTACTCCCATCGTCTCGGTGACCGGGCTGGTCACCTATGCATCCTGTCCCCTCCGGTACAGGTGGTCGGAGGTCGACCGACTGCCCCAGCGACGCTCACCGGCGGCCAGGCGCGGGTCCGAGGTGCACCGGCGCATCGAGCTCCACAACCTGGGAGTGGTCCCGCTCGACGATCTCGCCTTCGACACATATGACGCCACTTCCGACGTCACCACCGCCGCAGGACAGGACGAACGACCTCACGACCCCATGGTCTCTTTCCTCGGCTCGCGCTTCTCGACCGACAGGCCCCTGCTGACAGAGGCCCCGTTCGAGTTGCGACTCAATTCGGGCACCAAGGTGCGCGGGCGGATCGATGCCGTGTACGAGAGCTCGGAGGGAATCTGGGAGGTGGTCGACTTCAAGACCGGCCCGCCGAGCGCCGACCCGGCCACCCGCGTGCAGCTGCAGGCATACGCGGTGGCGGTCGAGGACGTCCCGTTTCGCAGCAATCCGCCCGATGATGTGACCGTCACCTTCGCCCACCTAGGCAAGGAGGCAATCGAGCTGAGCGAGCACGTCGATGAAGCCTGGCTGCAGGAGGCGCGAGAACATCTGGATCAGCTGACGGCCGGGATCGAGGCGCAGGCCTACCCGGCCACCCCGGGTCCCGGCTGCGCGAGCTGTGACTTCTTCGGCTTCTGCGCCGCCGGCCAGGCCTATCTCAGCTGATCCGGCCTTCCCTCACCTCGATGACGAGCGTCACCGGACCGTCGTTGACGAGTTCCACCTCCATGTGGGAGCCGAAATGCCCGACGGCCACTGCCAACCCGTTCGATCGGATCCGCTCAACCAGCCGTTGCACCAGGGATGCCGCTACAGCCGGGGGCGCCGCCCGGGTGAAGGACGGACGCCTCCCCCGGCGCAAGTCGGCCGCGAGAGTGAATTGGCTGATGACCAGGGCCTGACCGCCCACGTCGCGCAGCGAGCGATTCATCAGCCCTCCCTGATCGGCGAAGATGCGCAGATCGACCAGCTTCGCCGCGAGGGCGTCGACGTCAGCCTCGCCATCGCCTTCCTCCATGGCCACCAAGACGACGAGGCCGAGGCCGATTGACCCGATCGTCGTCCCCGCCACCGACACCTGGGCTCGGCTCACCCTCTGCACCACGGCGCGCATGAGGGAGTAGAAGGTAACGATCCCGTACCATCCGGACGTGGCTCAGGCCGAAGGGGCAGCCTCGACTCCGCTGTGGCCGTCCGAGTCCGACGGCTCGGCGACGGCCGTCGTGCTGATCGATGCCTCGAGCCGGCTCGAGGAGAACCTCCTCCGGCAGTGGGTTGAGCTTCGGCGCCCCCCCGGTCAACAGGTCGATGTCTTCGACGTCACCTCCAGCCGCCGAAGGCGGCGGGCGGTGAGAACCTCGCCGGCTGTGGTCGAGCGCCTCGAGAGGGGTGACGACCCGCTCGTGTTCGCCATCCGACTTGCGTGGTCCCCATCCGAGCGCGACGGGACGCGTTCTGCCAGGTGGACCGACCTGCTGAAGCTGGGCGATCCCCGCGACCCGGGGTTCATCCGCCAGCGGGTAATCGCCGGGCGACGACCCGATCGGATGGCGATCGTCGTCGGCGAAGCCGTTCTTGCCTCCCGCGCCCTCGCCGACCACGGCTCGCACCGCGAGAACATCGACCCGGTCGAGTTCATCACCTTGCGGGCCTGGCGGAGCCTGGAGCGGGCCGAGCGGGCCCTGCGCGGCAACCGGTACAAGGTCCCCAAGTTCGTGCATGAGGAGCTGACTGCCCGCAGCGAGTTCCGAGGTGGAGCAGAGGAATCTGGCAGCGCGATGGGACTGGATCCCGAGCAGTCCATGCGGAAGGCCGGGGCCTATCTGGATGAGATGGCCGCTTCCCACAGCACCTTCCTGATCGACCTCATCGCCAACGCCATTCATGCCCTTTACCGCCAGGGCTACAACGAGATCCGGTACGACCCGGCCGACCTCGCCGAGGTGGCCGCCCTAGGTCAAGAGCATCCGGTGGTGTTCCTTCCTTCCCATCGCTCCAATCTGGACCGGCTGGCTCTCCAGTATCTGCTCTGGGAGAACGATCTCCCACCCAACCACACCGCCGGCGGGATCAACATGGACTTCTTTCCGGTGGGCCCGCTGGTGAGGAGAACAGGTGTCTTCTTCATCCGACGCTCGTTCAAGGACAATCCCTTGTACAAGTTCGTTTTGCAGTCCTACCTCGACTACCTGCTCCAGAAGCGCTTCACCCTCGAGTGGTACCTGGAGGGAGGTCGCTCTCGCAGCGGGAAGCTCCTGCCTCCGCGGTTCGGGTTGCTCGCCTACGTCGTGGACAGCTGGCGCCGGGGCAAGGCCGAGGATGTGATGCTGGTCCCGGTATCCATCTCCTACGACCAGATCCAGGATCTCTCCGCCTACACCGACGAGGCCAAGGGGCAAGCGAAGGAGAAGGAAACCCTGGGGTGGGTGATCCGCGGGGTCTCCTCCTTGCGGCGACGCTACGGGGACATCCACGTCGCCTTCGCGGATCCCCTGTCGCTGGTCAAGGAGCTGGGACCTGCCCCCGACAGCCCAGATGACCTCGACATCGCCAAGCTGGGACTCGAGGTCATGTACCGCATCTCACGGGTCACACCCATCACGCCCGCTTCGGTGGTGGTGACCGCGGTCCTCGAGGCCGATGGCGCCCCCGCCTCGATCGAGGAGATCGGCAGACGTGCTCATGCCATGCAACAGCTGATCGAGCAACACCGACTTCCGACGACCGACCGGCTGGGTTTCGCCGACCTCGCCGAGGTGAGGAGGGTGCTGACCCTGCTCGCCTCACACGGCAATGTCACCCTCGCCTCCGATGGCTCCCTCCCCTCCCAGCTGACCGACGATCAGGTACTCCGGGCGTCGTACTACCGGAACGCAATCGTCCATCACTTCCTGTCTCGGGCCATCAGCGAGATGGCCCTGGCAGGAACCAGCCCTCTGGTCCCGGAGGAGTTCTGGGAGGAAGTGGGGCGGTTGCGCGACCTTCTGAAGTTCGAATTCTTCTTCCCCGAGAAGGAAGAATTCAAGATGGGGATCGAGCGCGACCTGGATACCGCATGCCCTGGCTGGCTCGACGCCCTGGCTGAACCTGCCCTGATCCTCGAACGTCTGCAGCCCCCGGTGGCGGGGTGGGCGATCGCTCCTTTTCTCGAGGCCTATCAGATCGCGGCCGACGTCTTGCTCGAATGGGAAGGAGAGCTGGAGGACAAACAGTTCCTCGCCGCCTGTCAGCGGCGAGGGGTGTCGTATCGGGGGGAACGCCGCGTCACCGCCGCCAGCGTCTCCCAGCCGCTCTTCGAGCAGGCGCTGGGCCTCGCCCGACACCGGAGCCTGCTCGAGGCCGGATTCAAAGAGAGAGAGCAGTTCGCCGCCGAGGTGGGGGACGCCTTGGGGAGAGCGAGGTCGAGGGTCAGCCGCGCCCAACCAGCTGCAGCTGGCTGATCGTCGGCTCGGCGCAGCAGAACCAAGGCTCGGTCAGGTGCGGCCCGGCAGGTCCGGCCTCCAGCACCGGCGGCGACGGGCGAAGGGCGGCCGCTGCCGCCTGCGACCACATCTCAGCGAGGGTGTCGGCGGGTGGGTGTCCGCCTGCACCCTCCTCAGCGAGGCGCGCCGCCTCAGCCTGCAGCGCGTCGACCATCGGGTCGGCAGCGGACCAGGTGTGAGTCAGGGAACGGTGGTCGTACGGCCCGAGGTGCGGTTGCATTTCGGGCAAGCCCAGCAACAGTGATCCGTCCGGGACCAGCAGCCTGATGCTGAGCTGGACGGGGTCGGTGGCGCCGAACAGCCGGTGTCTTTGGAGGAACTCGAAGATGTCGGCGACGTCGGCCGGAGTAGTCCATGGCGTGTATGGCAGCCACGAAGGTCGCACCTCCGCTCCGGCACAGCGCACCAGATCGACCACCTCGCTCATGTCGCTCGCCGTGTGCCCCTTGTCGAGGAGACCGAGGATGCGGCCATTGGTTGACTCGAAGGCGGATACGACGAAGACGAGCCCCTTGTCGACCATTCCGGGAAGGACATCGCGATGGGCCAGCAGGTGCTCGACCTTGGCGGTGATGTCGAAGGTGAGGCCGGGGAAGGAGGCGTGGAGCTCGTCGACCACGTGCTGGGAGTGAGCGGGCCCGTTGAGGAAGTCGGGATCGCCGAAAGTGACGTGGCGCGCCCCCATCGCCACGAGCTGGGAGATGTCGGCCAACAACGACTCGCGGTCGACGATTCGGAATCGGCCGTCGTATACGGACGGCACCGGACAGTGCCTGCATCGATGCCGGCATCCGCGGGAGGCCTCGACATAGGCGGCCACTCGCTCCTCCCCGTCGATCGAGAGGCGGGCATAACCGTCGAGGGGCGGAAGGAGATTGCGGGCAGGGACCACCGATTCGTGCAAACCGATTTCGACGGTGAGCCCGGAACCGGTTCCGGCCGGCCAGGCGGCCAGGTCGTCGACGTATTCCCCGGCGATGAGGCGGTCGGCGAGCCCCGCCAGGGTGCGATCTGCCCCGACCGCGGCATAGAGGCCGTAGAAGGCGATGGGCAGGTCGGGCCGGGATAGGCGGAGACCGACGGCCACCTCCACCCCCAAGCGCATTGCCGTGTGCATCGGGACCGAGATCGCCGCCGCCTCGGCCCATCCGGCCAGATCGGAGGGCAAGGGCTCCACGGCCAGGTCGCAGCATCGAACTTCATGCCCCTCCATCAGCAGACGGGCCGCCGGCGCCGCCACGTGCAGCGGCTGGTGGCCGAGCTCGTAGGTGGAGATGAGGGCTATACGCATCTGGTGAGATGGTACGGGCGCCGCGGTACTGTGAGCAGGTGCCTGGAACCTTCTGGCCCCTCAGCACCGGGCCGGTATACGTCGAGGACGAGGGCCAAGGGATCCCGATCGTCTGTGTGCACGGGCTGGGCGGGTCCCACCTCAACTGGCGCCCGGCGGCCAAGGCCCTTGGCCAGATCGGGAGGGTGATTGCCCTCGACCTGCCAGGATTCGGGTACTCCCCTCCTGGCCGGCGCTCAACCATCGGCGCGTACGTCGACACCGTCACAGAGCTCATAGCCGGCCTCGGGCGCCCGGCCCTGCTGATCGGCAACTCGATGGGCGGAGTGGTGGCCCTGGAGACCGCCTACCGCTCACCGCAGCTCATCGAAGGCCTGGTCTTGATCAATCCCGCCCTTCCCTTGGCGCCGGGAGCCAGGGACATCGACCGGGAGACCGCCCCCCGGCTCCTGATCCAGTCGATCCCGGTGGTCGGCACCAGGATGGTGGCCCGGTACCTCGAAGGGACCACCCCGGAGGTCCAGGTGTGGGACGCCCTGGGAGTGGTCTGCGCCAATCGGGATCGGGTCCCCATGACCGTGCTCACCGAGGGCACCAGGTTCGCCGCGATGCGGAGGCGCCAGCCGTGGACGGCAGCCACCCATGCTCGGTCGGCCAGGTCAACGGCGCTCAGGCTGTTCAGGCGCAGGCACATGCTCGACCAGCTGGCGGCCGTGCAGCCGCCGACGCTGGTGATCTTCGGCGCCAAGGATCGCATCATCCCTCCCTCGTCTCACCGGCGGGTGCGAGAGCTCCGCCCTGACTGGACCGTGCTCGAAATCAAGGACTGCGGCCACTGTCCTCAGATCGAAGACCCGGAAATGACCGCGGATCTGATCCGAACGTGGTGGGACGAGAGCGGAGCGAAGGTGCCAGAGGGGAATGCAGCGGCCGGCTGATAGGCTCGGCGAATGACGGACCCCGGCGAATCGCGCCGGACCCTTCCCGACGAGTTCGTACACCAGCTCACCGACAACGACCCGGTCGAGACGCAGGAATGGATCGACTCGCTCGATCAGGTGGTGTCGGCCCACGGGCCGGTGCGGGCGCGCTACCTGCTTGCCAAGCTGCTCGAACGCGCTCACCAGACCAACCTCGGCATCCCACCCACCATCACCACGCCTTATGTGAACTCGATCCCGCCGGAGGAGGAGCCCGAGTACCCGGGTGACACCGACCTCGAGCAACAGATCCGGCGCTACATCCGCTGGAACGCGGCAGTGATGGTGGTCAAGGCCAACCACGCCGAGAAGGGCATCGGCGGCCACCTCTCCACCTTTGCCTCATCCGCCACTTTGTACGAGGTGGGCTTCAACCACTTCTTCCGCGGCAAGGCCGACGGCAGCCCGGGCGACCACGTCTATTTCCAGGGCCACGCCGTGCCAGGCGTATATGCCCGCGCATTCCTGGAGCGGCGGCTCGATGAAGGACAGCTGGACAACTTCCGATTTGAGATCGGCGGCAACGGGCTGTCGTCATACCCCCACCCACGGCTGATGCCCGACTTCTGGGAGTTCCCAACCGTCTCCATGGGCCTGGGCCCGATCAACTCCATCTACCACGCCCGCTTCAACCGCTATCTCCACAATCGCGGAATCGACGACACCTCCGACTCCAAGGTCTGGTGCTTCCTCGGCGACGGCGAGACCGACGAGCCGGAGACGTTGGGAGCGATCGGACTGGCAGCCAGGGAGCGGCTCGACAACCTCATATGGGTGGTCAACTGCAATCTCCAGCGCCTTGACGGGCCGGTGCGGGGCAACGGGAAGATCATCCAGGAGCTCGAGGCCGTGTTCCGAGGGGCCGGGTGGAACGTCATCAAGGTGATCTGGGGATCTGGCTGGGATCCGCTGCTCGCCGCCGACAAGGACGGCGCCCTCGTCCAGGTGATGACCGACACCGTCGACGGCGAGTACCAGCGATACAAGGCGGAGGATGGGGCCTTCGTCCGCGAGCGCTTCTTCGGCAAGGACCCCCGCACCCTGGCCTTGGTGGAGAAATGGACCGACGACGAGATCTGGGCACTGCGACGCGGCGGGCTGGACTTCCGCAAGGTGTACTCGGCTTATCGCCTGGCCAGTGAGATGACCGAGGCGCCGACGGTCGTGCTGGCCAAGACCATCAAGGGCTGGACGCTCGGCCCTGACGTGGAAGGGCGCAACGCCACCCATCAAATCAAGGAGCTCACCAACCAGCAGCTGATGCAGCTGCGAACCCGGCTCCACCTCGAGAACGAGATCCCGGCCGAGGCGCTCGAAGGGGACCGCGAGCCACCCTACTTCCGGCCGCCGGAGGACTCCCCCGAGTTCCAGTACCTGCAGGAGAGGCGCAAGATCCTCAACGGCAGCGTGCCCACCAGGGTGGTCCGCACCCGGCGGCCGATGACCCTGCCGGGGCCGGAGCCGTTCGCCGACATCTACGCGGGAAGCGACAAGGTGGACGCCTCCACCACTACGGCCTTCACACGCCTCGTGCGCAACCTGTCGAGAGTGGAGGGATTCGGGGACCGGGTGGTTCCAATCGTCCCTGACGAGGCCCGCACCTTCGGCATGGACTCATTGTTCAAGGAGCTGAAGATCTACGCCTCGCAAGGCCAGCTGTACGAGCCGGTCGACGCCAAGATGGTCCTCTCCTACAGCGAGTCGCGCGACGGCCAGATCCTCGAAGAAGGGATAACCGAGGCCGGCTCCACCGCCAGCTGGATTGCCGCCGCCACCTCCTACGCGGTGCGGGGCGTCCCAATGGTCCCGTTCTTCATCTTCTATTCGATGTTCGGCTTCCAGCGGGTCGGGGACCTGCTGTGGGGCGCGGGCGACGCCAGAGCCCGCGGCTTTCTCCTCGGCGCCACCGCCGGCAGGACCACCCTCCAGGGTGAGGGGCTCCAGCACCAGGACGGCCACAGCCTGATCCTCTCCTCCACCAATCCAGCCTGTGAGTCATACGACCCCGCCTTCGCATACGAGGTGGGGGTGGTCGTCGAGCGGGGGCTGCAGCGCATGTACGGGGCAGAACCCGAGGACGTCTTCTTCTACGTCACTCTCTACAACGAGAACTTCCGACAGCCGCCCAAGCCCGACGGTGTCGACCAGGGTGTGGTCGACGGCCTCTACCGCTTCGCTGCCGCCCCGGAGGGCACGAACCTGGGCGCTGCCCTTCTGTTCTCCGGCTCGGCCAACCTGGCCGCGAGGGAGGCGGCCGCGGTGCTGGCCAACGAGTACGGGGTGGGCGTGGAGTTGTGGTCGGCAACCTCCTATCAACGCCTGCGCCGCGAGGCGATGGAGGCAGAGCGATGGAATCGCCTCCACCCAGGGCTGCCCCCGCGGGTGCCGATGGTGACCAGGCTGCTCTCCCACGTTCAAGGCCCGGTCGTCGCGGTGACTGACTTCATGCACATGGTCCCCGACCAGGTCGGCCGCTGGGTCCCCGGCGGGCTGGCCACCCTGGGCACGGACGGCTACGGCAGGTCCGACAGTCGCGCCCGGCTGCGCCGATTCTTCGAGGTCGACGCCCCCCATGTCACGGTGGCGGTGTTGGCCTCCCTGGCGGCCGCCGGGAGCCTCGAGCCTGCGGTCGTCCACGATGCCATCACCCGTTACGGAATCGACCCCGAGACGGCGCCTCCCTGGCTGCGCTGACCAGGGCTTTCTTCTCAGGTTTGGTCCTTCAGACCCACTAACCCGGGCCTCTCGCCGTGCCGATAAAGGAATCGGTCACGAGGAGGGCTGCCGGCCTGGCTGCACCCGAGCTCCATACGCCCGAGCGGTGGCGCTCCCGAAGGGGAGCGGCCGCGCTTTTGCGCGCCTGTGTCTTCCTGCTCCCGCTGGGTGCCGGCTACCTCGCCGGAAGGATCGTCTCGGCTTCCCTGCCTGAGCCGAGCTCGGTCGCCGAGACAGTGGGATGGTGGGTTCTGGTCCTCGCCTCCGCCGCCGTGGCCGGCCATTTCGCCGACCGGCTGGGACGCCGACTCCTCCCGCTCACGGTCCTGCTGCGGATGACCATGCTCTTCCCCGACCAGGCCCCTTCCCGCCTGCGCATCGCCCAGCAGGCCGGCAACGTCACCGAGCTCAAGCGCCGTATCCACGAGTCCCTCGAACAGGGCAACAACGACATGGCGGCTACCTCCGAGCTGATCCTGTCACTGGCCGGTGCGCTCAGCGCTCATGACCGCAAGACCCGCGGACACTCGGAGCGGACCCGCGCATACGCCGACCTCCTGGCCGAGCAGATGCGAATCCCCGACGATGGGCGGGACCGGCTGCGGTGGGCAGCCCTGCTCCACGACGTCGGCAAGCTGGAGATACCGGGCGAGATCCTCAACAAGAACGGCCCGCTATCGGAGGATGAGTGGGAGCTGGTCAGCAAGCACCCGATCCATGGAATGCGGCTGATCGCTCCCCTGGCCGAATGGCTCGGCCCCTGGGCGCAGACCATCGAGCATCACCACGAGCGCTGGGATGGCTCCGGCTATCCATACGGGCTGGTCGGAATCGACATCGCGCTGGGGGCGCGCATCGTCTCTGTGGCCGACGCATACGACGTGATCACCACCGGCCGCTCGTATCAGAGCAAGGTCGACCACGCTTCGGCCCGGGCCGAGATCGCGAAGCACTCTGGAACCCAATTCGACCCCACTGTGGTGCGGGCGCTGATGAACCTGAACCTGACCAAGATGAGATGGGCCACCGGGCCGTTGGCGGCCCTGGCCGAGTTTCCTTTGCTACGGCCCCTGCAGTCGCTCGGTCGCGATGTCTCCACGCTGCTGTCGGCAGCGGCGGTTGTGGGAGCGGCCGGGCTGGCGGGCGTGGCCGCGGCTCCGATCCTGCCGCCCCCGCCGGTGGTCGCCGCCGAAGCTCCCTCGACCTCCACCACCCAGACGACATCGGCCGCGGTCGGCACCACCATCCCCGGGCCCGGCACCACCCTCGACTCGACCACCACCTCCCAGGCCGAGGGGCCGACGACGACCACCTTCGTCGAGCCGACCGTCACCCAGCCGGGATCCACCACCCAGCCTCCGACCACTACCACCACTGAGCCCACCACGACCAGCCAGCCGACCACCACCTCCACCACCCAGCCTTCAACCACGACCACCACCCAGCCGACCACCACCTCGACCACCCAGCCATCCACCACCACCACCACCCAGCCTCCCACCACGACCACCACCCAGCCCGGCAACCACCCGCCCAATGCCGTGAACGACACCGCCACCACTCAGACCGGGCGAAGGGTCGACATCCCGGTGCTGGCCAACGACAGCGACCCGGACGGGGACCCGATCACGATCAGGCCGCCGCTGGGCAGCCCTCAGCACGGGACCGTATCCCTACGCAATAACGGAACCGTCGTCCGCTACCGACCTGCCCAGGGTTTCGCCGGCAGCGACAGCTTCGGTTACACGGTTTGCGATTCCCACAACGCCTGTTCCACGACGACCGTGGCGGTAACGGTCACGCCCAACGGACAGCCTCCGAATGCCCAACCCGATTCAGCATCGGTATCCCCGGGAGAATCGGTCTGGATACAGGTCCTGCGCAACGACTCCGACCCGAACGGGGACCTGAACAACAACAGCCTCACGATCACGGTGCCACCCCCTGCCGGGCAGGGCAATGCGGTGGTCAGCAACAGTTGGAGTCGCTGTGGCCGAGGCAATGGAGTGCGGCCCTGCATCCGCTACACGGCGCCGCCGCTTTTCACCGGGACCGTGGTGTTCACATATCGAGTGTGTGACTTCGGTGGCAACTGTTCGACGGCAACGGTGACTGTCACCGTCTCCTGACCCTACGATCGGTCGGTGCGCGCCGGCTACGACCGACTCCCGTTCGACCAGGTGAAGGATGATGCCCGCGACTGGGTCTCATTCGAGGACCCCGACTTCGAGCGCACGTGGATCTTCGACGCCACTTTTCTCACCTCCAACTGGAAGTGCATCTACGGAGCCGGCTGCCTAGGCATCCTCCCTTACGCAGCTCCCGAAAAGGCATTGGGATGCTGCCACCTCGGCGCCTACCTGACGGACGGCAAGGACGCACGCCGGGTTGAGAAGGCGGCCGCCAGGCTCACCCCCGAGCAGTGGCAGCACATCCCGGCACCAGACAAGAGCCCGCTCCGCAATCGTCCTGGTGGGGACCGCAGCACCCGGGTGGTGGACGGCGCCTGCATCTTCCTCAACCGGCCCGGCTTTGCAGGTGGCACGGGCTGTGCCCTTCACATCGGGGCCGTGGCCGCCGGGGAGGAACCGCACACCTGGAAGCCAACCACCTGCTGGCAGCTGCCCTTGCGCCTCGAAGACACGGTCGACGACAACGGGTGGATGACCTCGATCGTGCGCGAGTGGCGGAGCCGTGACTTCGGGCCGGGCGGCGAGGAGTTCAACTGGTGGTGCACGGAGTCACCACTCGCCTTCGTGGGGGCGACTCCGGTCTATGTCGGCTTGCGAGCGGAGCTGGTGGAGATGATTGGTCCGCGTGTGTACGAGATGCTGGCTGCCAAGCTGCGCCGCCCGCAGCTGCTACCCCATCCGATGATGCGCAACGGTCACACCAGTCCGCCGGCCAAGGCCCCCAATCCCAGAACCACCGCGTAGGCGAGCAGTCCGCCGACCACCACCCCCCACCGCAGCCAGGCGGGTAGCTTGGAGCGGCCGAAGACGAAATAGATGATCGGCCCCAGGAGGGGGACGAGCAGGATCACCGCCAGCCAGCCGACCACCCGCCAACCACTGCGACCGGACTGGGCCAGATCGATCAGGGCGATGGCGAGCCATGCTGCGTAGAGAGCCACCGGCAAGAAGTAGCCGAACACCTCGAAGAACGTCGAGGTGGCCGAGCCGAGCACCATCCCGAACACAGTAACCACGGGCGCCTGGTCGGCTACCAGCCCGGCAGGCATGGGCGGGACCGAGACCGCCGCCAGGTCGACCACGGCCCCGGCAAAGACCGACACCGCCGGATGCACAGCGGCAAACTCGATATCCGGCATCGGCTCCTGCAGCCCGGGAGTCGGAGCACTCCCCACCGGGTTGTCGGGTGCCCGTCCGAGGTTGGTGTCTGCAAAGCGACCCGCCAACTCCATCAAGGCCGCCAGCTCGTACTTGACCGGCAGCCGCAGCCCGGTGCAGCCGTGCACAAGTTGCAGCCCTGGCGGGAGGCTGGTCGCAGCCTGGTTGTCACTGAAGCAGTTGCCGTCCCCGGCCGGCCCTGCCATGGCCAGATCCGCCCGGCCAGAGCCTTCGACCAGATTCCCCTCGACCCGGTTGTCCGAGCTGGTCCAGAAGTTCTTGTCGAGGATCGGGGTGACGATGATCCCGTTGCCCTGGTGGTTCACCACGCGGTTGCGGATCACCTGTGACCCGTTGCTGCCGGCCAGGACGATGCCGTTGCCGAACCCGGCCCACTCCCACGCCTTCATCGGCGCTTCCAGGTTGTCGTTGTCGTGCACGAGATTGCCCGCGATCACCACCTCCTGGGATGGAGGCAGTAGCTCGGAGTCGAGGGTGTTGGGAACGATGCCGGCCCCATTGAACCGGAAGACCGACTCCACGATGTAGATGTCACCCGACGAGTTGGTCCCCGAGTAGCCGAGCCCGTTCCACTCCGAGATCACATCTCGAATCATCGCCCGGCACGGGTTGCACTGGCCGACATAGAAGCCAGAGTCGGGCGAGCCCGAGGCATAGGAGTGCTCGAACAATCCCTCCGACGCGTCGAAGGCATAGATGCCGTAGTCGCCGTTGTCGATGGCCGTCACGTAGGACGCCCGGTAGCCGACCACCCGGCTCCAGTAGATGCCGTTCAGGTCGGCGTTGCGGACCGTCAGATTCTCGACCGCCACCCCGTCGGCGAACACGTCGATTGCGTTCTCATGACCGTCAGCGTCGATTACCACCTCATTGCGGTCCGTGCCTCTTATCACCAGTCCCGGGGTGCCGACTTCCACCCCTTCCCGGTATACCCCTGGCGCGATCAGGATCAGATCACCTGGCTCGGCGGCGTCGACCGCCGCCTGAATGGTGGGATACTCGTCGGGGACGTTGCGGGTCTCGCCGGACCAGCCTGCGGGAGCCTGGCTATGGGCGGCGCCCTGGGCGGCAGCCGAGGCATCGGGGTCCCCCACGATCACCTTGCCGGCCATCCCGCTGCCGTAGGCGGTGCCGTGGAACGTGCAGAAGAACTCGTACTGGCCCGGCTGGTCAAAAGTGACGGCGGCTGCGTCTCCGTCCAGTTGATTCAGGCTCCCGAACGAGTCCTCGGTGCTCCATGAGCCGTCTGAGGCGACCGCATTGTGAGGGTTGCGGCCCGCCCCGACAAATGTGACGGTGCCCCCCACCGGGACATGCACCTCGGCGGGGCCGAAGCTGTTGTCGAGCATCTCGACCACCGCATCACCGGTGGCCTGGCTCTCGGCGCAGGCCCCCAAAGCCAATGCCGTCACCGGCAGCAGCAAGAGCCACCACCGGCCGTGCCGGGTCACTTGTGGCGGCGGAACAGGTTCTTGAACCAGGCTGCCAGGCTGGCGAAGAACAGCGAGATGCCCTTGACCTCGCCCGCTTTGATGGCCGCGGCCTCCTCGGCGGTGCCCGCCTCGAGCTTTCCTTCCAGGCACTGGGCGAACTCGCCTATGAGACGCGACGACATCTCGTTGATCAGGCCGGTGCGACCGAACTGGGCAGCGGCACCGCTCAAGGTGACATCGGCCTCGATCTTGACATCGGTTCCTCCCTCGGCCGGGGCGATTGAATAGCCCACCTTCACTTGACCGCGGCTCCCTCCTTTGCGGTCGACGCCGGTGCCGTCGATCACACAGGTCCGGGTGCTCGAGTCGGGGTTGATCAACGCCTCACCCTCGAAGACCGCATGGAGGGGCCCGAGCTTGACCGAGACCTTGCCAATGCAAGTGCCGTCCTCAGCCACCGAGATGAGCTCGGCACCGGGCATGCAGGCGGCGACAGCCGGCACGTCCTGGAAGAAGTCCCACACGACGTCGGGCGTGCGCGCAACCTGGAATTGATGCGTCATCTTCATGGCACGGGACGGTAGCCGTCAGGCCGAATTGCGACGCCCGTTGAGAGAGCCTCCGTCTCGTCCGCGCCGACTGGCGAGGATCTCAGCCATGATCGACCACGCGATCTCCACCGGCCCCTCGGCTCCCATGTCGAGACCGGCCGGGCCCCGCAGGTTGGCCATGTCTTGGGACCCAACCTCAACGCCCTCGGCCGCCAGATCCTCGAGCATCCTTTGAGTTCGAGCCGATGGCCCCAGGCAGCCGATGTAGCCGACGCCGGTGCCGAGGACCGATCGGAGGTAGTCGAGGTCGCGCAGATAGTTGTGAGACATGATCACCACCGAGGTGGATGGGCCAGTTGGGACGTGCTTGGCCAGGTCGATTGGCTGGCAATTGACCAGGGTGGTCGCCTCCGGGAACCGCTCGCGGTTGAGGAACCCTGTGCGGTCGTCGACCAAGATGACTTCGAACCCGAGCTCCCACCCGAACCTGACGAGCGGCACCGCATCGTGCCCGGCACCGCACACCACCAGCAGAGGCGGGCCTGCCATGACCTCCACCAGCGCGTGCCCCATCTTCGTCTCCGCCCTGGCATTGCGCCCTGCCGTCAGGGCTTGCTCGACAGCTTCCCCCTGAGATCGATCACCGGATCCGACCGCATAGTGGGCTCCCAACTCGGCTCCGTCGAGCGGGTGGATGATGGCAGCGGCCCTGCCCCCTTTGACGATCTCGACAAGCTTCCTCGCCCCTTCTGCCGGCTCGACCAGCAGCTCGGTGGCGCCGTTGCAGCCGATCCCCCATCCCCACACCGCCTCGTCGTCGGCGGTGAGGTCGAACTCGACCAACTGCGGGGAGCCGGACTCGATGACCTTCATCGCCACTTCCTGTAGGTCTCGATCCAGGCACCCACCGGAGACGGTCCCCACCGAAGCACCATCAGCTGCGACCAGCTGGCGGGCGCCCAAGCCTCTGTAGGTGGAGCCGCGCACCCCGACCACGGTCGCCAGCGCGAATTCGATGCCGCGCGCCGACCACTCCTCGATCGAGGTGAATATGCGCTCACTGTCACCGGCCACGACGATCAGGTTACCGACGGGGCGGGAATCGGCTCACTGATGTTCGGTGTCGCCGCCGAGCAAATCCAGGGCATGGCCGACCACAGGAAGGACCGCCTGCAGCCCTGACCTGGCTCCGGCCGGGCTCCCCGGCAGGTTGATGATCAGCGTGCTGCCACGCCCTCCCGCCCGCGGCCGGGAAAGGGCGGCCATGGGGGTGGATTCGATCCCCCTGGCCAGCATCAGGTGGACCAACCCCGGGGCCTCCCGCTCGAGGATCTCGGCCGTCGCCTCGGGGGTCACATCCCGCGGGCCGAAGCCGGTGCCCCCGGTCGTGAGCAGCAGATCGCAGGCGTCGGCCAGATCCGCCAGCGCGCTTGCAATGGCGGCTCGATCGTCGGGAACCACTCCCCTCGCCACCACCTCGAAACCTGCCGCAGTGAGGTCTTCCTGTAGAGCGTGCCCCGAGTCGTCCTGCCTGGTCCCGGCGGCAACCCCATCCGAGACCGTGAGGACCGCCGCCCGGCGCCGGGTCACTGCGCGAAGAAGCCGTCTGGATTCGGTGGGAGCGGGATGCCCCTGGAGAGGAAGAACCGAAAGACAACCAGCGTGACCACGAACGTGCCCGCCAAACCCCAGGAGAAATTCTGCTCCACCGGGTACTGAGGAGCCTGGACATGTTTGGTGCCTGGGCTGGCCAACAGAGTGATCAAGGTGAACGCCGCTCCCAAGGGGACGGCGGCGATCAACCCGGTACCGGGATCGGGGAGGAAGAAGGGGACAGCCAACAGTGCTCCCAGGACCCCCGCCAGCACCGCCACCCTCGCCACGAAGCCCAACCGCTTGCGGGGCCCGGCAATATCGTCGCGGGAGGGGGCGTAGGCGAGGAAGGCAGGGGCCGCCGCCAGAGACACGAGCAGGATCCCGATCGCCCCGGCGGCACCGATCACCACGTCGAACCCACCCGGGAGATCGAGGGTGGCGAGGGCCTTCGTGAGGTCGGCGTCGGAGTCGAACGGGACCATGGCCATTTGCACGAAGCCCTGACGGAAGCAATGGAGGATCAGCCAGAGGACCGCAAGCCGGGAGGCATCATGGGCACGGCTGCCCGGGTAGATCGCCAGGAAGATGATCCCCGCGACGATCGAAGCGGCTGCACCAGCGGCCAGGGCCAGATCCGATCCCCCGGTCGTGAACTCGACGCGGTTGTTGTAGAGCACAGGGCCCCGGTCCAACAGCGCTCCCACCACCCACCGGCCGAGTGAGTCGATGAAGAATGCGAACACGACGCCGAGGGCGGCGGCGATCGTGGAGTTGATGGTGAGGATGGTGGTTGGCGCCAACCGGCGCTTCTCCACCACCTGCTCGGCGGTCATCGATCCCAATGCTAGAGGGGGTCTCCCCTCCGGCCTGTCCTCTCCGGATCTCCGACGTGGATAGCGTTGTCAGATGACTTCGGAAGACGGCGTCGAGCCGATAGGGCCGACCTCCGGATCGGCGGTGGAGGACTCCATCCTCCGGGCGATCGCCCAAGGCGATTTCGACCAGCTTCCGGGAGCCGGGAAGCCGATTCCCGGGCGGGGGGTGGCAGACCCGCCCGGTTGGTGGGCGCAACGCCTCCTCGATGACGAGCGGCGACGACGCACGAGGGCACGGGAGGACGCACTACTGGAGGCAGAGTTGAGCGCCATCTGGATGCTCGAAATCGAGGCGGAAGCCAGGGCAGCCGCCGAGGACCTGGCTCGAAGGGTCACCTCGATCAACGCCGCACGGCTGGCGGAAGATGCATTTCCCACGCCCGAGCCCGATCAAGTTATGGCTGAGTGGAGGGCGATGTCGGCGGCGCGCCGGGCCCGCCCCTAGCTGTGCTTGCGCCGCATCAGCCGCTGCAGGGTCTCCGACTCGGACAGGGTGGGGGGCGGCTGTCCCCCGGCCTCGGCCTCCTGCTTCTTCTCGTCGACCTGCTTGCGCCCGCGCACCTTGGCCGGGGTGAAGCCCGACTTCCATGCGGAGCTGTCGCCTGCGGTGAAGACCAGCCGTCGCAAGGCGACGTCGGCCAGGAAGAGGGCGAGGGCCAGGCCCACCAGCCATGGCCAGACACCGACCTCGGCGCTGCCCCTGACCGGCGCCGGATCGAAGACCGAGTCGGCTGCTGGGTCGATCCGCCCGCCGGTGGGGCCGGTCAGGTCGGTGGCCAGAGTCGGGTCGGGCTCGCGAAAGGCGAACTCCTCCTGGTAGCTGGAAACCGCCCCCGAGCTGGAGCCGGTGCGGGAGCCGTCCTCGCCGTCCAGCAGCACAGACACCCAGTAGGCGCCTGGCCCGGAGGCGGGCGCGTCGGCCACGAAGGTATCTGAGCCGAGGCGGCTCATCGGAACCAACACCACCTCGCCGCCGGGCAGGCGGATGCGGGCGGTGGCGGTGTCGTCGATGCCCGCCCCCTCGGCGGTGTAGCTGACCTTCACGCGCCCGTCCTCCACCGCGACCTCCGGCGGGTTGTCCCTGCCGGCCGGAAGGACGTCGCGCACGACCTTGCCCCAGAATTCCACGTACCCGTCCCAGTCGACCCAGAGGGATGACCAGCGGGCGGTTGCATCCGAGGTCCACACCGACGCCCGGCCGAGCCCGCGTTGCCAAGAGGCGAAGAGAGGATCTCCCGGCCCGATCTCGAGCGCGACCGAGGCGGTGCCCTTCGCCTTGGTGAGCACGTAACCGAGTAGCGCCGGCGAGCTCGTGAGGCCGGCCGTCACCTGCGACGGCGCCGCCAGGGCCGGGAAGAAGCTGCCCTCCTCGGCGAGGTTGCGGGCGACTGTCAGAGTCTCTTCCACGAAGATGTCGGGGATGGATTCGAGGTCGTCCCCCGGGTAGTAGCGGCCTCCGCCCAGCTCGGCCATGCGTTGCAGGGCGCTGCCAGGGCCCTCCCCGGTACCGAGAACCGAGAGGGTCACGCCGGCGTCGGCGATCTCGCGAGCGATTGGAAGGAGGTTGGCGTCGCTCGGGTCCCAGCCGTCGGTGAAAAGCACGATGTGCCGCAGCGACTCCGGCACGTCGCGCAGGCTGTCGAGCGCCACCTCCAGCGCCGCCGAAATCTCGGTGTCGCCGTTGGGGGTGATGGTGCCAAGTGCATCTCGCACCTCCGCTGTCCCCGGACGCTGTGCCAGCGGCAGCACCCAGCGGCTGCCCGAGGTGAAGGCCAGGACCCCCACCCGATCGGTGTCGGACAACGCCTGGATCGCCAGCTCCGCCCCCGCCTTGGCGATGTCGGTCTTGACGACCCCGCCCTCCTGGGCATTGCCACTGTTGCAATGGCAGGCCGCCATCGAGCCGGATGAGTCGATGACCAGTACCTCGGCCACCGGCTGGCGCCGCACCAGGTCGTCGGGATTGGAGGAGACGGGCAGGACCGACTCCAGCGCCGTGAGGTGATAATCACCGAGCCCGAAGGATTGGTCGCCGCCGATCACCACCAGGCCCCGCCCCAGGTCCTCGACGAACGAGGCGAGGGCCGCGGCGGAGGCATCTGAAGGACGGTCCACGTTCACCAGGACCACGGCGTCGTAAGTCAGCAGCTGCTCCGGCCCGGGAATGGTGCCAACCAACTCGACATTGATCCCTCCGGCCTCGAGTGCCCTGGTGACCTCGTCCGCCTCGCCTTCAACTCCCTCGACCACCGCCACTTTGGCCGGGCCAAGGACCCGAGTGATCCCCTCGGCTTCGTCGTTCTCGGGCCGCTCGTCGAAGGGTGCCGTCAGCCTGGCGTCCACCCGCAGGAACCCGCTTTCGCCTGCCGGCACCTCCACTTCCACCTCGTTGCGGCCGGCTTCGAGCTCGATGTCCATCTCCTGGCGATCGGCGCCCGCCGTCACCACCAGATGGGCGGTCCCAGCGACGTTGGAGCGGATGACCACCGTGGCGGTGACCATCTCACCCTGTCTGACCGATGAGGGAAGGCGGACCGACTCGACCAACCCATCTGCCGCCCGGCCCGGGTCCAGCGAGACCACGTCTACGGCGATGCCGGCCTCCTCCAGCTGGGTGACCACTTCCCTGGGATCGGCCCCGGTCGCCACCAGGTCGGTCAGCACGATGATCCGGCGGGAGCCCTCACTCGGCATCAAGGCCGCCGCCCCCCGCAGGGCGCCGGCCAGGTCAGAGGCCGACCCGTCCACTTCGGTGAGGATCGGGGCGAACAGTCGCCCAGGGGTGAAGGCTGACTCGAGGCGCAGCTCGGACCCGAACACCGCGATCGCGGACCGATCAGCAGGGCGACCCTGATCGAGGGCGGCCGCCAGGTATTGCTCCTGCAGCGCCCGCGCCTCCGATGAGATCGAGGCGGATCTGTCGAGGAGGAAGAGGACGTGCCGGTCTTCGACGGCGCGGTTGAGGATCGGAGCGGCCGCGGCCAGGACCAACAGCACCAGCGCCACGGTGCGGGCCACCACCGCCCAACGATGCTGGGAGCGCGGCACGGTGCGCCCCCCGCGTCTAGCAACGAAGTGCGCGATGAGCAACACCGGCACCAGGGCGAGCAACCACCAGGGGTTCTCGAAGCTCACGCCATTGCCTCCTTGCGCCGCAAGCCAGGTCGCTGATGGCCCACCCACCATTCGATCGCCATAAGGAGGAGAACCAGCCCGATGAACCATGGCGCCCACTCCCTTATCAACTGAGCCGCTTCCTGAGGGGCCCCGGGAGCATCGGCTGTGGCGATCTGACGCGACGCTCCCGCCGACTCGTCAGAGACGAATGTCCTCACCGCCATAGGGCCGGGGCTGCTGGTGCCGTCCGCCTTCAGGTAGTCGACCCTGTAGAGACCGGGCAGGCCGGTGTCGGCAAAGGAAGCCGCTTCTGGCGGGAGGTCGCGGGTGGAGGCATCCGGGAGGGTGACCCTGGGAACGGTCCCGGCCGGGGCAGAGAGGGCGATGGGGGTGCCTGCCGTCTCGGAGGAAACCGTTCCAGCACCCGCCCCTGCCAGCCAATCGAGCAGCCTGGCTCCCAGGATCGGGAACCCGATCTGCACCGGCAGGTTCGACTTGGAGATGTCGAACGTGAAGTATGCGACCCGCTGCCCTTCCACCTCGCCGAGGAGCACCAGCGGGACGTCCCCGGCTCTCACCAGAGGCAGCCAGCCTGGTGCATCCACCACTTGGGCTTCGGCCACCGCCACCTGTGAGAGATCGACGCCATCGAGGATGGGCTCCCCAGGCCGTTGCCAGGTGACCACGGTGTTCCGTACCAGCTCCGTCGGTGTGATGCCGGCTGGCGGGGTCTCGGTGGCGATCACCCAGGCCGGCCTGTCGATGGTGGCACTCGCCCCGCCATCGACCACCAGCAGCTCGGGCTCGCCTTCGCCACCGCCGGTGAAGCCAGGTGCGGCCTCGATCAGAGCAGCGAGGAATGGCGACCCCGAGCTGAGGCCTACCTTCCTCTCCGGGCCTCCCCCCACCACCAGCACGGACTCGTCGTCGAGGCTCAGTGAGTCCTCCGTGTCGAGCAGCTGAACGGTGACCACGTCGCCGGGGCCGGCATCGACCGGGATCGTCTGCCTGGCCTCACCCAGCCCGGGCAACTCGAGGGTGACCACCCCGGCGGGCAGGCCGTTGACCGCCACCTCGGCCGCCACCGACTTGGCATCACCGCCGTAGTTCGAGAGCTGCAGGAACGCCCGCAGGCTTCCCTCGGTCGATGGCTCGATCGACCACGCACTCACTCCCACGTTGGGGCCGAAGTCGTCGATTCGGACCTGGCGGGCACCGGCGACCGGCTCCTCAGGCAGGGGGTCGGTGCCACCGTCGGAGAAGATCAGCAGGCTGGTCGGGCGATCGGGAGTGGCCAGGCCTCGACCCAGCCTGATGGCGGCAGAGAGGTCGCCGTTCCCGCCGGTCGCCTGAAGCGAAGTGATGGCGGCAATGACCAGGTCTGGATCCCGGGACAGGCCGGCGAGGACCCTGGGCTGCGCCCCGGCCTCCACCACCGACACCAGGTTGGCTTCAGAGATGTCGGCGACCATGGTCAGCGCCCGCTCCTTGGCCCGTTCCAGCCGCCCCGCCATCGCCATCGAGCCGGATACATCGAACACCATGACGGTGTGCGGGCCCAGCAGGGTGTCCTGCGAATAGAAGGGCCGGGCCAGGGTGAAGACCAGTGCAGCCAGCACCAAGAGTTGGAGCAGCAACAGAGGGGTGAGCCGCAGCTTCTGCCATGGGACCGCCGACGAAACCGGAGCACCGACCTGCTCCCACAACAGAGTGCTCGGCACCTCCACCCGGCGCCGGCGGGAACGCAACATATAGAGGACAACCAGGGGGATGGCCAGGGAGGCCAGGCCCAAGGCGATCGGGGCCAGCAGGTTCATGCCACCGCCTCGGCCCCGGCCAGCGCCGCCAGCACCTGGTCGGCGGCTTCGGGCCCGGCAGGCACCAGGACGTAGTCGAGCCCCGCCCGCCTGGCTCTCCCGGCCGCCCCTGCCGCGAAAGCCTCGAGGGCGGCCCGGTACTTGCGCATGGTCTCCTCGGAGGTGGAGACCGGGACCTCGCGCCCAGACTCCGCATCCGCCAGCCGCAAATCACCTGCCAGGGTCGGCTCCAGCTCCTCTTGACCGAGCACATGCAGCACCACTCCGCCGGAGGTCACCAGCAGCCCGTCCAGCGCCGACTGCCAGTCGGGCGACATGAGGTCGGAGACCAACACCAGCGAGCCGCGGTTGACGCCCTCTCCCGCCAGGCGCCTCACCGGCGGGCTCAGCTCCGCCCCCCCGACAGGTTCGATCTCCTCCAACCATCGCTCCAGCGCGGGCCATGACGACAGGTGCCGGCCGGCTGGGCCGGCAGCCCACGCCCTCCCCTCCGGCCCAGGTATCGAGTAGACCTGCACACGGTCCCCGCCTGCCAGGCCGAGGTACGCAACCATCCCCGCCAGCACCCTCGCCGTATCGTGCTTCGAGTAGAAGCCCATCGACCGCGAGCGATCGAGCACGACCCTCACGGGCAGCTCTTCCTCGGCCTCGAAGCGCCGCACCAGCAGGACCCCGAGCCGTGCCCAGAGGTTATGGTCGATACGCCTGAAGTCGTCACCCGGCACGTATTCGCGGTAGTCGGCGAAGTCGAGGCTCTCGCCCTTGTGCTGCGAGCCGTGGCGTCCCGCCCACTGCGCTCTGACCCTCCGCCTCGCCACCAGCGAGAGTCGCTCGAGCCTTCCCCTCAGTTCGACCGGAAGCAGCATGATGCGGCGCCTCTCATGCGGGGGCCGGCTCGGGATGGGCGGCAAGCACGTCGCTCACCACCTGGTCTGCCCTCACCCCGTCCGCCAGCGCCTCGTATCCGAGCACCAGCCGGTGCCGCAAAGACATGGGTGCGAGCTTCCAGATGTCCTCAGCCGCCAGGTTGGGACGGCCGGACATGAGGGCGGCCGCCTTTCCTCCCATGACGATGGCCTGGGCACCGCGGGGGCTCGCCCCGTTTCGCACGTACTTGCGGACCATCTCCGGTGCGAGCGGGCTGTCGGGATGGGTGGCTTCGACCAGGGTGGCGGCGTAGCGGAGCAAGTGGGCCGCGGCCGGTAGCTCGCGCACCACCGACGCCATCGCCTGCAATGTCGCCCCGTCCAGCACTGGCTCCGGCTCCGCCTCTGTCCCGGCGGTCGTCCGCCGCAGGATCTCGACCACGTCGTCCGCAGGAGGAAAAGGAACCAGCGCCTTGAATATGAAGCGGTCGAGTTGTGCCTCGGGCAGGGGGTACGTGCCCTCCTGCTCGATCGGGTTCTGGGTCGCCATCACCAGGAAGGGACGCGGCAAAGGATTGGTCTCGCCCCCGAGCGTCACCCTCCGCTCCTGCATCGCCTCGAGCAGAGCCGACTGGGTTTTGGGTGTGGCGCGGTTGATTTCGTCGGCCAGCACCAGGTTGGCGAAGATCGGGCCGGCCACGAACTTGAAGTCGGAGCCTTGCAAGACCTTGGTGCCGAGGATGTCGGCCGGCATCAGGTCGGGAGTGAACTGGATCCTTCCGAAGTCGACGTCGAGCACCTTGCCGAGCGTCGCCAGCAACTTGGTCTTGCCGAGGCCAGGCACTCCTTCGAGGAGCAAATGACCCTCGCAAAGCGCCGCCATGAGCACGGTGTCGACCAGGTCGGCTTGGCCCACTATTACCTTCCCGACCTCACCCCTGGCCTTCTCGAGCAGCCCAGTGAACTGCTCGGGGTTCAAGGCTCGAGCTCCGTGAAGTAACCACGCACCAGGTCTTGCATACCGGCGGGCAGCACCGACCTGTCGAGGCTGTCGAGGGCGGAGTCTCGGTAGTTGGCAAAGCGGTCCGAATACGGCGTCAGCGCGAGGTTGCGCTGTCCCTGTCCTTGAGTGGAGCCGGTCGGCTCACCTGGGATGGGGGTGCCGTCCAGTCGGACCCTGACCTCGTCCCCCGGCTCGAAGTCGACGGGATCGAAGACCGTGCCTTTGGCCGGGTCACGGGGAAAGTCGTCGTCGCCGTTGCCGGAGGGGACCTGTCCGGCCCCGGTTCCACCCTGTCCGGCTCCAACCCCGCTCTGCCCGCCGGCCCCGGCACCGCCACCTGCACCGCCCTGTCCCTGTCCCTGGCCTTGGCCCTGTCCTTGACCTTGACCCTGTCCTTGACCTTGGCCCTGTCCCTGTCCCTGTCCCTGGCCCTGTCCCTGTCCCTGTCCCTGTCCCTGTCCCTGGCCTTGTCCCTGGCCCTGGCCTTGTCCCTGTCCTTGTCCCTGTCCCTGTCCTTGTCCCTGTCCCTGTCCCTGGCCTTGTCCCTGGCCTTGTCCCTGGCCTTGGCCTTGGGCGTCGGCCAGCCGCTGCTGAGAATCTCGCACCGCCGCCTGGGCGTCCGCCCGTGCATCGTTGGCTGCGACCTGGCCGGTGACCGAGTCGACGGCGTCCGCTGCATTCGACAGTGCATCGGCCGCCGCCTGCATGGAGCCGGCGCCGGTGGCGGCTTGGCGAAGCGCGTTGGCCGCCGCATTAAGCGCGTCGGCGGCCTGATCGTCGACGCCGGCGAAGTCCTCGGCCCTTGCCTCGAGCTCGGCCGCGGCCGCCTCCATCTGAGCCGGACTCATCCCCTCGAGCCCGCCGGCGAGGTTTCGCAGTTGCTCGGCCGCGGTGGCGCCCGCCGCCAGCGGGTTCTGACTCAGCCGCTGTTCCATGCCGGATAGGGCGGTCTTCTGTGCCTGGGCGGCTGGATCGGCGGCGGCGGCCAGCTCCTGGCGAGCCTCGCCCAGCTTGGCGATCGCCTGCTCGAGCGTCTCCGTGCGGCGGAGCTCATCGATCAGCGCGTTCAACTCCTCCTGCACCTCTGGCGGCGCCGACCTGGCCAGCTCCTCCAGCTCGTTGGCTTCCTGAGTGATCAATGCCTGCTCGGCTCTCCTGGCTGCCTCGAGGCGATCGGCCACCGAAGGGATGAGGGTCATAGCCAGGGCGGCGGCCACCACCAAAGCCACCGGGGTCACCAGCTTCCAGGAAGGCATGACCGGACCGAAGCCCTCGAGAGTCCGTCGATCTGCCCAGGCTCCAGCCTTCTGGACCTGGCTGACCTCGAGGCGATCGAGCTCGGTCCGTGCGCTCAGCTCAAGCGCGGTCGAGACCCGGTCGAAGCCGGCGAGCCGCCGATCGACTGCCAACGCCGCCATCGCTTGCGACGGCCGGCGCATGACCGTCACCAAGACAGCGCCCACCAAGCCGGCCCCGATGAGCCCCCATGCCAGCGGCTCCGCCCAAGGGATCACCCGGTAGCGCGCGATGGCCAGCAGCGCGCACATGGCGGCGGCGAGCGCGCCGACCCAGACGAAGGAGCGAAGGGCCAGCGACGACACGGAGAGCCGGCGGCGGGCGGCCGCGATCAGGCGGGCGACCGAGTCAGGCAGTGGCATTTCGTGACCTCCTGGTGAGGAAAGGCTTGGAGGCGGGTGCCCGCACCCAGGCAGCTGCCCTTATCAACGAGATGAGGGTGATTGTCAGGAATATGACGATCGTTCGCACCCAGATGGGTCCCCGTCGCAACGCCGGGGCCACCTGGGCGACCGCGGCAGCAGGGTCATCCTTGGGCAAGTCGACCGCGATCGCTCCATCGTCTCCCACCCCGATCACTCCTCCCCGCCCCACTCCCTCGAAGGGGACCGGGTTGAAGCCAACCCCCTGCCGCCGCAGGAGGACCTGGGTGAAGACCGCATATGGGCCGGCCTCCACCCCGGACTGGATCTCGTTGAGCGGTGCCACCACTGCGTCGACCATCCCGAAGTAGGGGTTGGGCCAGATCGTGTAGAGCTCGCGACCCTGGAACCCGAACGGGTCGCCGACGTTGTCGTTGGGCGAGAACACCAGCATCTCACCGATCATCAGGGCGAACGTGAAGAACCCTATGAGGAAGGCGATCACGTATGAGCCCGCCACGGCGGCTCTCGACGACTTGGCCCTGGCGGACACGTAGATCGAGACGCTGCCGAGGGTGACGGCGGTGAGGAGAATCATGCCGAGGGCGATGAGCACCTCGTCGACCCCCACTCCCCCGTACAGGAGGGGCAGCGCCATGACCGGGGTGATCGCCAGCAGGAGCAATAGGAGAAAGGCGAGCGATGACCAGAGCTTGCCCCCGATCAACTGCATGGGCTTGAGCTGAGTCACCTGCAGCAGCGGGAAGGTCTGCCGTTCACGCTCGCTGACAATGGCCAGGGCTGCCAGGCCGGGGACGACCATGATCACCGCGGTCATGAGGACGAGAGTTATCCCCTCGAACATGAACCGGCCCATCAGGCCGGTGGCCACGAGGCGGCCCACCCCGGTGTAGCTCCCACGGGCCATCAGGTAGAGCAGGTAGACGAACAGGCCCACCAGCAGGGTCCAGGCGAACACCCAGAACGAAGCCCGGCGTGTGCGGAAGCGCTCCTTGACCTCGCGGGCGAGCACCGGGTTCATTGCTCGGCCTCGTCCTGAGCCGTGATCTGGAGGAAGATCTCCTCGAGCCCGGCCGCGTCGAGCCTCCACTCCGAGACCGGGACCCCGGCCTCGACCAGTCCGGCCAGCAACCTCGAGGAGACCTCGTCGTCTCCCGCCATCATGAAGCGCAGGCGCCCTCGTTCGACGTCGACCTCGGACACCGCCGGGTCCCCGTTGACGATCTCGAGCGCCTGGTCGACCTGCTCGTCGGGGAGGCGCGCCACCACCCGGCGTCCTGACACCAGTGCGGAGCGAATCTGGTTGAGGTCGCCGAATGCGCGAACCTTCCCCCGGTCGACCACCGCCAGATGGGTGCAGATCCCCTCGAGCTCGGAGAGGATGTGGGAGCTGATCACCACTGTCTTGCCCATACGGCTCAGCTCGGCGATCAGCTCGCGCAGCTGCACCCTGGCCCGCGGATCGAGCCCCGACGCCGGCTCGTCCAGGATCAGGAGGCGGGGGTCGTGTACCAACGCCCGCGCCAGGGAGAGCCGCTGCTTCATGCCGCGTGAGAGGGTGTTCACTTCGGCATCTGCCTTGTGGTCCAGATCGACCAGACCCAACAGGTCTTCGGTGACCGAGAGAATCTGATCGCCGGGGACGTGCTGAGTCGAGGCGAAGAACTCCAGGTACTCCCGGGCGGTGAGGTGGTCGTAGAAGCCGAAGAAGTCGGGCATGTAGCCGAGGACCTTGCGCACCTTCTCGGGGCTGTGCTGCGGGTCCTCCCCGGCCACGGTCACTGAGCCGCCATCGCGTCCGAGCAAGGTGCTCATCACCAACATCGAGGTGGTCTTCCCCGCTCCGTTGGGCCCGATGAGACCGACCACCGAGCCCTCTTCCACCTCGAGGTCGAGGCCGTCGAGCGCCTTCAGCCCCCCGTAGCGCTTATCGACCTGTTGCATCGAGATCATCCGGCTGCTCCCCAGTCGAGAGAGAAGGCCATGGGTGTGAACATCATCTCGAACATGTCGGGGTCGGGGTTGTCCGGGTCCTGAGCGAGAGCTCGCAACAGGTACTCGCCGGACGACGAGCGGTGGGTGGTGGCATCGAGAGATGCCCCTACCTCCACCGACTCGTAGGTCGACGTCGCCCAGTTGTAGGCCTCGAGCTTGCCGGGGAACTGCCCGAAGAAATTCTGCATCGACAGCGTCGGGTTGCCCGCCTCTGCCGGCACGTGGAAGCTCATCGTGATCTCGTCGGTGGAGAAGTTCACATAGCCGGCCCCGCGCTCGACATAGGAAGGGGATCCGGCGTCGACCACGGTGGCGGCTGCCCGATTGCTCGAGTACTCGAGGGGCACCAGGATCAGCGTCCACCCCGAGACCTGGCGGGGGGCGCCGTCTAGTTGGAGGTCGAGCTTCAGGTCTTCGACGTAGGCGAACACGTACTCGCCGTTGGTGGCCGCGAGGGCGGCGGCGGCCGTGCTCAACCCGTTGTATCTCTGCCAGGCCAGATCGTCGAGCGGCTGGCGGCTCTGCATCACCGCGTCCCCGATTTGGGAGAACATCATGTTGGGGATCAGGGAGGTGGTGACCGTCCCTTCCTCGCCGGTGGCCAGGGGCTGGAGCGCCACGTCTACCTGGCCACCCCTCACCACTCCCCATGCCCACAGGTCCCATGGGCTGGTGTTGGCCACCGTCACCTCGATGCCGTTCCCGCCCTCTTGCAACTCGGTGGTGATCGTGGGCAGCGCCACCGCCGGGCCTGGCCAGCTTGCCTGCAAGCCGGCAGACTCGAGCTCGCCAAGGTCGAACTCCATCGAGGTCGGACCCACTTTGGTGGCGCTGGGAGACGCCAGCACTCCTGACATGTCGGTCACCCCACCCGGGTATGCCCGCCAATCGGCGGGAAGCCCGATCTCGTGGTGGCCTCCACCTCCACTGGCCAGGACCAGGGCGGTCTGGGCAGTCAAGGCGTCGCCGGTACCCACCAGCACCGTGGCGTGATTCATCACATTGGTCTCCAGCCGCTGCCGCCCTGCCACCCAGAACCCGGCCAGGGCGAGCAGAGAGATGGCAGGGATGGTGATCCAGGCCAGCTCCCGACGGTGAAAGCGCTTCAGCACCAGCATGTTGACCGGGCCGAGGACAACCGCCAGCAGGACTACCGCCGCCAGCAGCCACGGCAGCTCCGGAACTCTCTGATCGGTGGCGGCGGTGGCAGAAGACATCAGCTGCTGGTCGGGGGTCTGCCAGCTGTCACGGAAGGCGACCTCGACCGGCGACGGCCTCAGGACCTCGGCCCATTGCTCTGCGTCGATGGCGCCGATGGCGGCGACGGTTATCACCTCCCCCTGTCCAACGCGATAGATCGTGGCGTCGGCCTCGGCCTGGGGATCTCCGGCCCCAGGGTCGATGCCGATGCGAGAGAGCGAGTCGGATTCGATCACGAGCCGGCCCCCCTGATGCAGCCAGCGCACCGCCGAGGGGGGCAGCTCAACCGGGTCGGCCAGGACCAGATAGGCGATCGGGTCGAGGTAGCCGTCGAGCGAATCGGCGGCGAGGTCGATCGGGACCACAGGTCGCTCGGTGACGATCGACTCGACCCGCTTGAGCAGGCCGTCGAGCTCCGGGGCGCCAACCACTCCCACCAGGGTCTCGTCCTCAGGCACCTTGAGCTGGGTCGACTCATCGGCCACCACTTGGCCGTCCACCAGGAGCCGAACCCGCACCGCCTCCCGGGCCAGTGGGGCCGGGACCACCGAGGTGTAGGTCTTGACTCCGGCGGCCGGCACCTCGACCGGGATGTCGACGGTGCTGTCTCGAAGCTTGACCTGGAGGGTGCCGGAGATGAGGACGTCACTGCTGATGGTGACGCTCACCTCCACCGGCCGCTGGGGGTGGACATAGCCGCTCACCCCTGCTGCGATCGCGATGGTCACGGGCGTCTGGGCTGCGCCCGCCGCGGCCGCCGGGCCAAGGAGTATCGAGCCGAGCACGACCGCGAGGAACCGCACGGTCGTAAGACGAATGCGGCGGGTGGCAGGTTCCCGCATGTAGCTCAAGCTATTTCTTCGAGCGTTGGTAGTAGGGATTGCTCCCTGCTCCATG
Source organism: Acidimicrobiia bacterium (assembly GCA_036555105.1). Taxonomy (GTDB): domain Bacteria; phylum Actinomycetota; class Acidimicrobiia; order Spongiisociales; family ZC4RG35; genus DATBMA01. Next base: position 46,838 of record DATBMA010000062.1, read on the forward strand.
GTCCGTCACGTCGACGACCTCGGTCAGCTCCGGTATCGCCTCGCGCAGAATGCGATCGATCCCCTGGCTCAGCGTCACCTGGGCGAGGCCGCATCCCTGGCAGCCGCCGCTCAGGCGCAAGTAGGCCACGGTGCCATCCACCGAGACCAGCTCGGCTGCCCCGCCATGCATCGCAATCGAAGGGTTGACGCTCTCTGTCAGCACCCTGGCAACCTGGTCGGCCAGCGGGCCCTCGAGGTCGCCTGGCACTGCCGCCATCGCCGGGCTCGGGCTGTTGGGGTTGTTCATTGACAGACCCTCGTCGGTCAATCCGAGCGAGGCCCCCTGGAGGTTGGAGACGTCGCGCTCGAACACGATGACCGCGAGGTCGTCGTGGCGCTCGAGTACCTGGTCGTCCTGCAGGTCGGCGACCGGGATGAAGGCGAGATCGTAAGAGAACTGCCCTCCCCGCACTCCGGTGATCTCGAGTAGGAGTCCTACCTCCCCCTCCGTCCCTTCCTGGTCCCGGAGGCTGCGGATCATCTGCAGGGCATCCGCTTCGACTGTGAGGATGGCCATGAGACTTCAATGGTACCGGACCGACCCCCCTAGACCCCCCTCGTCATTAGCGTTGCCTGGTGCCGCGAGTCCTCCTCGTGCTCCCCACTTCCACCTATCGCGCCAGTGACTTCCTGGAAGCCGCGGCCGAAGCCGGGGTGGAGGTGGCAGTGGCGGCAGAGGCACCGCTCCCCCTGATTCCCGAGGACCGATTCGTCCTGATCGACTGCTCACGCCCAGAGCACGCCGCCGAGGAGATCGCCGACTTCCTGGCGAGAACGCCCGTCGATGCGATCGTGCCGGTGGACGATGCCGGCGTGGTGGTGGCGGCTCTTGCAGCCGATCGCATGGGGATGGCCCACAACCCACCCGAAGCGGTTGCCGCCACCCGCAACAAGGTCCAGATGCGCAGGCTCCTCGACCGATCCGAAGTCCCCCAACCGACTTTCCGATTGCTCGGTCAGAGTGATGACCCCTCCGAGGTGGCCGAGCAGGTGGGGTATCCGCTCGTGGTCAAGCCGCTCGGGCTCTCCGGGAGCCGCGGGGTGATCAAGGTCACATCTCCATCCGACCTGGAGCAGACGGTCGAGCGAGTCCGCCTGATCAACATCACCTCGGGCTCGAGCCCTTCCGAGCCACTCCTGATGGAAGCTTTCATGCCGGGCCCTGAGGTTGCGGTCGAGGGCCTGGTATGGAACGGGCGCCTCGAGGTCCTGGCCGTGTTCGACAAGCCAGAAGCGCTGGACGGGCCCTATTTCGAGGAGACCATCATGGTCGCCCCCTCCACCCTCCATCCCGAGATGCTGGAGGAGGTCGAGCGGGTGGCCGGCCTGGCAGTATCGGCAATAGGCATCGCCAACGGTCCCGTCCACGCCGAGCTCAGGATCACCGATGGCCGGGTCGGGGTGCTCGAGGTTGCGGCCAGATCGATTGGGGGCCTCTGCGGGCGCACCCTTCGCTTCGGTCTGTCCGGCGACAGCCTGGAGAGCCTCATCATCGAGCAGGCGTTGGGCAAGCCCCAGGACGGCAGACGGCTGCTGGGCAGCACCGGGGTGCTGATGATCCCCATCCCGGCCGGCGGCAGGTTGGCCGGCGTCGATGGGATAGGTGAGGTATCGGCGCTGCCGCACGTGACCGGGGTCGAGATCACGGTCCCGGTCGGGAGCAGGATCCGCCCTGTGCCCGAGGCCGACCGCTATCTCGGGTTCGTCTTCGCTCGCGCGCCAGATCCGAAGACCGTCACCGACACTCTGCTGGCCGCCAAGCGCATGCTGGTCGTGCTGATCGAGCCTCCTACGACTTCAGCCCCCAGCGCGTGATGCGCGGCCGATGATGGCCGAGTGACGAGCGATCCGACACCCATGGGGCGTATGGGGCCATGGTCAGCTCGGCCAGCTCCAGCAGGACCGTGTCGTAGTTGACTCTCCAGCCGGCAAAGTCCCGCCACGCCTGCTCGCGATCAACCACCACCGGCAGGCCGGCCTCGGCCAGGTGATCCAGGGCGTCGTCGAACTCGGCCCGGCCGATCGAGATCGGATCCGTGGGCGCAGGGTCGGGATCGAACTGGATGCCGAAGAATGCGGCCACCCTTCTCAAGGCCAGGTATCCGGCCCGGATGCACAGCGGGGCCTGGGGGTCACGCGGGTGCTCGATGGCGGCCAGCCAGATGCCGGCCGAGTCGAGGACGGTGCCGGCCGCCGTCACCCATGACCGATCGGGCTGCGGCGATCGGAACCAGGTGAGCGCCGGGTAGGTGAGGTGGCTTTCTTCTATGTGGGCGAACCAGGCCTCCCAACGCTCCCAGGTGCTGGAGAGGTCCCTGGTCCAGCCGATGATGTGGAAGCGGGTCAGCAGCTCCACCGCGGTGGGCGGTGAGCCGGCCCTCACCTCGAGCAGATTGACCGCCTGCTCGCGGCGGGCGAAGGCGCTGTAGATGGCAGGGAGGAAACTGATCAGGAGGGCCAGGAGGCCGAGGCCGAGAGCGGCCTCAGTCGTTGCTAACACGTGGTGGACTCCGCTTTCCAGCGGCACCGAGCCCAAGGTCAGCAGGGACGACGCCGACGCCCAGCCCGACTCGCCGAAGTCGCCAAACCCGGTCGCCCAGAAGAGGGTCGTGTAGCCGAGGCCGACCAGGCTCAGCCAGGCGATCGGCAGCAGCATGAGCGTGACCGGGGCGTAGAGCGCCATCACCCGGTCGCGTTGCCCGAACGAGCGCCGCTCCGACGCCAGCGATCGGAACACACCGGCGGAAGTGCGAAAGATCAGCTGGGTGATGAGCGAAGCATCGGCTCGCGGCAGTACCACCGTACGTATCGCCGAAAGCAGGGTCACAATCACCAAGCCGACACCTGCCACTGCCACCAGCCATCGCGCCCACATCGGCAGCCACGATAGATGTGGGGGGCTTGCGCACTCCGGACGCGCGGATTTGCAGGCCTAGAGGCTGAGCACGCCCTGGATGGCTTCCATCCTTCGCATCCGGTCCTGGGTCACCGCACTCGATCCATCGAGCAACGCAGCCGTCTCCTCCAGCACCGACTCGAAGCTGAAGAGGCGAATCCACGAATCGGAGGTGGGCTCGCCGAGATCTGTGAGGTTCCAGCCCGCCATCTTGTCGGTCTTGCCCGCCAGCACCGCCTCCACTGCCACCAAGCCGTAACGGCCGGCGAGCAGGCGATCGCGAAACGACGGGCTGCCTCCCCTGACCAGGTGCCCGAGCACCGTGCCCCGCACCTCGGCGTCGTAGCCTGGTCCGAGCCGGTTCTGCACCTCGGTGACCAGCTCGTGGGTCGGGATGGTCACACCCTCAGCCTTGATGATCAGCACCAGGTTCTTGTCCCGGGTGGCATCGAAGCTCCGCCGGATCGAGTCGGCCACCGAGGAGATCGCCTCTTCCGGAGTGCGATTCTGTTCGGGCAGCAGCACGGCGTCGGCCGCTGCCGCCACCGCCGATGACATCGCCAGGTAACCGGAGTGGCGGCCCATCACCTCGACGATGAACGCGCGGTGGTGGCTGCGGGCGGTATCACCGATGCGGTCGCAGGCCTCGACGATCGTGTTGAGGGCCGAGTCGACGCCAAGCGACTCGCGGGCCAGGCCTATGTCGTTGTCGATCGAGGCCGGGATTCCGATGATCGGCACCGAGCACTCATTGGCAAGGGCGTGGGCCCCGGCCATGGTGCCGTTTCCGCCGATGACCAAAAGGCCGCCGACTCCTCGCTCTTCCAGTTGGGCCACGGCCGCGGCCCGGCCCGGCCCTCCATAGAAGCGCCCGCAGCGGGATGACCCGAGCACGGTTCCCCCCAACCCGCCCATCGTCTCTACCTCCGGCACCGGGTTGAGGCTGCCGCCGGCATCGAGCCTGCGGGTGAGCTGCCTGAACTCCCCGTCGATCAGCCCGTCGTAGCCCATCTCGATGCCCCACACCTCCACCCCGCGGGCGGCGGCGACCTTGGTGACCGAGCGGATCGCCGCGTTCATCCCCGGGGCATCTCCGCCCGAGGTCAGCACGGCGAGTGAAGTCGCGGTCATTGGAGGTCCGAGGCCATTGGTCACGAACACGGTACCCACGCCTGCCGGCGGCCCTAGGATCCGCGCGACGAGAGGCGGTGATGCGTAGGCACGCACTGGTCCTGACAGCGGCCTTAGCCCTCGCCGCGTGCGCCCCCGCTTCCGAAGAAGTGGAGCCTGCACTGATGGTGCAGGGACCGCAAGGCTCGCTCGCCACCCTCGACTCGGCCGGGATGATCACCGACCTCCTCGAGGAAGGGGCGGGGAAGGTGGCCCTCCAGCCCACCTGGGGACCGGGAGGAGAAGCCGCGTGGACCGAGCTCAGTGGCAGCGACGCCGAGGTCGCCATCCTTCGGGAAGGCGAGGTCAATCGCTATCCGTCAGGCCACTCGCCCTTCTATTACGCCTGGAGCCCCGATGGTGAGAGACTCGTTCACCTCGGCTCAACGGTCCCGGGGGTGATCGACCTCACGCTCGTCAACGTGGATGGCGGGGGCGAGCGAGCGCTCGACCAGGGAGGGCCGTACTACTTCGACTGGGCCCCATCCTCGGACCGGCTGCTGGCGAACATCCAGAGCAGCAGGCTGGCGCTGGTCGATGTCGATGGGAATGCGACCGACCTGGCGGTGGCAGTGGCTCCGTTCCAAGCCCCGGAATGGGTGGGAGACCACGAGGCGGTCGTGGTGATCAGGCGAGCCGACAGCGGCACAGCCGGCCTCGGCGAAGCGGCCGCAGCCCAGCTCGAGGTAGACGTGCTGGCGGTGATCGCCGACGATGGGTCGATAGTCCGCGAGCTGGCGACGCTTCGTGGATCCGCGGCATTCACTGTCGACCCGCAGCAGGAACGGGTTGCCTACACCGACACCGTGGGGCGGCGCTCGTACAGCCTGGGGCCACTGTATGTGGTGCCGCTGGCGGGCGGGGAGCCCGAACAGATCAGCGAAGACCGCGTCATCGCCCACCAGTGGAGCCCGAACGGGCGGCGCCTCCTCTACATGACCTTCGTAGAGGACATCGCCGGGCTGGCCCCCCACGTCTGGGAGGACGGAGTGCAGACCCAGTTCGAGGCATTCGTGCCCACCCAGACCTTCGCGCAGAACTACCTCCCATTCTGGGATCAGTACACCCGGTCGTTGTCTCTGTGGGCACCAGACTCGGAGTCGTTCGTCTACCCGTCGGTTGATGGGGTGAAGACCCAAAAGATGGGGGACGATTCACCCGAGATCCTGGCCGAAGGCGAGTTCGCCACCTGGAGCGTCGCCGCCGGCTGACCTGACCGGATATGGTCGGCGGATGGGCCGGGTGTTAACTGCCGAAGACCTCTGGACGCTGGCGCGGGTTGGCAGGCCGGCGCCGGCGGGCGCAGGGCGGGTGGTGGTTCCGGTCACCGAGCACGACATCGCCGAGAACAACTCCACCAGCCGGCTGTGGCTGGTGGACGGGGACGGCCCGCCTCGCCCGCTTACCGCGGCCGGCCGGGACGCCGCCAAGCCAGTTGTCTCCCCGGCCGGCGACCGCCTGATCTTCGTGAGGAAGGTCGCCGACCGGCCACAACTCCATCTCATGCCGATCGACGGCGGGGAACCGGAGCCGATCACCGACCTCCCCCTGGGCGTGCACGGGGGGAGATGGATGCCGGATGGCAGGCGGCTGGTGGTGCTTGCCAACCTCTTCAGGGGCCACCTGACGATCGAAGAGACGGCAGCCGAGCAGGAGCTCAGGCAAGCCCGGAAATTCGAAGTGCACGTCACCGAAGACGCGGTGTACCGCTATTGGGATGCATGGCTCACCGGAGGTGAGACCCCCCATCTGTTCATGCTCGATCTGGACGGAGGGCAACTGCGGGACCTGACCCCGGACGCCGTCCGCTGGTGGCTCTGGCCGAGCACCGACGATCCCTTGCAGGAGTTCGACGTCGCCCCTGACGGATCCGAGATGGCATTCGCCGCAGACCGCAGCGAGCCTCCGCACCGATTCCTCCACTGGGGGGTATACCGACTCCGGCTGGACGACCTTGCCACCACCCTGATCACCGGCGAAGCCACCGGCCATTGTCACCGACCTCGGTACTCCCCCGATGGCCGCTCGCTCGTGTACGGACGGCAGTACGACCTCGACTTCTACGCGGACCGTGTCCGGCTTGCCAAGGTCGACCTCGCCTCGGGCGAGCACACGATCCTGACCGACCACTGGGACCAATCCGCTGCCGAGTGGGAGCACCACCCGGACGGATCGCTCTTGCTCGTCGCCGAGCACAACGCTCGCCAGCATCTCTACCGCCTGGATGACGGTGACCACGAGCCGGTGCTGGTTGCGTCCGGCGGGACGATCGACGGTCCCCGGATCTCGCCGGAGGGCGCGGTGTACTCGTTGCACCACACCCTCTCCCATCCACCTGAGGTCGTGAGGGTGGAAGGCGGCTCACTGGTGCCGGTCACCTCGTTCACCGAGGCCGGCCTGAGCGGGATCGAGTTTGGCGAAGTCAGCGACCTCGCGGTGGAGGGAGCTGACGGGGCCGCGATCCAAGCCTTCCTGGTGATGCCGCCTGCGCCCCCGGCCGCGACGCCGCTGCCGCTGGTTCACATGATCCACGGCGGCCCCCATGCCACGTTCGGAGATGCATGGCACTGGCGATGGAACGCCCACGTCTTCGCTTCTCCCGGTTTCACCGTCTGCCTCGTCAACTTCCATGGATCGACCTCGTTCGGGCAGGCATTCACGGAGTCGATCTCGGGCGAATGGGGGGACAAGCCATTCCGCGATATCGAGGCCACGACCGACCACCTGCTGGGCCTAGGCCTGGTCGATCCAGCGCGGATGGCGGTCGCAGGCGGCTCCTACGGCGGCTACCTCACCGCCTACATCACGTCGCAGACCAGTCGTTATGCGGCGGCGGTGGCGCACGCCGCCGTCACCAACCTCGGTGCGATGTATGCCTCCGACGTGACCTCGGGGAGGGCCCGGGCATACGGGGCCGAGGTCTGGGAAGACCTGGCGGCGGTCGAGCGTTGGAGCCCATCGGCCCACGCCGGCGGCTACTCGACCCCCACCCTGGTGGTACATGGTGAGCGCGACTATCGGGTGCCGTTGACCCAGGGCCTCGAGCTCTATGGAGTGCTGCGGGCCAAAGGGGTCCCTGCCCGCCTCCTGTACTACCCGGGGGAGAATCACTGGATCCTCCACCCGCAGAGCTCGCTGCACTGGTATCAGGAAGTCCTCGGATGGCTCAAGCTCTACTTGACATAGAGTTCTTACGCGCGCAGTGGCGGGTAAGACGATTTTGTCATTTGCTCGCTCCCCCAACCGCAGACCTGGAGGGGAGATGAGGCCTGAGGTCGTGGTGGTGGTGGCCGGGGGCGAGTCCCTCCCGGCTGCCCTCCTTCATGAGATCCCTGAAGGTGCCTACGTGATCGCAGCCGATGGCGGTCTCGACCAGGCCAGGAAGCTCGGCCTCGAGGTCGCCCTGGTGATCGGTGACCTCGACTCCACCATCGGGTCACCGGCGGCGGGGGATGATCCGGAGACGGTCCGCCTGCCGGTCGACAAGGACCTCACCGACCTCGAGGCCGCGCTCACGCGGGCCGCCTCCCTCGATCCCGATCGAATCGTGGTCCTCGGCGGCTTCGGCGGCAGGCTCGGGCACCTCATCGCCAATGCCAACCTGATCGCGGCCGCCGACCTCCGGCCATTCGGGATCGAGTGGGTCGGCGCCGGCGGCCGGGTGACGGTGGTGACGGACGTCGTCGAGCTGCACGGCTCCCCCGGAGACCTGGTGGCGCTGGTCCCGGTGGGGGGAGACTGCGGAGGGGTGTCCGCCCGTGGCTTCCGATGGGAGCTCGACGGTGCCACCCTCGAGTTCGGGACGACTCGCGGGGTCTCGAATGAGATGACCTCTCCCGTGGCCAAGGTGACCGTTGGGCACGGCTGCCTGCTGGTGATCCAGGAGTTCTCCCGGAGATAGGAGCAGATGGTCAGGCGGCCGGATCCGACCTGAGGTCCTCGACCATGAAGCGGGCGTAGGCCCGCGGCCATGCCTCACCCTCTCTGGGCGGCACTCGGGAGGCCGCCACCAACAGGTAGACGAGCCTGCTCTCGGTCAAATCCGGCCCGAGCAGCGCCCGGGTCCGGCCAACCATGCGCTGCGCATACCAGAGGGGCCACTCCGGGTCCGCTCCGTCCACGTCGGCGAAGGCATCGTGGTGGGCTTCCGAGACCTCAGTCAGCAGGGCAGCCAATTGCTCTTCCACTGCCTCAAACATATACCGCCGGGTTGGCGCACTCGGGCATCCTCTCCCCTGCCAGCCCGGCCAGGAGGTTGCTCACGGCCAGGTCCGCCATCGCCAGGCGAGTCTCCTCAGATGCCGAGCCCAGGTGGGGGATGATCAGGCAGTTGGGCCGCGCCATCAATGGATGATCCGGGGGCAAGGGCTCGGGATCTGTCACGTCGAGGGCGGCTGCCCAGATCTGGCCGGAAGCGAGAGCAGCATCGAGAGCGGCGTGATCAACCAGCCCCCCACGGGAGATGTTGACCAGCAAGGCGGTCGGCTTCATCAACCCGAGGGCATCTGCATCGATCAAGTTCCTGGTCGAGTCGTTGAGCGGTGTAGACAGCACCACGACGTCAGACTCGGCCAGCAATTGGTCAGGATGCCGGTAGGCAACGCCGAGCTCGGCTTCGGCCTCCGGGTGGCGGCGGGGCCCGGTATAGAGGAGATGGCAATCGAAGCCCCGCAGCCTGCGAGCCACCGCCGTGCCGATCCGCCCCAGGCCGACGATCCCCACAGTCGCACCATGCAAGTCCTTCCCAACCAAGAGGTCGGGCACCCACTGTCCCCAGAGGCCGGCCCGGACGTGCTCCGCCCCTTCGGTTACCCGCCGCAAGCAGTCGAGCATCAGAGCCAGGGCAGTGTCGGCCGTGGTCTCGGTGAGAACGCCGGGGGTGTGGCCTACCGGTATGCCGCGCACGATGCACTCGGCCAGGTCGATGTTGTCAACCCCGACGGCCATCTGCGATATCGCCTTCAGCCGGGGTGCGACCTCCAACAAGGCTGCATCTACCCGATCGGTCAGCAGGCAGAAGAGACCGTCCGCCTCCGCCACCACTTCCGCAAGCTTTTCGGGCGGGACCGGGCTGTCCTCGGGCCAAACCCAGAGGTCGTGATCGGCCGAGAGACGGTCGGGGATCACAGGATGGGCCACTCTGGTGACGACGATCAGGGCCATCAGGGACCGGAGCCGGCGATCGGTCTCATCGCGGGATCTGGGACCAGGGCAGGTCGCGGTCGACCCGGGGCTCGCCAGGCAGCCCCAGCACCCGCTCTCCGAGGATGTTGCGCATGATCTCGGACGTTCCCCCCTCGATCGAGTTGGCACGCGCCCGCAGGAAGCGCATCTGGTGACTGTGGTGGCGGCTGCTCTCCTGGTCGGGGATGGAGAGCCCGTATCCATCCGGATACAGCATCCCCTCCGGTCCCATGAGATCGACACAGAACTCCCCGATCCTTCGATTGAGCTCGGCCCACTGCAACTTGGTGGTCGATCCGGCCGGGCCCGGCGTGCCTGACATGGCACCGCGAGCTGCCCTTCGCCCGGTCAGGCGGAGAACCTCGGCCTCGCACCAGAGGCGCATCAAGCGGTCGCGGCGCAGGGAGTCGCTCACATCACGGCGCCGCCATATGGAGACCGCCCCGGCGATCGGCCCCTCGCCGCGGGCAAGCGGGTTCGAGCCGATCGCCACCCGCTCGTTCATCAGCGTGGTCAGGGAGACCGACCATCCCTCCCCTACGGCCCCGATGCGGTTGCCGTCTGGGACTCTGACCTCGGTCAGGTACACCTCGTTGAATTCGGCCTCTCCCGTCATCTGCCGCAGCGGACGCACCTCGATCCCGGGAGCCGTCATGTCGACCACGAAGTAGGTGAGCCCGGCATGCTTGGGCAGCGCAGAGTCGTGTCGAGCCACCAGCATCCCCCAACGCGCCAGATGGGCGAAGGTGCTCCAGACCTTCTGCCCGCTGATGACCCACTCATCGCCATCGCGCACGGCACTCGTGGAGAGGCCGGCGAGATCCGACCCTGCCCCCGGCTCGGAGAAGAGCTGGCACCAGATCTCGTCGGCAGTGAAGAGGGGCCGCAGCCATCGGCTGAGTTGCGGGTCGGTGGCGTGGGCGATGAGGGTGGGGGCTCCCATGCCATAGCCCAGCAGGTTGCGCCTGATGTTGGAGATAGAGGCTCCGGCTGCGAGCAAGCGATCGAAGACAACCTGCTGCATGGCGGGCGCCACCCCCAGACCCCCTCTCCCCACCGGGAAATGCACCCAGGCGAGCCCAAGGTCGAACTGCGCTGCCCAGAAACGTGAGTCGGGAGTCGATCCGGGCGGATTGGCGGCGAGGAGCGCGTCCAACCGTGACTCGACCAGCGCGGCGGGATCGACATTCACCATCGCCACTCCCCGGTCAGGACCGGGGCCGATCGCTCCTGGGCGATCATGTGGACACTCACCCCGTCGTCCTCCTCCCAGATGCTGACCTCCATCGTCTCACCCGGGTATGCCACCCCGCTGAACCTGGCCCACAGTGATCCCAGTCGAGCTGTGTCACCGCCCAACACCGAGTCGACCACCGCCTTGCATGCGATCCCGTACGAGCACAGGCCATGCAAGATCGGGCGGTCGTAGCCGGCGAAGGCGGCAAAGCCCGGGTCGGCGTGAAGGGGGTTCTTGTCTCCAGACAGCCGGTAGAGCAGCGCCTGTTGGTGGGTCGTCTGCGACTCCACCACGACGTCGGGCTCCCGGGCCGGTGGGGTGGGGGTGCGGGCTGGGCCGGGGTCACCCCCGAACCCACCCTCACCTTTGAATAGGATCGAGAGGCGATTCACGAAGAGCGGGCCTGATCCGTCTTCGCTCTCGAGCACCACCACGACCAGGGCATGGCGACCTTTGTCGTAGATCGCCTCGATCCGGCCCTTCGTCACTACCTGCCCGTTGGGGGGCAGGGGTCGAAGCAGGGTCAGCCGGTGGTCACCGTGCAAAGCCGAGGCCAGGCTGACGTCCATCCCGTCAACTCCTCCCACCGCGAAGACATCCGGGAACAGCGGAACTGTGGCGAACGTAGGAAGGACCTTCAGATGTGGCTCGTAGCAATAGGCCAGATCGTCCTGGCCGGGTCGCAGCCCCGCTCCCAGTCCCAGGTGGTAGAGGATCACCCGGTCTTCGTCCCAGGAGAAGTCGCTGATTTGGAGCTCGGCGCCGACAGCCCGGGTCGGATCGACTGGCATCCCTAGCCGCCTTCGGTTGAGGCGAGCATCGAGGCGAGAAGCATGATCTCCTCGGTGGAGTTCGATGGTGTGACCAGCTCGGAGGAGTCGGTTATCTCGCTCAGGTGGGCCTCCACCTCCTCGAGGCTCGGCACCCTGCCCGACCCGGCAAACCAACCTCGGTTGGTAGAGATGACGATCGACCCATACCGGCCCCCTCCCGCGGTGAAGATCCGATGGGTGAGATCACACCTCTCCGAGCAGAGATAGAGGACCATCGGCATGACCTGGGCCGGCTCCACCTGCCCTGCCAACGGGCCGAGCAGCTCCTCTGTCATACGGGTCCGGGCGATGGGAGCGATCACGTTGGATTTGATCCCGTACTTGGCGCCTTCGATGGCGACTACGTTCGAGAGCCCGACCAGCCCCATCTTGGCCGCCGCGTAATTTGCCTGGCCGAAGTTGCCGAACAACCCCGACCCGGAGCTGGTGAAGACGAAGCGGCCGTAGCCGGCTTCCTTCATCACCGGGTAGGCGGCAATCGACACATTGAAAGCGCCACCCAGATGGACGTCGATGACTGGATCGAGCTCCTCGCTGGTCAACTTGGCGAAGCTGCGATCGCGCAGGATCCCCGCGTTGCTTATGACGATGTCAACCGAGCCGAAGGCCGCCAGCGCAGCCTCGACCACGGCCTTGCCTCCGGCCGGGGAGGCGATGGAGTCGTAGTTGGCGAGCGCCTCCCCTCCAGCCGCCGTGATCCCGGCGACGACCGCATCAGCCGGGCCGGTGCCGGAGCCCGTCCCGTCGACCCCTCCTCCGAGGTCGTTGACCACCACCCTGGCGCCCCGGCGGGCGAGCTCGGCGGCGTAGGCGCGGCCCAGTCCTCCTCCCCCTCCGGTGACGATCGCCGTCCGGCCGTCGAATCCGATCTGTTCCATGGGTTGTGGCGAGTCGCTCAGAGGTCTGCAGGCCCGCCGTACATGTCGTCGATCGACCCCTGGTACTTCTCCAGCACCACCCGGCGCTTGAGCTTGAGCGATGGGGTGATCTCACCGGACTCGGGCGTCCAGACGTCGGACACGATGACGAACTTCTTCACCTGCTCGACCCTGGACACCTTCTCGTTGGCCGCGTCCAGCGCCTTCTGCACCTCGACCCGCACCTCGGCCAACCCGCTGAAGGAGGTCATGTCCGTGTATTCGAGGCTGTTGGCCTTGGCCCATCCAGGCGCCTCATCGGGGTCGAGGGAAATGACCATCGACAGGAACTGCCTGCCATCACCGACCATGCAGGCGTGGGCCACGAGAGGATGGTTCTTGATCGCCGTCTCCAGGGTCGCCGGGGCGATGTTCTTGCCGGCGGCGGTGATGATGATCTCCTTCTTGCGGCCGACGATGAACAGGAAGCCGTCCTCGTCGAACCGGCCGAGGTCACCCGAGTGGATCCATCCGTCCTTGGTGAAGGTGGCGGCCGTCTCCTCTGGCATCTTGTAATAGCCGGCGGTGACCACTCCCCCTCTCATCATGATCTCGCCGTCCTCAGCCAGCTCCACCTCGACCCCGGGAATGGCCTTCCCGATCGAGCCGATCCGATCGGCGCCGGGAAGGTTGGTCGTGGCAGGACCGGTGGTCTCGCTCATGCCGTACAGCTCGTAGAGAGGCACCCCGACTGCCCGGAAGAAGCGAATGAGGTCGTCGTTGATCGGAGCAGCGGCGGTGATCGCGATGAGCAATTGGTCCAGGCCGAGGCCGTGCCTCACCTTGGAGAACACGAGACGTTCGAACACGGCGTGCTTGACCCTGCGACCGCCGGGCGAGCGCCGCCCGGCTTCCTGATCCGCCACCACCTCCAAGCCGTTTTTGAGGGCGGCCTTGATGATTCCTTCCCGTTTGGGATCCTCTGCGAAGCGCGCAAGGAGCCGTGAGTGGAACTTCTCCCACACTCGCGGCACTGCCACGAACACGGTGGGGCGGGCCTTGGTTATGTAGTCGAGCACCCGACCGAGGTCGGGGCAGTAGAACACCTCGCCCGCCTTGTAGAGGCCCAGGTAGTGGGTGGCGAGCCGCTCGGCGATGTGGGCGAGCGGGAGATAGCTCACCAGCCTGGGGTTGTCCGGGATCTCGATCGCTCGCACGAGGCATTCGGTCGTCCACAGCACGTTGCGATGGGTGATCATCACGCCCTTGGGGGTGCCAGTGGTGCCGCTCGTGTAGATCAGGGTGGCCAGTCCGTCGGGTCTGGCGGCGGCGGCTGCCCTCGTCACCAGGTCATGGTCTTCGGCCAGCGCCTTGCGTCCACGGGCGACCAGGTCCTCCCAAGAGAGCACCCAGTCGGTGGTGTCGTAGTTGTCGGCTCCCTCCATCAGCACGATGTAACGGAGCTCCGGCAGCTCCGACTTGATCGCCTCCCACCGTTTCATGAACGTGAGATCCTCGAGGATGGCGACCTTGGCAGAGCAGTTCGAGGCGATGTACTGGATCTGGCCCTGGGCGAGGGTCGAGTAGATGGTCACCCCGGTGCCGGCGGCATGCACCGCCCCGAGGTCGGCGATGACATGCTCGGGCCGGTTGCCGGCCATGATGGCGACAAAGTCGCCAGCTCCCACGCCGAGCCCGATCAACCCGGCCGCGACCTCGTGGACCGCGGTCCGGTAGCCGGACCAGGTGAGATCCTTCCAATCCTCCCCTTCCTTCCACCAGATGGCGGACTTGTCGGGGAAGTCACGGGCATTGCGGTCGATCACGTCGACCAGGGTCTTGCCCTCGACGGTTGCGTCGATCTCGGACCGCTCTTGCAGGACGGTGCTGCGGGTCATTCCTCCTCCTGTCCAGGCACTTGGCTGTCCAAGCGATTGGCTGTCAAAGCGGTTGGCATTTGAGCCCTTGGCGCCCGGGCAGCATACCGGCCGGGGTCGGGAACGTCCCGGCCGGTCCCATGGCCCAGCCGCGCTGCTTTCATGAGCCCATGTCATCCAAGACGATCACGGTCACCGGGAACGGCGCCGCCTCGGGAGCGCCGGATGTATGCAGGGTCAACCTGGGCGTGAGCGTGGCCAGGGCAGGGGTGGGTGAGGCCGCCTCCGAGGCCGATGCCGCGCTGCAGGCGATGCTGGCAGTTCTCACCGCCAAGGGAGTGGCCAAGGAAGATATCCGTACAGTCGACTACGGGATCCATCCTGAATACGAGCACCGTCCCGAAGGCGGGCGGTTCATCGGCTTCCGAATTCGGAATCAGGTAGAGGCGCTCGTGAGGAGTGCGGAAGACGTCGGCGATGTGCTCACCGCTGTGGTGGCAGCCGGGGGCGACGCAGTCGAGGTGCAGGGGCTTACGTTCGAGGTGTCGGACCCGGCCGCCCTGCTCTTACATGCACGCGATCTGGCGTGGGCCGACGCCGTGGCGAAGGCGGGCCAACTAGCCAAGCTGGCCGGCGCCAAGCTTGGCCCGGCCCGGCGCATCGAGGAGGGGAGGCTCGGGCCTCCGGGACCGATGCCGATGGCAAGGCTCGCCATGGCCGACAGCACTCCCATCGAGCCTGGCACGAGCACACTGCGCACGTCGATCACGGTCACCTTCTCGATCGGAAAGTGAGACCAACCCGCGAGCGCAGCTCCGGGGTCCTTCTCCACATAACTTCGCTGCCGGGCGACGAAGGGATCGGGACGCTGGGGGAGCCGGCCCTTCGCTTCGCCGACCAGCTGGCTCAAGCCGGTCAGAGCTGGTGGCAGATGCTCCCGGTCGGCCCCACCGGATACCAGGACTCGCCATACCAATCGACCTCGACATTTGCCGGGAACCCAATGCTCGTGTCGTTGCCGGGCCTGGTGGCCGATGGCCTGCTCGAGCCCGCTGAGATCGAAGGCGCTCTCACTCAGGGAGGGGACACGGTCGAGTTCGGGAGAGTGATCCCGGTCAAGCACGCTCTGCTCGAGCTGGCGGCGTCACGGTTCCTCCTCGGCGGCGCCGACCCCGAATACGCCGTGTTCCGGAAGACCTCGTGGCTGGCCGACTTTGCCCTGTTCGCGGCCCTGAAAGCCGAGCATCGCGGGGCTTCCTGGACGGACTGGGACGCCGGGCTGGGTGCCAGGCGAGAGCCCGACCTGCAGCGCGCCGGGCGGAGGCTGGCTGCCAAGGTCGAGCGACACGCGGCGATCCAATATCTCTTCGACCGCCAATGGTCGGAACTGGCTCAACGCTGTCGCAGCCTCGGCATCGGCCTGATCGGCGACCTCCCGATCTATCTCGCTCTCGACTCCGCCGACATCTGGGCGCGGCCGGAACTGGTTCAACTCGGCAACGACTTCGCCCCCCGGGTTGTGGGCGGGGTGCCTCCCGATTACTACACCCGGTTCGGGCAGCTGTGGGGCAATCCCATCTATCGATGGGAGGAGATGGCCGCAGATGGCTTCACCTGGTGGGCCTCGAGGCTACGTCATGCCTGCGCGCGCTTCGACCTGGTCCGACTCGACCACTTTCGGGGCTTCGCCGCCTATTGGGAGGTGGCTCCCGACGCGCCCGACGCGGTCAACGGGCGGTGGGTGCCTGGGCCGGGGCTTCGATTCTTCGAGGCGATGCGATCCTCCCTGGGCGGGCTGCCGCTCGTGGCGGAGGACCTGGGCTTCATGACCGATGATGTCCACGAGCTGCGGGCCACGCTCGGGCTGCCGGGGATGCGAGTCGCACAGTTCGGGTTCGGACCGGAGCCGGGTGCCAAGCTCCATCACCCGGCCAATTACCCGGAGGATGTCGTCGCATATACCGCCACCCACGACAGCGACACCACGCAGGGCTGGTTCTGGAAGGCCAATCCTCGCCACGACCGTCGACGCCTGCGGGGTGGGCCGCGGCGAATGACCCGTGAGCTCGGCATCGACGGGACCGAAGTGCACTGGGATCTGGCCGGCCTGGTCTGGGAGTCGGCGGCCGGGGTGGCGATGATGCCGGCTCAGGACCTGCTCGGCCTCGGGTCGGAGGCAAGGATGAACGTGCCCGGTGAGCCCCGTGGGAACTGGCGCTGGCGACTGGCCCGTCCGGTGACCGAGGTCACATGGCAGCGCATGCGGCAGCTGACGGTGGGGTCCGGCCGTGATCGATGACGTCGCCTGGCGCCAGCAGCCCGAGGAGGCCGCCCGCAGCGCCACCGGCCGGTTCATGGCGGTGCACGAGATCGAGACCTACGAAGAGCTGGTCTCGCGCTCCCGGGCCGATCCCGCATGGTTCTGGCCGGCCGCGCTGGACTTCCTGGGGATTCGATTCGACCCGCCTTTCTCCGGGGTGTGGGACCAGAGCCGGGGACTGCCCTGGACCACCTGGTTCACGGAAGGCGGGCTCAACCTCTCGACGGTGTGCGTCGACCGCTGGGCGGCCGCCCAGCCGGAACGCCCGGCATTGCTCTCGACCCGGGAGGACGGCAGCCGGACGACCCTCAGCTTCGGCGCGCTGCGGGCGGAGGTAGGTCGCTGGGCGTCAGCCCTCTCGGCACTCGGTGTCCGTAAAGGCGACGCAGTGGCCGGCTACCTGCCCATGTCCCCCCAGGCGGTCGTCCTCTTCCTGGCCGTTGCTCGGCTGGGGGCGGTATTCGTACCGATCTTCTCTGGGTTCGGGGCAGGGGCGGTGGCGGAGAGGCTCAGGCGACCACCGATCAAGGTGATCGTCACGGCCGACGGCTTCGTGCGCAGAGGACGGCTCAATCCGATGAAAGAGGTGGCATCGGAGGCGGTCGAGCTGGCCGGGACGGTCACCACGGTGGCAGTGGTCAGGTACTCGAAACCGGACGATATGGCGGTGTCGCCGGGCGAGGTGTCGATGGATGATCTGCTTTCCCAGGCGGGGGATGCGCCCGCGGCCGCCACTGGCTCGGAGGACCCGCTGCTGATCGCATACACATCCGGCACGACCGGCCGGCCCAAGGCGGCAGTGCACGTCCATGGCGGGCTGACCGCCAAGCTGGCAGTGGAAGGGGCGTTCCAGTTCGACCTCGGCCAGGGGGACATCCTCATGTGGATGACCGACATGGGCTGGATCATGGGCCCGTGGACCGTTGTAGCCGGCCTGGCCAACGGCGCCGCCATCGCCACCTTCGACGGCGTCCCCGACCATCCGAGCCCTGGCAGGCTGTGGCAGCTGACCCGCGACATGGGGGTGACGGTGCTGGGGGTCTCGCCGACGCTGATCCGCACCCTGCAGCCCCATGGCACCGCCCACGTCGGAGCCGACGACCTCGCGACGGTGCGAGCCTTCGGCTCCACCGGGGAACCATGGAACCCCGACCCGTGGTGGTGGCTGTTTCGCGACGTCGGCCATGCCACCCGCCCGATCATCAACATTTCGGGTGGCACCGAGATCGGGGCATGCATCCTCTCGGCCCACCCCATGCAGGGGATCAAGCCGACCTCACTTGGCGGCCCTGCACTGGGAATGGATGCGGATGTGGTCGGCCCCGACGGCCGGCCCGTACGAGGCGAGGTCGGGGAGCTGGTGGTGCGGCGGCCCTGGCCGGCGATGACCCGCGGCTTCTGGGATGAGCCCGAGCGCTATCTGGATGCCTACTGGCGGCGATTCGACGACGTGTGGGTTCATGGAGACTGGGCTTCGATCGATGCCGACGGCTTCTGGTATCTGCACGGTCGATCGGACGACACCCTCAACATCGCCGGTAAGCGGATCGGCCCTGCCGAGGTGGAGTCGGCGGCGGTGGCGCTGCCTGACGTGACGATGGCGGCCGCGGTCTCACTCCCCCACCCGACCAAGGGCGAGTCCATCGCGGTCTACGTGGTGGCAGGCACGGGGATCGAGCGAGGGCCGGAGCTGGCCGCGCGGGTGGCCGACGCCGTCGCCGAGAGCCTCGGCCGCCCCTTCCGCCCTAGTCGAGTCGAGTTCGTCGAGGATCTTCCCAGGACCCGATCCGCCAAGATCATGCGGAGAGTCATAAGGGCGCTGGCGCTGGGTCAGGACCCTGGCGACCTCACCAGCCTCGAGAACCCTGGCTCACTCGAGGGCTTCGCGACCCTGGACCTCGATTGAGCCGGCTACTTGGGGGCCATGCGGATTCCGCCATCCATCCGGATCACCTCTCCATTCATGTAGGAGTGACCCAGGAGAAAGCAGGCAAGCTCCGCAAACTCCTCGGGACGCCCGAGGCGCTTCGGGAAGAGGACCTGCTCTCCCAACGAGAGCCGGGCCGGCTCCGGCATGGCAGCCAGCATGGGCGTGTCCATGATCCCGGGGGCGATGGTATTGACCCTCACTCCGATGGCGGACAGATCGCGTGCCAGGGGCAGCGTCATTCCTACGATTCCCCCTTTGGACGCCGAGTACGCCACTTGTCCGATCTGACCGTCGAACGCCGCCACCGAGGCGACGTTGACGACCGCCCCTCGCTCCCCATCCTCGCCGGGCTCGTTGGCAGCCATCACCTTCGCCACGTGCCTGGTGACGTCGAACACTCCGACCAGGTTGATCCTGACGGTCAGCTCGAAGAGGTCGAGAGGGTGAAGGTCGCCGCTGCGGCTCAGCAGGCGATGGGCTGGGCCGATTCCGGCCGCATTGACGAGGAAGCGAAGGGCTCCCAGCGCCCCGGCCGCCTGCCCGACAGCCTGCTCAACCTGTTCAGTCCGTGTGACATCTGCGGGCACGAACACGCAACCGGTTCCAAGCGACGCCGCCATCGCCTCCCCGCGCTCTCCCGGGAGATCGACGATCGCCACCGTGGCACCTGCGTCGACCAGCCTTCGGGCCGTTGCCGCGCCCAGCCCGGACGCGCCTCCCGTCACTACTCCTGCCGACCCCCGCAGTTGCAACGACACCTCCCGGCTAGGGCCGGGCAAGCTACCACCGACCCATGATCGGCGTATTCGACTCTGGGCTCGGCGGCTTGTCGGTGTTGCGCCACGTGCGCGCCCAATTGGCCGCTGCCGACCTCGTGTACGTGGCCGATCGGGCCCACGCCCCCTACGGGGAGCGGAGCCTCGACTTCGTGCGCGAGCGAGCGGAGGCCATTACGAGCGGCCTGCTGGCGGCAGGCGCCGATGTGATCGTGATCGCATGCAACACCGCCTCGGCCGCGGCCCTCAACCATCTCAGGCAGGTTCATCCAACGATTCCGTTCGTGGGAATGGAGCCTGCGGTGAAGCCGGCAGCTGCCAGCACCAGGTCGGGAGTTATAGGAGTCCTCGCCACCACTGCCACATTCCAGGGAGACCTATTTGCTTCCCTGATCGATCGCCATGCCAACGGTGTGACGGTTCTCGAGCAGCCCTGTCCTGGATGGGCAGATCTGGTCGAGGCTGGCGTCCTCGATGGGCCCGAGGTGGAAGCCAAGGTCCGCCCGCCGGTGACCAGCCTGGTGCGACAAGGGGCGGACACGCTGGTCCTCGGGTGCACCCACTACCCCTTCCTGGCCCCCGCCGTGCAGCGGGTGGCGGGAAGCGGGGTGAGCCTGATCGACCCGGGTGGAGCGGTCGCCAAGCAGGCGGCGCGCACCGCAGATGGCATCGACGGGGCATCGGGCTCGGGGACCACTCGGGTCCTGGTGACCGGGGAGGTCACAGGGGTGGCGCAGCTGATCGATCAACTCATCGGGTGGCAGGCCGAGATCGAAGCGGTGGGATGGTGAGCGTGCCGGCAGAGCCAAGTCTGCGATCCGTCCTGGCCGCTCGGCCCGACCACTTCTGGTGCTCCCCAGGGTCGCTGGTAGCGGGCTGGGGCACCGCCGCCGTTTTCGATCCCGGCACCGGCCCACGGCGTTACACCCGCGCCGGGAGGTTTCTTCGGGACTGGTCGCAGGCCAACGGGCAAGCGTCGACCCCGGCTCTTGCCTCTTTCACATTCGATCCTGATGTGGCCGGGTCGATCGTCATCGTCGCCCAGCAGACGGCAATGCGACGCGAAGGCCAGTGGTCCGTCTATTCGGCAAACGGCGCAGCTCAAGCTCCCCCCACTCCCCAATGGGACGCCCCCGGCGGCGACGACGAAGCCGTATTCATCCGCCGGGTCCAAGACGCGCTGTCGGCCATCTCGTCCGGAAGCCTCTCCAAGGTGGTCATGGCCAGATCGGTCGAGGTGCGGTTCGCCGATCCCCTCGACCGCCACGCCGTGCTGGCCTCGCTGACTTCGCGTTACCCACAGGGCCACACCTTCCTGCTCGAGGGGCTGATGGGCTCGTCGCCCGAGCTACTCGTGGAGCGGCGGGCCAGCCAGGTGCGTTCGGTGGCGCTGGCCGGGTCGGTCGCCATTGAAGCGGGCGGTGAGCGCCTCACCGCCTCCGCCAAGGAGGCGGAGGAGCACCGGCTCACGGCCGACTGGGTGGAGTCGAAGCTGCGAGCCGTTGCCCCCGGCATCACCCGGTCGGCAGTCGAGGTGGTCGAGTTCGGCCCTGCCCTCCACCTCGCCACCGCGTTCGTCGGGGACCTCGTTTCGCCGGTGGAGGTCATGGACCTGGTCGCCGCCTTGCACCCGACCCCGGCGGTGGCCGGAGTCCCGGCGGATGAGGCCATGGCGCTGATCCGACAAGCGGAGGGGGCCATGCGGGGAAGATACGGAGGGCCGATCGGCTGGTTCGACCCTGCCGGTGATGGAGAGTGGGCGATCGCCCTCCGATGCGCGTACCTCAACGGTGCCCACGCCAGGTTGCTGGCAGGAGCAGGCGTCGTGGCAGGGTCAGACCCGGAGGCCGAGCTGGCAGAGACCACCTACAAGCTCGAGACGATGCAGATGGCGCTCGCCGGGACCGGAGTGGCGCCGCTCAGCTGAGGGCAGCCGTAACCGCCTTTTCGATTTGCTCATGGACCTCGACGTTCCTGATGCGGTCGCCCGGCACCTCGACCAGCCAACCGGTGCCTTCTGCCAGGGCCGACTCCACCATCGGGATGAGGTCCTCGGCCGATTCGATCCGCCCGAAGGCGAGGCCGTGAAGCTCGGCCACCTTCCCGAAGCGCCGGTGGTGGGGGGTGGCGAACAACTGCTCGAACCCGGGCAAGGCGGACTGAGGCAAGAAGTGGAAGAGGCCCCCCCCGTCGTTGTTGTTGACGACGAACACAACCGGTGGCCGCGGCTCAACCAGCAGCCCGGCCTGGTCGTGCAGCATCGAGAGGTCCCCGGCCAGGGCAAGCACCGGCCCTCCCCGCCCCCAGCTAACTCCGAGAGCCGTGGAGACAAAGCCGTCGATTCCCGATGCGCCCCGGTTGGCCAGGATCTCCGGTCCACCCGCTTCCATCACCAGGTCGAGGTCGCGGACCGGCATCGAGGAGCTGACGACCAGAGGATGTTCGCCCGCGATGCGCGCCACATCGCGGGCGGTGCGCGGCTCGCTCGGCTCGCCGAGCGCGTCGAGGGCGGCGTCGAGTGCGGCCCTCGCCACCGCCTCCGCCTCGGCCCAGCCCTCGAGCCAGCGCCCGGAGGGACGGGGAGTGGGTATCTCAGGCAAAGCCGAGTGGACAGCCACGGCCGACCGGGAAGGGTCAGACCATGCCCAGGGATCGAAGACGAGGCGGGGAATGTCGCTGTTGGCCAGTGTTGCCACCCGGCGTGAGAGGCCAACCCGTCCCAGCTGGATGATCACCTCCGGGCGGTGGCTCTCGGCGAACACGTCATGCCCGAGCAGGTAATGAGCGGTGCTTATGGCTCCTTGCCCTCTTGCCCCGGAGTGGGGCTCCGCGATCAGCGGCCAGCCAAGGGCGGCGGCCATTGCGGCGGCGACGGCGCCCCCTTCGGCCCGGCAATCGCCTGCGAGGACCAATCCCCGGGCCGCCTGCCACCTCTCGGCGACGGTGACCCGCGGCATGGGGACGGGGGCGACCTCGCTCCAGGGCAAGCCGCCGGGGCGGCCATCCACGCCGGACTCGAAAGGACCTGCCGAGCTGCGGCCGTCGTCGGCGACGGGCACGGTCGGCTCCCTGAACCCGAGATTGAGGTGAACCGGGCCGGGCCGCCTCCCCATGCCGCGAGCGGCGGCCACACCCTGGCACACCACCGACCGCCAGTACCCGTTCGAGGTCGGCAGGTCCTCAGCCGGGCCGACCTCGGCGAAGAAGCGCACGCGCTCGCCGTAGAGCTTGATCTGATCGATCACCTGGTTGGCTCCCGCCTGGCGCAGCTCGGGTGGGCGATCGGCGGTCAGAGCCAGCAAAGGAACACCGGCCGCGTCTGCCTCGACGATGGCCGGCAAGAGGTTGGCGGCGGCCGTGCCGGAGGTGGTGACAACGGCAGCCATGTCTCCGGCCAGCCCTGACCCGAGGGCGAGGAACCCGGCCGAGCGCTCGTCGATCTCGGTGGCGAGCTCGATGCCGGGATGGCCGGCCAACGCGAGCGCGAGAGCGGCCGACCTCGACCCTGGGGCGATGACGGCGCGCTTCACGCCGTTGCGCACCAGCTCGTCGACCATGACCATGGCTTCGGCAGTCGACGGGTTGGGGACAGTCACGTCAGCACCTCGGCGGCCCAGCGCAGGCGGCGGAGGAGCTCTGCCGCGGTCTCGCGGCCCGCGGCCCAACGTTCCAAGAGGCCGGGGTCGGGGCTCGGTCGCCGCACTTCCATCCAGCCATCCTCCGCCAGCATCGGCTCGGTGACGACGTCTCCCTCGAGGAGGGCAACGGTCCCCAATCCGCATGCGTAAGGAAGGTCGGGGAGGTTGGCTGCGGCAGCTACGCCTGCCGCAATCCCCACCGAGGTCTCCAGCGCCGAGGACACCACTACCGGCAGCCCCGACCGGTCAGCCAAGTCGAGCGCCCTCCTGACTCCGCCCAGCGGCTGCACCTTGATGACCATCACATCGGCCCCGCCTGCTTCGGCCACCTCCAATGGATCCACCGCCATGCGAATTGCCTCGTCTGCTGCGATCGGAACCTCCACACGCTGACGAAGGGCGACCATGTCTTCGAGCGACCCCACCGGCTGTTCAACGTATTCGAGGTCGTAGATGGAAAGCTTGAAGATCTGTTCAACGGCGGTCTCCAGGTCCCAGGCGGCGTTCACATCGATGCGCAGCCTGCCATCCGCGCCTAGGGCACCACGAACTGCGGCCACCCTTGCTTCGTCTTCCCCGGGGTCCTGACCGGGCTCCGCCACCTTCACTTTGGCAGTCGTGCAGCCGGAGCTCGCGACGAGCTCGGCCGCAATCTCGGGCGCCACCGCCGGCACGGTCACGTTCACGGGGATGCGCCGCCGGCGGGGCTCTGGGAGGGGCACACAGGCCGATTCGAGTGCCGACGCCAACCAACGGGTCGTCACCTCGGGTGGGTAATCGGGGAACGGCGAGAATTCACCCCAGCCGGCCGGCCCTCGCATCAGGACAGCGTCTCGCACCGTCACTCTGCGGAAACGATGCCTCATGGGAATGCTCACCGGATACAACTCGAGCTGCTCGAGCAGAGAGGCGCTCATCCCGCTTCCTTCTCGCGAATGTAGGCGACGACACGATCGACCTGCTCGGCGGTGAGGGTTCGCTCGAAGGAGGGCATCCGCCCCTCCCCGCGGGTGATCGTCAACACGAGGTAGGAGTCTGGCTTGTCGGCGACCTCGGAGCCCGGACCCAGAGGAGGGCCGACGCCACCCTCGAGGTCGGCACCATGACAGTGCGCACACAACTGGTCATAGATCTCTGCCCCTGATGCATCCGCCGGAGGCCGGCCGACGCAAGCCGACAACATGCAGAAGACCATGCTGACGACGGCAACGCGCTTCATCGCAGTTGCGGCCACGCGGCGATGGTAAGCCTCAGGCCTCGTTTCGCTCGCCGAGCTTCTCAACCAGGCCCTTGACCATCTGTGAGTGCTGTCGCCCCACTACCAGAACCGCTTCGGGGGTCTCCACCACTACCACATCGTCGACTCCGGCCACCGACACCAGCCTCGAGGTCGAGCGCACGTATGAACCTGTGACCTCGTTGAGCAACACATCACCGAGCACGACGTTGCCATCTGCATCGTGTTGCTCGATGTCCCACAGCGCTTCCCAAGATCCGATGTCGGTCCAGCCGGCATCAAGCGGAATCACCATCCCCCGGTCGGTGCGCTCCATCACCGCGACATCAATCGAGATCGAAGGCGCGGACGAGAACCGCTCCCCGAGGGCGGTACGGCGGCCGGAACGCTGGGCTTCATCGACTGCCTGCCGCACCAAGTCCAGCAGCTCCGGCTGGAAACGCTGCAGCTCGCCCAATACAACCGAGGCACGGAAGGCGAACATCCCCGAATTCCAGAGGTGCTCGTCTCCGGCCGCGTACACCGCCGCGGTCCCGGCGTCTGGCTTCTCGACGAACCTCTCGATCAAGTACCCCTCACCGATCGCTTCGCCGAGCTGGATGTACCCATATCCGGTCTCGGGGCGGGTTGGGGGGGCACCAAAGGTGACCAGCCAGCCCTCGCCGGCCGCCTCGACCGCCAGTTCGACCGCCACCTCGAATGCGGATAGGTCGCGAATGACGTGATCGGCGGGAAAGACCAAAAGAACCGGGTCGTTCGACCGTGTCATGGCCGCCGCGGCGATGGCGGGAGCCGTGTTGCGACCCTCGGGCTCCGAAAGGACCTCGCCGATGTCGAGATTCGACGAGCCAACCGCCCGCTCGAGGTCATCGACATGGTCGACTCCCGAGACGATGACGGCCTTGCCCCACCGAGCGGTCCTTCGCACCGTGGCCGCGATCATCGGCTCGACTCCAAACAGCGGCTCGAACTGTTTGGGGTGCCGATGGGTCGAAAGCGGCCACAACCGCGTTCCCGATCCACCCGAAAGGATGACAGGGGTCGTGTCTATGTCGATCGAGGTTATAGGCCGCGTACCTCCTTCACGTTGTTAAGTATTTACCTGCGCGCATGAATGCACAGTGATGGCGAAACATGTGGTTACGCTGATCGCAGATCGGTCCTCACCGATGGCAGCGAGCGGAGAGGAGAGTGCCGGTAGACATCTCGTTTTCCACAACCACCACTAAACACGACAAGGAGTTCAACAGATGGCAGTGAAGAAGGCGGCGGCCAAGAAGACCGCCAAGAAGGCCCCGGCCAAGAAGGCCCCGGCCAAGAAGACAGCGGCTAAGCGCGCCCCGGCCAAGAAGGCTCCGGCCAAGAAGACCGCCGCCAAGCGCGCCCCGGCCAAGAAGGCCCCGGCCAGGAAGGCAGCAGCCAAGAAGGCTCCGGCCAGGAAGGCAGCAGCCAAGAAGGCCCCCGCCCGCAAGACCGCAAAGCGGGCACCGGCCAAGAAGGCAGCAAAGAAGCGCTGAGCTTCTGCAGTTCGAAACCAGAAAGCCGGCCACGTGGCCGGCTTTCTGCATTGACGGCATAGTGCCCCAACTCGCCGCTCTCAGCCTGCCTGTTCCAGGCTGCCGTACAGGCGGGACTCGAGCCGCCTCCGCATTCCCGCCGCCAATTGCGGATCGGCGGTCAGCGTCACCGCCCTCAGCCCATACGCCTCTGCTTCTTGGGCTCGATTCCGTGCCAGGGCGTGGTCCGCCAGCCGCCGGAAGGGGAGATCCAGATTGGCGGTTTCCTGCTGGGCGGTCAGCTCGTCCACCCACTGCCATGCGGACAGATCGGTGGCGGCGTCTCGCTTCAGGGTCGCGTCGATCTGCAGCCGGCGCTCGCCCAAGCGCTCCGAGAGCGTGACCGCCGACTGAAAGGTTCGGGAGGAGGCCTCGTCTTCGCCGGCTGCTGCCAGGAGCTCCCCCAACCGGATCAGCAATGGGACGCGGTCACCGCCCGAGGCCAGACTCAGCTGTTCCAGTACGTCTTCGGCCCAGGTCCCGAGATCGGCGGATGGCCGCGGTCTTCGCCACTGCCGTTCTCCTTGTCGGAGGCGCCGAAGGAACTCCGGGCCAGGAGGCCCCGGCAGCCTGCCGACGATCCCATCGGAACGGCGTGAGGCCACTTCCCTGACGAGATGCATGTGGCGCGGCGAGACGTTGATGGGACCCAGCTCGACCGGCAACATCAGGTGAATGTCTGCGATGGCAGTTGCCACTGGCACGCCGTCGTCGAGACCGCACCGGAAGGCGAGCACCAGGCGTCCGTCGGGTGCCACAAAGGCGCCGGCCAGCTCCTCGAATCTAGAGCCGAGCCCGCACCAGTCTCGTACGGCGACCCGCAGCGCCTCCTGGGGCAGCTCGCCGACTCGTACCACTACCTCGGGTACCGCCCAGAGGTCTACCTGCCTGAGATGCGACAGCATCACCCGGCCGAAACGGTCGAAGACGACGGCCGCCGCGACGAGGGCGGGCTGTCCGGCGCCACGGACCTCCACGCTCATCGACGGCGAGGGTACAGACGCCGGCCTGGGCGAGGCTGCCTACCGTCAGACGAGATCAGGGCTCAGTCGGGCTGGATCCGTGCCGAGAGCGGCCCGGTCAGTCGTCGTCCATGCCGATCGACACATGGGCGCACTCGGTGCAGACCCGGCGGACGATGCCAACCGAAGTCGTGCTCACCTCGTACGAGTGCCTGTGATCGGTGGGCACCTTCGAGCCCTTGCGCAGCTTGCCCAGCCACCCGACCGACTCGGCGGGATGGTGGCCATCTGCGGCGTAGCGAACAGGTGCGGCGACCGCGGTCAGCGCCACCTCGGCCGGCGGGTGAACATCGGCCTCGAGTGGCGGGCGGAAGGTCCTGCCCGATTCATCGTGCGGCTTGCCGTTGTCCTGTGCCTTGTCGCGGCGCGACCGGCCGGATCGGCGGCCCGTTGGAGGGAGCTGACCACCATCATCGGCCGCGGCGGCCTCGGCCGCGATCCGTTCCGCTTCGATCCGCTCGGCCTCGATTCGCTCCGCTTCCAGACGCTCCGCCTCCAAGCGCTCGGACTCGATTCGCTCCGCTTCCAGACGCTCCGCTTCCAAGCGCTCGGACTCGAGCCGCTCGGCCTCTATGCGTTCCGCCTCCAATCGCTCTGCCTCGGCTATCTCTGCGGCCAGGCGAGCGGCCTCGACCCGCTCCGCCTCCAAGCGCTCTGCTACCAGCCGCTCAACCTCGGCCTGACGGGCAGCTTCGCGATCTGCCTCGGCCTGCTCGGCTGCAATCCGCTCCGCCTCCGCCTGCTCGGCTGCCAGCAACTCGGCGGCGATCCGTTCCGCCTGCAAGCGCTCTGCCACCAGCCGCTCGACCTCGGCCTGACGAGCGGCTTCGCGCTCCGCCTCAACGCGCTCGGCTGCGATCCGCTCCGCCTCCGCCTGCTCGGCCGCCGCTTGTTCGGAGGCCAGCAACTGCGCGGCGACCTTTTCTGCCGCCGCCCTCTCAGCAGCAAGACGCCTGGCGTCGGCGCGTTCGGCCTTCTCCGCCGCCGCGCGCTCAGCCGCGAACAATTCCGCTGCGATCCGCTCCGCCTCTGCCTTCTCGGCCGTCAGGCGCTCGGTTTCGAGGCGCTCGGTTTCCAGGCGCTCGGCCTCCAGGGCCTGTCGCTCTGCCGCTATCAGCTCTGCTGCGATCCTCTTCGCCTCGGCCTCGGCAGCAATTCGCTCTGCCTCGGCCGCCGCCGCGACCTTCTCGGCAATGGAGACGCCGGCTCCAACTGCTGGAAGCGGGCGCTCTTCGAAGGGATCTGGCTTCTTGGCCGGGGCCCGGGTTCGCTTGTTGGTGGCTCGCGGCACAGGCTGCAGCTCGACTCGAGGAGGCTCTTCGACTGCCTTGGAAGTGGGCTTGGGCCGCGGCTCGCGGACCGGCTTGGCCGGGGCAGGCGGTGGCTGCGACGCCAGCTTGCGGTTCCGACGCTTGTTCTTCTGCAGCCGCAACCACGCCTCTTGCATGGCCGTCACACCCTCGTATGCGAACAGAAGGGCGTCCTCGGCTATGAACTCGAGCTGCTCGTCCTTGAAAACGAAGATGAAATGGTCTGAGACGATCCGCTCGACCTCGACATCAGCCAGATACCAACGGCCGATGACGTCGTCGCCGGCGGTTATCTCGAGGTTGAACTCGCCGATGTCGACGATCGCGGGCACGCCGCGACCGCCCTCTCCGGGCGTACGCACCTCACCCCGGAATCGCACGACATCCTCGCACAGCTGATCCCCTGACCCCGCCCGCAGAGTGAGCGGGCCCTGTCAAGTTCCCATCCCCGGCCGCTCCCGTCAAGGGAGAATCCGCCGGAGCGGGCTCACATATAGTCCTCCATGGGGGGACATGCGCAAACGAGGTTGCGGTCCCCGGAGGCGCCGTCGATCCTCCCAACCGGGGGCCAATACTTGGCGAGGCGAAGTCGGGCGACCGGATAGGCGGCGACCTCCCGGGAATAAGGGTGTGACCAGCCATCTTTGAGAAGGTCCTCGGCGGGATGGGGGGCATTCTTGAGAGGGTTGTCATCGGCCGGCCACTCCCCCGACTCAACCTTCCTGACCTCCTCCCTGATGCTGATCATTGCCTCGCAGAAGCGATCCAGCTCGGCCAGAGGCTCGGATTCCGTCGGCTCCACCATCAAAGTGCCGGCTACCGGGAAGCTCAAGGTGGGGGCATGGAAGCCGTAATCGGCCAGTCGTTTGGCCACATCCTCCGCCGTGATTCCCGTGGCCCTGGCGATCGGGCGCAGGTCCAGAACGCACTCATGAGCCACCCGGCCACCTACCCCGTGATAGAGCACTGGAAAGTGGGGATTCAACCGGGAGGCGACGTAATTGGCACTGAGGATGGCGATCTCGCTTGCCCGCTTGAGCCCGTCAGCTCCCATCATCCGGATGTAGGTCCAGGGGATGGGCAGGATCCCGGCCGAGCCCCAGGGCGCTGCAGCCACCGGCCCAATCCCATGATCCGGGCCGTCCGTCCCGGCCAGAGGATGGCCGGGCAGGAACGGGGCCAAATGCTTTGCCACCCCGATCGGGCCCACTCCCGGTCCTCCCCCGCCGTGGGGAATGGTGAAGGTCTTGTGCAAGTTGAGGTGGGAGACATCGCCCCCGAAGGCCCCGGGCTGGGCCAACCCAACCATTGCATTGAGGTTGGCCCCGTCGATGTAGACCTGGCCGCCCATCCGGTGCACCACGTCGCACAGCTCCCGCACTCGCGGTTCGAACACCCCGTGCGTGGAGGGGTAGGTGATCATTACCGCTGCCAACCGGTCAGCGGCCGACTCAGCTTTCGTCCTCAAGTCGTCCAGGTCGACATTGCCATCGCCATCGCAGGCCACGACCACCACCTGCATCCCTGCCATGACCGCCGATGCGGCGTTGGTGCCGTGGGCCGAGGCCGGGATCAGGCACACGATGCGCCGCCCCTCCCCCCGGCTCCGGTGGTAGGCACGGATCGCCAGGAGCCCGGCCAACTCGCCCTGTGACCCGGCGTTGGGCTGCAATGAGACGGCGGCGTAACCGGTGATGGCCGCCAAGTCGGCCTCCAGCTCTCGGATGAGCTCCATGTAGCCCTCGACCTGATCGATTGGTGCGAAGGGGTGGATGTCGCGGAACTCGTTCCAGCTGATCGGAACCATCTCAGTGGTGGCGTTCAGCTTCATGGTGCATGAGCCGAGAGGGATCATGGTGCGATCCAGTGCGAGGTCCTTGTCGGCCAGGTGCCTCAGATATCGGAGCATCGAATGTTCCGTGCGATGGGTGTGGAACAGCGAATGGGTCAGGAAGGGCCCATGTCGGATCAACTCGTTCGGAATGCCGCCGGCCTCACCGGCCGGCTCCGCCCCGAATGCGGCCAGAACCCGATCGATGATCCGGTCGGTCGTGGTCTCGTCACACGAGACTCCGACCAGGGAGTCGCCGACCCTCAGCAGGTTGATGCCATCCTCCGCGGCTGTCGTAATCACCGCGCCGGCGTCCGGCACCCGCACTGTGACCGTGTCGAAGAAGGTTTCGTGTACTAATTCGAAACCGGCCGCCTCGAGCCCTGCCGCCAGCCGGCCGGTCAAGCGATGGACCCTGGTTGCGATCTCGACCAGTCCTTCAGGCCCGTGCCAGCAGCCGTAGAGCGCAGCCATCATCGCCAACAGGACCTGAGCGGTGCAGACGTTGGAGGTTGCTCGCTCTCGGCGGATGTGCTGCTCGCGAGTCTGAAGGGCCAGCCGGTATCCCATCCTCCCTTCGGAGTCACGCGACACCCCCACCAACCGTCCCGGCATCGCCCGCACCAGCGCCTCCCGAGTGGCGAAGAACGCGGCATGGGGGCCGCCGAAGCCGAGAGGGACTCCAAAGCGCTGCGACGACCCCACGACGATGTCGGCTCCGAGCTCGCCAGGAGGGATGAGCATGGCCAGGGCAAGTAGGTCCGTTGCAACCACCACCAGCGCGCCGGCCGCATGGGCGGCCTCGATGATGCCGCTCAGGTCCCGGACCTCGCCGCTGGTCGACGGGTTCTGTAGCAGGACCCCGAACGCCTCTCCGGGCTCAAAAGCGGAGGGATCTCCGACCCTGATCTCGATACCGGCGGGCTCGGCCCGGGTGGACATGACCGCGATGGTCTGGGGGTGGCACCCCTCATCGACCCAGAACACCTTCCGATCGTTGGTGGCGAGACGGTGGCACATGGCCATCGCCTCGGCGGCGGCGGTGGCCTCGTCGAGCAGCGAGGCGTTGGCGATCTCCATCCCTGTCAGGTCCGTCACCATCGTCTGGAAAGTGAGGAGCACCTCCAGCCGCCCTTGTGAGATCTCGGCTTGATAGGGGGTGTAGGCCGTGTACCAGGCCGGGCTCTCGAGGACGTTGCGTGCTATTACCGGCGGGACCCTGGTGCCGTAGTACCCGCGCCCGATCATGTTGATCATGGGCCGATTGCGAGCGGCGATCTGCTCGAGCCTGACCAGCACCTCGTCTTCATCGAGCGCAGCGGCGAGTTGGAGGGGCCCTGAACGGATCTCGGGCGGCACCACCTCCGCAACCAGGTCATCGAGGGACGCCGCGCCTACCTCGGCGAGCATCTTGGCGAGGTCGTCGCCCTGGGGGCCGAGATGCCGGGATGCAAACGCGGGCAATTGCTCCTGCATCGTCCGGGATTCGATCCTAGCCACAGCCACGCTGGACAACGGGTGTGTGTTTCGGCCCGGTCCCCCGCCGTCCGAATTCCGTCGACTTCTGTGCAATCGCAGGTTGGGGCGGCCTACGATGCCTTGTCGCCGGACCACCCCATGCCGGCGAACCCCAACCCCGACAGGGGTCCGTGCAAGGCGCCTTCCTGGCCGTCCGCCCGGGACCAACCCCTGTCTGCTCTTCGCGAGAAGAGCTGACGAGGCTCCGGCTCCCCACCCGGGGCCTCGTCCTTTGCCGAGCGGGGCCACAGCGAGCGAGGGGAATCAGCTCAGCGCCGAGAAGCTGACGACCGCCACCGGCACCTGAACGTGCTCCAACACATAGCTCACCCGATGCCCGTAGAAGGGCCGCCCGGTCAGCGGACGGGACGAGGCTCCCAGCACCAAGAGATCGAAGTCACCCTCGTTGGCATGGTCGACGATCTCCTGCTCAGCGTTGGTGCCGATCCGGACCTCGGTGGTCACCTCGACCCCGAGCTGCCCACCGAAGCGGGCGGCTGCCGCCACCAGCTCGCGGCCCGCCTCCATGCCTTCCGCCACAGCCGGGCTCTCGAGCATCACCCCCTGGCCCTCTGGCCGGTTGACGACGTGGAGAGCCAGCACCGAGCCACCTTCGATGCCGGCCAGCGAGTAGGCCAGCTCCTCGGCGGCTCGCGTCGACCAGGCCGCCGAGACCGGGACCAGGATGCGGTCGGGCAGGCGTGAGGGAACCGGCCGGTCCTGCGGGAAACGCACGACGACGGTCGGCAGGTCGATAACTGCCAGCACCCTCTCGAGGACGTCGGAGAACATCCGGCTGCCCCGGTCGTGTTCGGAGGCCCCAAGGACCACGAGGTCGTAGCCGAGTCGCGCTTCTGCCGCGATGGCGGCTGCCGGGTCGGGAGAGATCTTGTGGACGCTGCGGGCCTGCGGCAGCTCATCGAGCACGTCGCTGGGATCGGCCCTGTCGGCGTCGACCCGGCGGAGCATGCGGCGCCACCACCTGAGGCTGGCCGGATCGACCGCCAGGACGGTCACTTCAGCTTGCGGGAACACCGCCGTCACCAGCCGGGCGGCGTAGCGGCTCGAGGTCCCACCGCGGGTTGGCAGCAGTATGCGGCGCGCTCCCAGCAGCTGCGCCGACTCCTCCACCGACTCGCGTTGGAGGCGCTCCTGCTCCTGACCGGTCATGTCCCTTCGCGAGACCACGAGCCTGACCAGTCCAGGCGCCAGGATGGTGGTCACCAAGGCGGCGGTGACCAGCACGGTGTACCCGCTGTCGCTCAGCACTCCCAGGTTGAGGCCGACCAATGCGGCGACGATTCCCATCGCCCCCAGCGCCGAGAGGGCGGCGCCGGTGGCGATGGCGTCAGGCGAGGCCATCCCGGACGCCTTTGCCCCCACGAATGACCCTGCCATCTTCGCCACGACCGAGATGACGACCACCCCGGCCGCCCACACCAGCTCCGGCCTGGTATCGAGCAACCCGAAGTCGACCCGGAGTCCGCTGTAGACGAAGAAGATCGGAGCGAAGAAGGCGGCAGTGACTGTCTCCATGCGGGTGCGCACCTCGGGGATCTGATGGCGGAGCCCAGCAAGGACGATGCCGATGACGAAAGCGCCGATGATCGCCTCGAACCCGAGTGCGTGGGTGACTGCACCGGCCGCCAAGGCCGCAACGATGGCGATTGTGAAGCCGGCCGTGACGGAGCCGCCGCGGGCCATTGCAGCTCGAAAGAGCCGGTCGAGCAGGGGCCGCACCAGGACCACCACCGCCACCAGGAAGAGAGCAAGCCCGACAACCGTCTCCCCCAGCGCCCCCAGCTCCAGTGCGTCCTGGGCCAAACCCGCCAAAGCCGCCAGCAGCAGCCAGCCGATCGTGTCGATCAACACGGCCACGGCCAGGGTGACTTGTGCGAAGTCGCGCCGGATCAGCCCAAGGTCTTGCAGGATCTTGGCGATGACCGGAAGGGCCGAGACCGAAAGGGCCACCGCGAAGAAACCGGCGAAAACCTCCCGACCTGCTCCGGCGCCGACGAAGCTATCAGGCACCTGCCAGGCGGCGGCCCCGTTCACTACTAGCGATAGGCCCAGGCCGCCGGCGGTGGTGGCAAGCGCCACCCGGCGGAATCGGGTTATCAACCCCAGATCGGTCTCGAAGCCGATCACCACCACCAGCATCACTACTCCCAGCCAGGCGACCGCGAAGGTCGCACTCATCACTCCCTGGTCGCCGAAGAGCCAATCGAATGCTCGGGGTGCCACCCGGCCGAGCACCGTGGGGCCGAGGAGGATGCCGGCCGCCAGCTCTCCGATGACCGCAGGCTGACCAATGGCCCTCATGGCGAAGCCGAACAGCCTGGCCACGCCGACCAGGAGAGCCAACTGCACCAGCAGGACGAGGATCTGGTGCTCGGAGAGCGGTGGCCCGAACGTCGCTCCGACTTCCTGCAAGGAGGCGAGGGTACCGGCGGTGATCAGACCGAGAACCTGATCAAGTGGACTTCGACTTCCTGCAGAAGCCGGCAAGCGAGAAAGCCAGCAGTGATCAGACCGAGAACCTGATCAGCAGGACGTCGCCTTCTGCGACCTCGTACGCCTTTCCCTCCACTCGCACCATTCCCGCCTTTTTGGCGGCCTCGAATCCCCCGGCGGAGATGGCATGCTCGAGCGTGCATACCTCGGCGCGGATGAACCCCCGCTCGAGGTCGGTGTGGATCTTGCCCGCGGCCTCCGACGCCGTAGCGCCCCGCCTCACGGTCCAGGCCCGCGCCTCCTTCGGGCCCAATGTGTAGAAAGAGATGAGGCCCAGGCTGGCGTAGGCCGCCCCCACCACGCGAGCCAGCACTCCGGCTCCCAGCCCCAAGCCGGAGAGAAGCTCCGCTCTCGCTTCCGAGTCGACCTGGGCCGCCTCTTCTTCCAGGAGGGCGGAGGCCGCCACCACCTCGTCACCCGACGGCACCACGGATCTCAGTCGAGCCTCCCACCCCATCGTCCCGTTCTCGTCCTCTCCGACATTGGCCAGCCAAACAGCCGGCTTGATGGTCAGAGCTCCCATCTCGTGCAGCACCTGGAGGGCGTCGTCATCCCATGCCTGGCTGCGAAGGGCTCCGCCACTTCCGAGGAGCGAAGCCGCTTCCTCGACGACGGCCAAGGTGGGACGTTTGCTCGGGTCGGGCCCTGCCTCTTTCTCCAACCGCTGCAGCCTGCGCTCGAAGACGTCGTGGTCTGCCAGCGTGAGTTGCAGGAGCAGGCGATCGGCCTGCTCGATCGGGTCGGTCCCCCCTTCACCGGCCGGTACGGAAGGGTCGGCGAAGGAGCGCACCACCATCAGCAGCGCGTCGACGTCGCGCACTCTTCCCAGGGTCTCTCCACTGGCACTCTCCGAGAGCGGAGGCAGGTCCAGCAGGTCGAGGGTGGCGTGGGTGGTCTTGGCCGATCGCTCCACCAGTGCGGCCTTGTCGAGGAGCGGGTCCGGAACCAGCGCCACCCCCGGCTGAGGCTGGACCGTTGAATGAGGATGGGATGCGGTCGGGGAGCTCAAACCGGTAAGGGCATTGAACACGGTCGACTTGCCGGAGTTGGCGAACCCAACCAGTCCAAGGCGAGGCATCGGGGCAAGGTAATCGCCGACGCCGAGTGCGCCGCCTGTACCGTGCGCGACCATGAAGCTTGCGGTCATCGGGGCGGGCTCCTGGGGAACCGCGGTTGCCTCTCTGGCATGTCGCAACAACCCCACGTTGTTGTGGGCGCGCCGCCCCGAGCTGGCTGCGGCCATCACCCGTGAGGGCCAGAACACCGCGTATCTCCCAGGCCATCAACTTCCTGACGCGCTGACCGCCACTTCCGATCTGAGGGAGGCGCTGACCGAGGCCGAGGCCGTTGCCGTCGCGGTGCCGAGCCACGGTTTCCGAGATGTGGTCGAGGGCATAAAGGAGCTTGATCCCTCGGTTCCGGTGGTGTCACTGACCAAAGGAATCGAGCAGGGAACCCTGCGGCGGATGACCGAGGTGGTGCTCGAAGTGATGCCTCACCACCAGCCCGGGCGCGTAGGCGTCCTGACCGGGCCCAACCTGGCCGAGGAGGTGGCCGGTGGACAGCCGGCCGCGGCTGTGCTGGCCATGCGCGATGAGGCGGCAGCTCTCGCCCTCAGGTCGACATTCATGGGCCCGACCTTCCGCATCTACACCAACACCGACGTGGTCGGTTGCGAGCTGGCAGGGGCCCTCAAGAATGTGATGGCCATTGCAGCCGGGATGTCGGACGGCCTTGGCTTCGGGGACAACACCAGAGCCGCCTTGATCACCAGGGCGCTGGCGGAGCTCACCCGCCTCGGGGTGGCGCTCGGCGGGACCACAGCCACCTTCGCCGGCCTAGCCGGTATGGGAGATCTCATCGCCACCTGCACGTCCTCGCGCAGCCGCAACTTCCGGGTCGGCCTGGAGCTGGCCGCCGACAAGCCCATTGACCAGATCGTCGGCGAGATGCGGATGGTGGCCGAGGGCGTGAAGACTACGGCCGCGGTGCTGGAGCTGGCTGCTCGGTCAGGAGTGGAGATGCCCATCGCCACACAGGTGGGACGGGTTCTCTACAACGGGGTCCGTCCACGGGACGCGGTGCTCGAGTTGATGGCCCGCGAGCCGAAGGCCGAAGGCTGAAGGTCCTGGCCGGTTAACTTTCCGGGATGACGGCCCCCTCCGAACGGGCAACCGTTAGGCGGTCGGAGCGGTCCGCCTACGACCCGGTAACCATCTACTCGATTCTCGACGAGGCCCTCATCGCCCACGTCGGTTTCATTCGTCAAGGCACTCCGGTCGTGCTCCCGATGCTGCACGCCCGCATCGGAGATCGCCTGTTGCTGCATGGCTCTCCGGCGTCGAGTCTCACCAGGTCTCTCAAGCAGGACCCAAGCGTATGTGTGACGGTGACGATCTTCGACGGCCTGGTGCTGGCCCGTTCCGCTTTCAACTCGTCCGCCAACTACCGGAGCGTGGTGGTCTTCGGTCAGGCCGAGCGGATCACCGACCTCGCGGGTCGAGCGGCCGCCCTCGACGCCTTCACCGACAAGGTGATGCCGGGCCGGAGGCCTCACATTCGCCCCAATCACGAGGACGAGTTGAAGCAGACGGCGGTATTCGAGGTGCCGCTTGACGAGGCCTCCGCCAAGATCAGGTCGGGCCCTCCTCACGACGAGGACGAGGACTACGAGCTCCCGATCTGGGCAGGCGTGATCCCGGCGGCGTTGGTGTGGGGCGAGCCCGAGCCCGACCCCGAGAACCTCGATGGCGTGGTGATGCCTGACCACCTCGAACACTTCAGAACGTGACCGATAGCGCCTCTCGGCCTTCACACCATTTTTGTCTCGGTGCCGATGGCTTTCCGAGTGAGTGGGCCAATGAAGTTCGCCATCCCGACCTTTGCTGCTCGCTTTCCTCACAGCTCTGTTGGTCGCCGGTTGCCGGAGCAGCTGATTCCCCAGCCGACGCCTATGCGCGTTCCTGCGGGAACGTGAGTGCCATCGTCTGGGTGGACGGAATCGGCCTGGACCGAGATACGCCATACAGGTGTTCTGACTCCTGAACTGGCGAAGGGACGGTGTCCCAACCGCACCGCCCGGGTCGCGGGACGAGGTGCTGATAGGCAGGAGCGAATGATTTCGGTTTTCGAAGGCTTACTGTTCTTGGTCTGGTGAGCGGTGAGAGTCCAGCGCAGTCGCCCCCGACCCGCCTGCTCACCACCTCCCACGGGATCAACCGCAGCTCGTTCACGGGGCTCGACTGGACTCTGTTTGGCGCCCTTTCACTCATGTGGGGCAGCTCGTTCTTCTTCATCGCCGTCGGCCTCGAGTCCTTCCGGCCCGGGGTCGTCACGTTGTCGAGGATCGGGTTGGGTGCCCTGACGCTGGTCCTGATCGATCGAAGTGGCACGAAGATCGAGCGGACCGACTGGCCGCGAGTTGTACTCCTTTCGTTCCTCTGGACCGCCATCCCATACACCTTGTTCCCCATAGCTCAACAGTGGATCAGCTCCGGCGTGGCCGGCATGCTCAACGCCACGACCCCACTCCTCACTGCGTTGGTCACATTTCTGTTGATCCGGCATGCTCCCGGCCGCATCCAACTCCTCGGTCTGGTCGTAGGTTTCGCCGGTGTTGCCCTCATCTCCCGCTCAGAGGGGAGCCAGGGCACCACTCAGGCAATCGGTGTGCTGCTCGTCATCTCCGCCACTGCTTGCTATGCCCTCGCCATCAACATGATCGTTCCGATGCAGCAGAAGTACGGCTCGGAGCCGGTGATGAAGCGGGTCCTCGCCCTGGCGACTCTGTGGGTGCTCCCCTACGGGCTGGCCAGCTTTCCCGCCTCCACCTTCAGCTGGCAGTCGCTACTGGCCATGCTCGCTCTCGGGATCGTCGGCACAGGGCTCGCCCTCAACTGGGCGGCGCGCCTGGTGGGCCGGGTCGGAGGAACCCGCGCCTCAACCGTGACATACGTGATCCCGGTGGTGGCGCTCTTGCTCGGGATGCTGTTCCTGGACGAGCAGGTCTACCCGCTGGCGCTTCTCGGAACCGCGTTAGTGATCGCCGGCGCCTACTTCACCTCAAGACGCGAGGCATGAGGTCAGCCAGGGATCGCTCCCGCCCGCACGATCGAGTCCCCGGTCAGGCCGTCTCGATCGAGGACGATCAGATCGTCGATCCGGCTGCGGACGCCTTCGACGTGGCTCACGACTACCACCAAACGGCGGTCGTTGACCAGCTCTTCGATGCCTTCCATGGCGAGATCGAGATGTTCCGCATCGAGGGTTCCGAAGCCCTCGTCGAGGAAGAAAGCGTCCAGCCGTCCGCCCTCTCTTCCCACCATCTCGGCCAGCCCGAGCGCCAGGCCCAGCGAGGCGAGGAAGGTCTCCCCACCTGAGAGGCTGTCCGCCCGCCTGACGGAGTCTGCTGAGCTCTGATCGACCACCATGAAGTCGCCGTCGTCGGTGAACCGATACCTGCCCGACGACAGGCGCTCGAAGTGTTGCGACCCGATCCCGGCCAGGTTGCGGCGCTCCTCGTCGAGCAGGAATCGGACAAAGCGTGCATCGGTGAGGTCCGTCGCCACCCGCTGCAGGAGTTGGGTCTCGGCCAACAGCGCCGCCTGCCTGCTCAGATCGGCTTCGCTGCCTTCGATGAGAGCTTCGGCCGCGATCACCTGCCGTTCGAGCATGGCCGACGCGGCCCTCGCCTCGGCCATGGCCCGTTCGAAGCCGCCTTGCTCAATGCCGAGCTCATCGAGGACGCGAGAGCTGCCCGTCCGAGCCGACTCGATGATGGCGACTGCTTCGTTTTCCTTGGCCTTGGCCGCGGCACTCTGAAGCTCCCACTCTTTTCGCAAGAGCGAGGCCAAGGCCGTGGCCGAGACATCGGATGAGGGATCCTCGACTTTCAGCCCGGCAGCCAGGACCGCCAAGCGAGAGCGGGCTTCGCTCAGGGCCTTTGCACCCTGTTGCTCTGCATCGATCGCCAGATCGTGCTGTCGACGCGCTTCCTCGCGCTTCGATCGTGCCTCATCGGCAGCTCGCCCACGCGCCTCCGATTCCGCCCGAAGACTGGCCAGCACGGCGTCGGGATCACCATCCCCAAGCAGCTGGGAGATATCCGCCTCCACTTGGGAGACGACCGTGGCGGCCGACGCCATCTCGGATTCACCCCTCGCGATGCGGGCCTCGGCCTCTTTGACTTGGCCCGCCCGCTCCTCTTCGGCTTGCAGGGCGGCCTTCTGCTCGGCTACCGAAGCGGTGTGGCGGTCGATCGAGCGGTCCAGTTGCGCTCGCGCCTCTGACGAGGCCGTCTCGGCATCGTCGAGGCGGCCGCCAACGGAAGCGACCGCCAGCTCCAGCACCGCCTGCCCGCACACCGGACAGGAGTCCCCCACCTCCAGGCCTCGGCGGAGGGTCGCCGCCATGTCTGCGTGGCGGGCGGCATGGGCCAGGGCTTCCACTCGGGCTGCGGCCGCTCGGTCGGCCTCCAGCGCCTCAGTGGCGGCGGCCAGGCCCGCATCCGCCCTGATGCGGGTCTCTTCGGCCTCCGCTGCCCGGCTCCTGGCCGAAGCCGCCCGCTTGGACTCCTCCTCCAACCTGGACGCCACCTCGGCCCGGGACTTGCGCGCCTCACCCAAGCGGACCATCAGGTCGCGGGCCTGATCGATCGAGGCCACCAGCGTCGCGAAGCCCGGCTCTTTCAGCGCCGCCTCCGCCTCCTCCACCAGGCGATGGGCGTCCTCGATCAGCTGCGCTTTGGCAGCCCGATCCGCTGCCGTTGCCAGTGCGGACTCTTCGAGGGTCTCGAGGTCGCCGGCCCGCGGCAGGCTCGCCCCTATCCGCTCGAGCTCGCCGAGTCGCTCTATGGCAGCCGACCTCGCCAATTCGGCAGCAGCCCGCCTCTGCTCGAAATCAGCCAGCGTGGGCTCGGCTTTCTCCAGATGGGCGATCCGCTCGCCAAGGTCGAGGAGGCGGCTCCGTTGGTCGGGCAGCTCTGCCCTCACCGCCTCCACCTGCTGGAGTTGCAGCGAGATCAACTCCAGCTGGTGGGCTCCTTCCTTCGACTTGGTCTTTGCGAGGTCACGGATGCGGTCGATCCGGTCGAGGCCGAAGACTCCCTTCAGCACCTTGTCCCGCTCACTCGCATCAGCTCGAAGGAACCGATCGAACTCACCTTGCGCAAGCAAGACCGATCGCGAGAACGCCGCGTAGTCGAGGCCGAGCAACTCCTCCACACGCTCGGCCATCGGCCGCTCCTGAAGGATCTTCTCGACCGGCTCGCCCGCATCGTCCGATTCGTAGCGGTACAGCGCGTGTTGGGCTTGCCCCACCCGCCGCAGATTGCGGACCGCCTCCCAGACCTGACCGTCTATCTCGAAGCGCAACTCGACTGCGCAGTTGGCGGCGCGCTGATGGATGAGACTGCGGGTGTCACGCCCCACCCGGGGGGTGCGGCCATAGAGGGCGAACGAGATCGCATCCAGGATCGTGGACTTGCCGGCCCCGATCGGGCCGACGATCCCGATCAGACGGCGGTCCCTGAAGTCGAAGCGGTGGCCATCTCCGAAGTAGGAGCGAAAGTTGCGCAGGCGTAGCTCAAGCGGGCGCGTTCTCCACCTCCTCCAGAAGCTCCGAGAACAGGCGGATCAGCTCGTCGGGTGGCGCTGACCCTTCGGCGCTCGTGTAGTAGTCGGCGTAGTGCTCTGGGAGTGAGCGGCCCGAGCCACCGGTGCCGGACGCCTCGATCCGGGGATAGTCGGCCCTCACGTTGACGCACCACTCGAACTCGTCTCGCACACGATCGGCCAATCCCGGGTCGGGCCCGGCCGTTTGCACGGTCAGATCGAGATACGCCTCGTAGACGCCCTCGGTGGCGAGTATCTCCGCCCATGACCCGTTGGGCCGGAGCAGGGGCCTCCCGGCCTGGATCGGAACCGACAGCACCTTGGCCGGCACCCCCGGCTTCACGTCGACGATCAGCACCCGCTTGTCCTCACCTGCCTCACCGAAGTCCATCTGGAGTAATGAGCCGGCGTAATGGGCCGGCACCAGCGCCCCCGGCACCGGTTGCGGTGCATGGACGTGGCCCATCGCCACGTACTGAGGTCCGGCCGGCAGAGCCTGGGACGAGGCCGCGTATGCCTCCCCCATGTGCAGCTCGCGCTCGCCCCGTCGAGCACCATGGCCATGGACTGCGACTCCGCCCACGAGAAAATGGGCCACCAACAGCTCTACCGCACTGTTCCCTGCCAGCGTGCGGGCGTGGGCGCTGTAGGCCCCGGAGATCCGCCGGAGGCGGTCGGCATACTTGGCGTATTGGCCGTCAGGGCTCTCGAAAGCATGGAAGGCCCTCCCCTCCCGGAGGAAGGGGAAGCAGCTGACCACCGCAGCCCCGTTGGCCGTGTCGATAGCGAGCACGTTCTCCTCGGGTGGCTTGATCTCGCCTACCAGGTGGATGCCGTGCCCGCGCATGAACGGAGCCAGCGCCTCGAACAGGGCGGGCGAGTCGTGGTTGCCGGCAATGACCACCACGGGCCGGGACCCGCCGGCGGTGAGGGCGACCAGGCCCTCGAAGGCGAGGCGCAACACCTCGACCGGAGGAAACCCTCGGTCGAACAGGTCGCCAGAGTGGACGACCAGATCCGCTGCGTGCGCATCGGCGATGCCTGCGACCTCGGCGATGGCGGCGCGGTATTCCTCGGTCCGGTCGAAACGGCCAAGGCGCTTCCCGACGTGCCAGTCGGCGGTGTGCAGGACCTTCATCAGAGCCCGGCGAACGGATCACCCTCGCCGCCGACCTCTTCCCGGCGGGTGGCCCAGGCCGGGAATGGGAAGTTCACCACCAAGGGCACCGGGATCGAAGGCTGGGAGAGAACCATCGTCCCCGGCTTGAGGAGGCGGGCCCGCGCCCGCGTGCTCGGCAGCATCCATCCGTACTCGGCACGCTCTGCCTCGGCCGCATCGAGGCGGCCGGCCACTCGGATCGAGGCGTTCTCCATCACCTCGGGCGCCACCCTGGAAGCCGACTGCTGAGCCCCGACCAGCAAGACTCCCAGCGAGCGGCCGCGTTGAGCGATGTCGGTCAGCATGTCCTTGAGCGGGCTGGCCCCTTCCCGCGGCGCGTACTTGTTCAACTCGTCGAGCACCACGACGGAGAGCGGGAGCCGCTGCCCCGACTGCTCCTTCTCCTCGAAGGCCTCCTGGAGCAGGGCACCCACCACGAACCGCTGGGCGAGGTCATGCAAGGTTTGGATGGCGACCACCGTCACCTGGGCCTCGGTCCGGTCGATCCGGCGGGTCTCTCCTGCCCTGATCAGATGGCCGAGGCGGCCCTGGGCGGCATAGAGCCGCCGCATGAACGCCGAGACCGTCCCCGCCTGGGTGCGTCCCGACCATGCCCGATCGGGCTCTTCACCGCCGGCCGGCTCCAAATATTCCTCCAGCGCCTCCACCAGGCCGGAAAGATCGGAGATGACACGCTCCCCAGCGTCGACTGCCACCGCCCCACCGAGCGGGTGCCCACCCAGGGGGGGCTCTCTCAGCACTACCGCCCCGGGCAGCCCGGCCACATCCACCGCGAATCGCCTGAGCTGCACCCTGACCCGCTCCTCGACGAAGGAGAGCTGGTTGCGGGCATCGGCGGCGTCGGTGAAGAGGAAGCGGAGCAGTCCCTGATCGATGAACTCCCGGGGCGTCCATGCGAAGGCCCGCACTCCCTCCAGCCGGCCCCCGGTGTCGGGGAGGATGGTGTCGCCGGACTGACGGCGGGGCGGGGCCCACAGCGACACCGACGGGAACGGCACCGGCTCGACTCCGAGCCCGGCCCAGACCGCCCGCGCCTCCTCGTTCAGGTGACGGTTGGGCTTGTCCAGCCAAAGCAGGTCCTCACCCTTGACGTTGAAGACGAGCACCCTGAGGTTCGCCGCTCCCTCCCCCACGATGTCGGCCCGCCCCGTCAGCATTCGCAGGAAGAACAGGGCGAACGAGGTCTTGGTCGCCACCCCCGACACGCCCGAGATCGACATGTGCCCGCCTTTGAAGCCATCGAAGAAGTCGAGGTCGGCGTAGACCGGCTCGCCGTCGCGTCCGATCCCGACCGGGAGCGGCCGTCCCATCTCGTCGGCGTACAGGGCCTTCCGCCTTTCCTCGCCCGAGGCCCGCAGCACGGCCTCACCCGGATCCGGCGCCACCCACAACTCAGGATCGACTCTGGTGATCGCCACCCTGGCGGACCTGACCTTGTGAGCGGGGAGAATGCCCTCTTCGGCGATTCTGAAAGTGTCCGATTCGAACGAGGCGCCCTCATAGATGCCCTCCGACTCGGTCACGACCCCGTAGGTGCGAACTTCACCCGCCTTCGGAACCTGGGTTCGGACCACCACCAAGTCGTCGAGTTGCAGGTACTGGTCCTCGGCCAGCACCACCCGGAACTCGGAAGTGGTGGTGTGCTCGGTGCCGATCACCCGGCCGACGGCGTCGCTCATGCCGGCACCTCCTGCCTCCCCGCCACGCTGGTGAGGAGGCTGCGATACAGGAGGGCGGGATCACCCAGGCGGCGCCTCAGTTCCTTCTCGAGGGCGGCGATCGGCACCAGGTTCTGCGGCGCCCGAG
The DNA here is from genome assembly GCA_036555105.1 of Acidimicrobiia bacterium. GTDB lineage: Bacteria > Actinomycetota > Acidimicrobiia > Spongiisociales > ZC4RG35 > DATBMA01. The sequence continues at coordinate 90,182 of DATBMA010000062.1, forward strand.
GGTCGATATAGGACTCGGAAGCAACCCGGGGAAGGATCCCGGCCGAGCATGACGCCAGCCTCGAGGCTTGGTCGATGCCGAGTGAGGCAGGGGCTTCACACCTGACCACGCCCGTCCATGAGTGGCCGTGAGGAAGATCGGCCAGTCGCAGGTACCACGAGTAGCGGGCGTACTGCTCCGCTTCGATGAGGAAGATGGGTGTGCGCTGGCCTGCTCGCAGGCGACTGATCGTGGGCGAGAGGTCCGGCCCCAGATAATTGACCCGGTGGGTCTTGACGTATCCGATGAGGGTCTGCGGCCGCAACTCGTTGATGGGGCCGTCGGCGAACACCAGGTTCCCCGCCTCTGCCAAGCGGCCGGCCAGCACCGCCTCTGCTGCCCGCATGCGGCTGTGGAAGAACGCCACCAAGGCGGCAGGGTCGTCGGAACCCACCGCTTCAGGCCGGTAGTCCAGGCCAGGCATCCCCGGCAGCTCCGGCCTGGCGCCGCCCCCCAGGATGGCGAGCCGTTGGACCTGAAGTTCCTCGAAGGCCGCCCCATGGCCGACCTTCCAGCGAACCGCCCCTACCCCGAACGACCCGCACAGCCCGGGTAGCGGCCCATGGATCGGGTCGTCGAGGGTCAGCCTGGCGTCGACCCGCCTGACCCCGTCGACGAAGACCACTTCATCTGCCTCTCGGGGGTCACCGTCCAGCGGCTCCCAGACCCCGGCTATCTCCACTCCCGGATCGACCTTGGAGGCCGCCTGCCGCTCCTCAGACACCTCGAGAGGAGCCCCGTAATCGGGTGCCCAGGACTCGACGAACAGCTTGGCGACCATACGTGTGAGGGTAACGACCACCCCTGACAGGAATCCGGCACCGTCGGCGGACAGGGCTCCGGTTTACGCTCGCTGGATGGTCTGGGCATTTCTAATCGTGGCGGTGATAGGCGGGATCGCGATCACCTTGCAGGGGCAGTTCATGGGAACACTCACAGAGAAGGTGGGTCTCATCGAGAGCGTCTTCATCACCTATGTGACCGGGGGCATCCTCATCGCTCTCGCCATGCCCTTCGTGAGGCCCAACAACCTGGGAGCGTGGCGCGACGTCCCTTGGTACACGCTCACAACCGGCTTGCTGGGACTGGTCATCGTCGGGGTGATCGGATATGCAGTCAGCAAGCTCGGGGTGTCGGTCGCCCTGCTTGCGATCATCGTCGCCCAGCTCGTGTTCGCCGCCCTGATCGATCATTACGGGTTGTTCGGGGCAGAGGTTCGGGCCTTCGACCTGACCCGAACCGGGGGGCTGTTGCTCGTGCTGGGCGGAACCTGGCTGGTGGTTCGCTGACTCTGGATCATGACCGATCCGAAGCGCTGTGCAGAGGGTTGGACAACGCGCCAAGAGCTGGGTCAGCTCGTGCCCCTCAGCCACAGACGGCACCGCTGTTGGAACTAGCGACTCAGCGGACCGGCTCGACCTCGTAGACGGCGTCACTGGTGGTGATGTACATCTCGCCGTCTCCTCCAACACCGAACGAAGTCACCGAGCCCGGCCTGCCCACCTGTTCGGTCCAGTCGGTCTGCTCGGTCGCCTCGCCGTTTGCGTAGAGAAAGCTGCGAAGCCATGCGCCGCAGAAGTCCGAGTAGAAGTAGTGGCCGGCGAGCTCGGGGATCGCACTCCCCCTGTAGACCACCCCGCCGGTGATCGAGCAGGTATTGGAGTCCGAGTGAGAGACCTCGAGAATCGGCAACTCGGTGCCATTCACGTCGCAGCCCGAGCTCGGTTCATAGCAATGGAGCCCCTCGGCGATGGGCCAGCCGAAGTTGAGCCCACCCTCCGACGCCGGCACCACATTGACCTCTTCGTAACTCCCCTGCCCGACGTCGGCGATGTAGAGGAGGCCCTCGTCGAACCACACCCGCCAAGGATTGCGGAGCCCGATCGACCAGACTTCGGGGCTGCCGCCCCCGCCGGCAAACGGGTTGTCGGCCGGTATCGCATAGGGATCGCCCTGATCAACATCGATCCGTGACATCGAACCGAGGAGGTCATCGGTCGACTGCCCGTTGTGGAAGGTGTCGCCGGCCCCTCCCCCGTCGCCAAGGGCGAGATACAGGAATCCGTCGGGACCGAACAGCAGCGAGCCGCCGTTGTGGTTCGGTGCAGGCTGGGCAGCGCTGAGAATCAGCCGACCGTTGGGATCGGCTGTGCCATCGGACCCAACTGTGTACTCCTCCACCCGGGTGTCGCCCTGGCTGTCGGAGTAGTGGACGAAGAACCGGCTCGGATCGGTGGGATGCCAGGCCATGCTCAGCAGCCCTCTTTCACCGGAGTTGGTCACCCTGACCCTGATGTCGAGTAGCGGCTGGTCGCTCACCCCGTTTTCCTGCATCCCCCAGATGCGCCCGTCCTTGGTGACCACGAAGGTTGACGAGTCGGCGGGCCTGGTCACCACCTGGACCGGAAACGGAAGGTCCTCGGCCACCAGCCGGTAGGTCAAGCCCTGCAGTTCGGGGCCGGGCTGGGTCGTTGCGATCGTCGTGGAAGGCGCTGCCCCGGTGGTGGTGGTCGGCGCGACCGTCGTGGTTGGGCTCGCGGTGGTGGGGACGACCGGCGTTGTCGAGGTCGGCTCTCCTTCACTGCCGGTGCATGCGCCGGCGAAGACGACGACCAGTACCAGGGCCAGCTTGCGCACAGTTGACCTCGAGAGTGGGTGGACCTTCCGAGGGTAGGGACGGCTCGGGGCTACGAGGAAGGACCAGTCACGGCGGAAGTCTGGTCGTCAGGTACTTCTGGCCAAGCGGGCTGGTCCATTGGTAGGTGTTACCGACTGATTCGACCTTCCATCCGCCTTCATGTTTGAGACGATGGTCATGCCGGCAGAGCGGCTCAAGGTTCCCTTCTGTCGTCAGATGGCTGTCGGTCCACGGATCACGGTGGTCGAGATCGGAATCGATGGCAGGCATTCGACAGCCCGGGAAAACACACACCGGCTCGCGTGCCCGGACCCGGCGGGCGGTAGAAGCGTTGGGACGCCTACGAGTGGTCCCGGTCCACACCGGGAATGTCCCCTCGGCCACTTCGACCTCCCAGGTAGAGGCATGGGCGGCGACCTGGCGGGCGATGTCGGCGACCACCGGCCCGAACCCGGAGAGGTCTCCCGCCTCCTCGTTCAGGTGCATCAGTGTCTCGAGCCCGACCCGTATGTAAGCCACTCCCGAGGTCCCGACTTGGGACGGGTTCCTGCCGGTGAGGACATCCAGGAACACGTCGGCGCGAACCTGATCCGCTTTCCGCTCATCACCGGCCAACCGGGCTGCCTCGGCCAGTGAGTGGAGACGGTTCATCGCTTCGGCGGCCCGATCTGCAGGCAAACCGATCCCCAAGATGGTGGCGGTCCCATCAGGGCTCGACTCCAGCACGAGTCGGCGACCGTCAAGCCCCAACCCATAACGCTTCGCAGCCTCGCCCGGATCCACCGACACGCACAGCCGGCGAGTGCGCACCCGAATCTGACCGGTAGTCAGCTCCGGAGCCAAAGCCAGGACGGTGTCGGCCACCACGCGAGCCTCCTCGATGTCCAGGTGGCTCAGCTCCTCGCAGATCACCTTCGCCCTCGCCAGATCGATATCTCCTGCCGCCAACGCTTGCCCGACTTGAGGAAGCCGGTCCCAAACCTGTATTGCCACGCCCAGGGTTGCATCCGCCGCCCGTCGGGTCAGGTGCATCGCGGCTCGGATCTCATCGGAGCAGAATTCCCAACCTTCCCAACCGGAGATGGCTACCTGGGCGTGGGCGACAGAAAGCACGTCTTGCAGGAACGCGGCCTGCACCTGAGACACGAGCTTGCCCCTGGCCTTCATCAGATGGACTCGCGATGGCCCGTCCAACTTCTCCCGGTCGATCGACGCCAGGAACAAGGCCAGGGCGGCATCGTCGGCCACCCCGGCAAACCCTTCGGGCAGGAACCACCCTTCACCCACCACGGGATCGGGCGACTCCACCCAACCCGAAGCGGTCGCCTCTTCTGAAACTGATTCGTTCATCCCCCCAGAATGAACGGTGGGTGTGACAAATCTGCCCGCCAGGACTGAGAAATCGAGGTTTCTTCAACCAATCGCCGGGAAGAGCAGACGTAAGGACGGGCAATCCGAAGCTCTTCCTTCGTCGACTCTCTTTGGGGACCGCCGGGAGGCCGACCACATCTTCCTTCGCCGGGCTTTCCTCAGGTCACCCGACCCAACCGAGCCAGAGTTTCCGAAGCTCGCACATCACTTGCCTGAGTCAGTTCAATGGCTACGCGCTTCCGGGCTACCACGTCCTTCCTTCGTTGGCTCTTCTGCCAGCCTCTCACCAGCCCGCAGCTCCAAGAACAAATCGGCTTTCCACCGCTTCGCACACCGACCATCCGAGAACCTCGACACACGCCGACGCGGGAATGCCGACGCGAGGAAACAACCGGGCCTGCCCGCCTCCGTTGAGACGGCATCCCTATCGTGCCGCTCCGTGCTCGTGAAGAACGACCGCCGGACGATCTTCGGCTGGGCCATGTATGACTGGGCCAACTCGGCCTACACGACCACCACCCTGGCGGTGCTGCTGCCCAGCCTCTTCACCGGGGAGATCGTCCCAGACGAAGGCGTGGTCATCCTCGGGCAACGGCTCGATGGTGAGTCGCTGTTCGGATACGCCGTGGGTTTCGGAGCCTTGCTCATGTTCCTGCTCACCCCCGCCCTTGGCGCGGTCGGCGACTTCTCCGCCTCCAAGCTCCGTTTCCTCCGGTTCTTCGCATACGCCGGTTCTCTGGTCTCGATGCTGTTCTTCTTCGCCGGGCCGGGAGACGTTGGCTACACCTTGTTGATCTTCTTCCTGGCGGAGAGCTCGTGGGCGATCGCCGCCGTCTTCTACGACTCGTTCCTCCCCCACATCTCAACCTCAGACACCATCGATCGGGTTTCCTCGAAGGGCTTCGCCTTCGGCTACCTGGGAGGCGGCCTCCAGTTCCTGCTGGCGCTGCTGCTGATCCAGTTCAGCCCAGATTCCTTCGCTTCCACCGCCGCCCGCATCGGGATCGTGATGGCCGGCGTGTGGTGGTTCGCGTTTGCGGTGTTCGCCACCAGCCGCCTCCAGGAGCCAGGGCATGCGGAGCAGCTCCCCGCCCGATATGCGGGGATGCCTACCTGGTGGGCGTACATAAGGGTTGGCTTCGCCCGCACTTGGAGCACAACCAAGAAGCTGCGGAACTTTCCTCATCTCCTGCTGTTCCTGGTCGCCTTCCTCGCTTACAACGACGGCGTACAGACAGTGATCTCGATCTCCGCGGCCTTCGCTACGGAGACGCTTGGTTTGGAGACGGGCGACATCGCCATCGCCTTCCTGGTCGTCCAGGTCGTGGCCTTCGCGGGGGCACTGCTTTTCGGGCGACTGGCGGAGCGGATCGGAGCCAAGAACTCGATCCTCGTATCGCTGGTCTTGTGGACCGGGGTTTCGGTCATCGGTTACCTGCTGCCAACCGGGGAATTCCTTCCCTTCCTCGGTCTGGCGGCCTCGGTCGGCCTCGTGCTGGGCGGCACCCAGGCGCTGTCCCGCAGCCTCTACGGCTCGATGATCCCGGAAGAAGCTTCCGGTGAGTTCTACGGCTTCTATTCGGTGTTCTCGAAATTCGCCGCCATCTGGGGGCCGCTGCTGTTCGCGGCGGTGAACCAGGTGACCGGCTCGTCCAGAGCGGCGATCCTGTCGCTGATCGTCCTCTTCTTCCTCGGGTTCATCCTCTTGAGCCGGGTCGACGTCGAACAGGCGCGCTCCGCCAAGGAGCGCTGGCACTTCTCCGGGACCCAAGCCGGCGTGGAATAGGATCGAGCGATGGTCGATCAGGAGCCTCAACCGATCGTCGACGACCAGGAGCCGACCCGTCGGTCCTTTCCCATAGGGATCCTGTTCGTCTTCCTGCTGCTCCTTGCGTTCGGGGTCTTTCTGGCGCAGAACGGGACCGCCACCACGGTGCAGTTCCTCAGCTATACGTTCGATTCGACGCTGGCGATGGTCGCCCTCATCGCCTTCGTCGTCGGGCTCCTCGCCGGGTTGTTGCTCGCGCTGGTCATCAGCAGGAGAAGGCGCCGGGCCGCATGAGCGGGCGGCTGGTGGTTGTCGGCGGGGACGCCGCCGGCATGTCAGCGGCGTCGCAAGCCCGGCGGATGGACCGGGACCTGGAGATCGTGGCATTCGAACGGTCCGGCTACGGCAGCTACTCCGCCTGCGGCGAGCCCTACTACGTGGCCGGCATCGTCGACTCGATCGAACGCCTCGTCGCCCGCACCCCCGAGCGATTCGCCCACATGGGGATCGATCTACGGACCCGGCACGAGGTCGAGGCGATCGACCTCGACCGACGCCTGGTACGCGTTGCAGACCTCGAGGGCGGCAGCCGATTCGAGATGCCTTGGGATCAGCTCATGGTGAGCACCGGTGCTCACCCGTTGCGACCTGCCTCGATCGCCGGGATCGACCTCCCAGGGGTTCTCGCCTTGCGGACCCTGGAAGATGCGGTGACCCTGCGCGCCATGACGGAGCATGAGGCCGAACGCGTCGTCGTGGTCGGAGCGGGCTACATCGGCTTGGAAATGGCCGAGGCCCTGGCCGGACGGGGAGCGCACGTGACGATCGTCACGCTGGGGCCTCACGTCCTCGAGAAGACCCTCGACCCCGAGATGGGACGCATAGTGGACGACGCGGTGAGGGAGGCCGGCGTAGAGCTCCTCACCGATACCACCGTCGACCGCATCGTCGGGGACGTGAAGGCGACAGGAGTGGCGGCCGGCGACGCGCTGGTACCGGCGGACCTCGTCTTCCTCGGGCTAGGCACGGCGCCCGACGTAGCGCTGGCGGAGGCGGCCGGCATCCCTCTTGGTGTGACCGGCGCCATCGCCGTGGATGACCGTCAACGGACCAGGGTGGAAGGGGTTTGGTCAGCCGGAGACTGCGCCGAGACCGTTCACCGGGTAAACGGACAGGCCGTCAACATCCATCTCGGCACCATCGCCAACAAGACCGGCCGCATCGCCGGGACCAACATCGGCGGGGGCGACGCCCGCTTTCCTGGCGTGCTCGGAACGGCAATCGTGAAGGTCTTCGACCTCGAGGTGGCATGCACCGGACTCAACACCGCGCAGTCGGCTGCCTCCGGCTTTGATCCCGTGGTCGGGATCGCCAAAGGCCGCGCCGGCGCTTCCTACTGGCCGGACGCAGCCGGAATGGTGGTGTCGGTGATCGCGGATCGTGTGACCGGCAGGGTGCTCGGTGGGCAGGTGGTTGGCGGCGAAGGCACCGGCAAGCGAATCGACGCGCTGGCCACGGCGATTTGGAAGGAGGCCACCCTCGACGATCTGGCTTGGGCGGACCTCGCCTATGCCCCTCCGTTCACTGGCGTGTGGGACCTGATCAACATTGCCTCGCGGAACGCGGCGGATCCCTGACTTCGTCCTGTTGGGCCTGGTGTTGTGGGCGTGCGCGGCGGTGGGACGACCGGGTCGACCCTTTCCCGCGACGGGGTGGAGGTCATCTCGGTTAGCGACGGTGACACCTTCCGGGCAAGTCAGGCGGGGACCGAGGTGGAAGTGCGCATCGTCGGCGTCAACGCCCCGGAGCGCGACGAGCGCCACGGCACGGAGGCTGACGACCGGCTTCGAGACCTGCTGGCGGTAGATCCCGTCACGATCGCTGCCACCGATGTCGATCAGGAACCCTCGCCGAGGTGGAGGCCGGCGGCACCGATGTCAGGTTGGTCGCCGCAAGCTGCTCGACGGCCACGGGCGGGTTGTCGCCTTCGCCCGTTACTAATACGATCGGCTGCCTGCACCGAGGGGAGGCGCAATGAGTCTCAAGGACACCATGAAGGAATGGTTCCAGACCGCGAAGGAGAAGTCGCAACCGGCCAGAGAGAAGGCCGGCGAGATGGCTGGGCAGGCCTGGGACAAGACCAAAGAAGTCACCTCCGACATGGCCGAGAAGGCCAAGCCGGTAGCGGAGAAGGCCTGGGACAAGACCAAGGAGGTCAGCTCGGACCTCACCACCAAGGCCAAGGACGCCGTCTCCAACATGGGTGACAAGGCCTCGGCGGCGGGCGACAAGGTCGAGGAAGCCGCCGCGGACGTCAAGGAGTCCGCCGACGAGGCGGCCGACTCCGCCAAGGAGATGGCCGGAGAAGCCGCCGACACCGCCGGCGACAAGATGGCCGAGATGAAAGACTCCGCCACCGAAGCCGTAAACACTGCCAAAGACAAGGCGTCGGAAATGGCCTCGGACTTCAAGGACAAGGTCGAGGAGGCCACCGACACCGCCGGCGACAAGTTGGCCGAGATGAAGGACTCTTCCACCGAAGCCGTAGACACCACCAAGAAGAAACTGTCTGACGCCGCCACCGACGTGAAGGAGAAAGTGGAGGACGTCGCCGAGGACGCCCCGCAGGACTGAGACTCGGCCTCGGCCGGTTAGGGTCGAGGCCATGGGAGATGCGATCTCGAATCGGGTCGCGGCCATTGAAGAGTCCGCCACGATCGCGGTGAGCGATCGCGCCCGAGCGCTGGCAGCCCAGGGCCACGACATCATCAGCTTCGGAGCCGGTGAGCCCGACTTCCCGACTCCGCCCCACATCGTCGAAGCGGCCATTGCGGCCGCCCGCGATCCGGTCAACCACCACTACTCGGCCAATGCCGGCCTCGGTCCGCTACGAGAGGCGGTCGCCGCCGACCTTGGTCACTACGTCGGCGTAGAGGTTGGAGCCGATTCGGTCCTGATCACCAACGGGGGCAAGCAGGCGGTCTACCAAGCTTGCGCCACGTTGCTCGACCCAGGGGATGAAGCACTGGTGCCGGCCCCCTATTGGGTGACATATCCCGAGGCGGTGACCCTGGCGGGTGCCGTACCGATCACCGTCCCGACCGACGGAGGGTTCCGGTTGCAGCTGGAAGACCTCGATCGGGCGCGAACGCCGCAGACCAAGCTCCTGATCCTGGTGTCCCCGTCAAACCCCACCGGGGTGGTCTATCCGCGTGAGGAGTTGCAAGTAATCGGCCGCTGGGCCGCCGAGCGCCGCCTGTGGATCCTGACCGACGACATCTACTACCGACTTGTCTACGGGGACGCCCGGTTCGAGTCGGTGGCTGCGGCTACCCCAGAGCTCGAGGGCCGCTGGGTGATGATCAACGGGGTCTCCAAGACCTATGCGATGACCGGCTGGCGGGTCGGATGGATGGTGTCGACGCCGGAGGTGACCAAGGCGGCCGGCAACCTCCAGTCGCATCTCACCTCGAACGTCAACAACATCGCTCAGCGGGCGGCGCTGGCTGCGCTGACCGGCCCTCAGGACACGGTTGAGACGATGCGGGAGGCATTCGATCAGCGACGGCGGATGATGGTCAAGACCCTCGACGGGCTGGCCAATGTCGAATGCACCGAGCCGATGGGCGCCTTCTACGCCTTCCCCGACCTGTCGTGGTACGCCGACAAGGTGGGTGGGGACATCCCCCTGGCCAACCTGCTGCTCGATCGGGCCGGGGTGGCGGTCGTGCCGGGCGAGGCCTTCGGTGCCCCCGGTTACGCCCGGCTCTCATATGCCTTGGGAGATGCCCAACTCGAGCAAGGCCTCGACCGCATGACATCGGCCCTCGAGGAACTCGCTTCATAGGACGGCACTCGAGCCGCACCAAGGTGGGCGCTGACCGCCGGATACAGTGGAGCAGTGAGCTCCTTCACGCGGGACGAGATCGCCGAGCGAGCCGGAACATCGGTCGAGGAAATAGACCAGTTGGTCTCCCTGGGAGTCATCAAGCCGACCGATGGTTTCTTCTCATCGGCGGACATTCGCAGGGTCGGAATCGTCCGGAGCTTTGTCGAGGCCGGGATTCCACTTGACGGCTTGGCTGAAGCCCTTGCCAGCGGCAAGCTGTCACTGGCGTTCGTTGACGCCGCCGCCTACGACCGCTTTCCCTCGGTCAGCGCGATCACGTTCGAGGAACTGAGCGAACAGACAGGAGTCCCGGTCGAACTACTGATGATGGTGCGTGAAGTGTCGGGCTCGGCCCAACCAACTCCGCAGGATCGGGTTCGCGACAACGAGCTCGCAGTAGTGCCGTTCATCGAAATGCAAGTCGCCGAAGGCTTTCGGCGGAGCGCGATCGAGCGCTTGCTGAGGGCGACCGGCGACAGCCTCAGGCGCATCGCGGCCAGTGAGGCCGACTGGTGGTATTCGGAGGTGACGGGCCCGCGGGTCGAGCAGGGAATGCGGCCCGACTTCACCGGTGACGTCGAATTCACCGACCGCATCTCCGAACTGTCTGAGCGGGCGCTGCTTGCCATTTATCACGGACAGCAGGCTCACGCCTGGACCCGCAACATCGTCGAAGGATTCGAGATGGCGATGATCCAGGCGGGTTTGCACAGCCGGCTCGATCGGCCTCCGGCGATGTGCTTTCTCGACATCACCGGCTACACCCGCCTGACCCAGGAGCGGGGCGACATGGCAGCGGCGGAACTGGCCGGCCAACTCGGCAGGTTGGTGGAGCGAACCTCGGTCAACTACGGAGGCCGGCCGGTCAAATGGCTGGGTGATGGGGTGATGTTCTGGTTCCGCGATCCGGGACCGGGTGTGATCGCGGCCTTGGACATGGTGGCTGCAGTCGCGTCAGCCGGACTCCCGCCGGCCCACGTTGGCCTGCATGCCGGGCCGGTCGTCTTCCAAGAAGGCGACTACTACGGACAGACGGTGAATGTGGCTTCGCGAATCGCCGACTACGCCCGGCCAGGCGAGGTGCTGGTCAGTCAGGCAGTGGTTGAGGCCTCGCCGGACACGGGGGCTTCATTCACCGAGATCGGCCCGGTCGAGCTCAAAGGCGTGACCGGTCCCACTCTGCTTCATTCTGCCCACCGATCATCGTCTCTGACTTAGGGGTGGTGGACCTCGCGCCAGAGCGCCGCGGGGCGCCCGGACTCAAGAGGATCAGGTCGGCTCGACCACGATGCGGCCCCCGCGAACGGTGGCGCCGATCACGATGCCGGCGGAGATCAGCACGGCGTTCTTCAAGATGTACTGACCCTCGAGAGTCAGGACAAACGGAAAATCGCTCCAGATCCTCTCGGGAAACAGGAAGAGCGGCGTCAAAGTGCCGGCCATCTGAGCGAACAGGAGGAGCAGGGTCAGCCTGAGGAAGCGGCCGAGCAACAGTCCGAGGCCGATGGCGATCTCGAGCACGGCCAGAGCGGTCCGGACGAAGTCCTCACTGAACAAGTTGAACGTGAGGGCCATGGCGGTCTTCGTTGCGATCTCATCGGCCGGGCTGAGCCCAGGCACCAGCTTGAGCGCTCCGAACCAGACGAAGATCACCCCGATACTCCACCTGAGCAGAGTCACACCGTGCTTGGCCATCCACTGGGTGATGGCGCGGTCGATCGAGTCGAGCCGCCCGAAGTCCACCATTCGAGCGTAAGCATCAGGGAACGCCGACCCAATTCGTCGTCGGGCATGGTCGGCACCGCCCGCGACTGAGCCCGTCCGGCCCACCCCTACACTCGCCAACCGTGCTGTCCGAGGCGGCTGACACCGCCCAAGCGATGCTCCTGGTCGAGCCGATGCGGCTGGCAGGAACAAGACTCCCCTTCCGCAAAGTCGCTGATGGCGGCTGGCTGGCGGTAGAGGCGACCGGGATCTCCGGCTCCGATGTGCAGGCCTGGCGGGGCGAGCGCTCCGATCTGGTCTATCCACTGATCCTCGGACATCAGGTGATCGGCCGCGTGGCAGTGGCAGACGAATCGATCACCCATCCGATCGGGTCGCGGGTGCTGGTCGAGCCCGAATTGCGATGCGGCACCTGCGGCCGTTGCCGCACCGGCACATATGGCTGCCGGGGCAGACGGCCTTTCAATGCCTACGGCCGCCTTCCTTCTACCGAACCACCAGGGCTGTGGGGCGGCCTGGCCGAGTTCCTGTACGTCGACCCGAACGCCGTCCTGCACCCCATCAGCGACGACGTCTCGGCCGAGGTGGCGGTCTTCGCCCACTCCCTCGCCACCGGCCACTCATGGACCGTGGAGTTGGCCGGCCTCACCGGAGGCGAGAACGTGCTGATACTGGGCCCGGGACCGCGAGGGCTCGGATGTCTGCTGGCTGCCCAGGCCGCCAACGCCGCCTGGATCGGGGTGACCGGCATCGGGACCGACTACGACCGACTCGCCCTCGCCTCGGATCTTGGCGCCCAGCTCACCGTCGACGTCTCCCAGGAGGACCCGGCGCAAGCGGTGGCGGACCACCTGGGAACCCGCCCGGACGTGGTGATCGACGTGACTTCGTCGGACCCGGAGGCCGTCTTCACGGCCATGGACCTGGTCCGGTCGGGAGGCACGGTGGTGCTCGCTTCCACCAAAGGCAACCGCCCGTTGCACTTCCTGTCGGACGTGATCGTCTCCAAGCAGATCACGGTCAAAGGAGCGCTCGGGGCGTCGTCGGACTCGTACGCATGGGCCTGCAAGCAGGTGGAGACCGACCCCCGCATCGACCGCCTCGTCTCCCACCAGTTCCCGCTGTCGGAGTCGGCCAGGGCGCTGCAGGCCGCGGCGGGCATGCTCGGGCACGATGAGCTGATCTCGGTTGCAGTCACCTTCTGAGGCACCGCCCCGGACGGCCACTGCCGCCTGGGTGCTCTACGACCTCGCCAACACCATCTTCGCCCTGGGCGTGGTCGGGCTCTACCTGCCGGCGTGGCTGCATTCGCAGGGAGCCCGCGACTCGCAACTGGCCCTGACCGAGGCCGTCGCCGGGATCCTGATCGCGGTTCTGGCACCGTTGGTGGGAGCCCGGACCGATCATCTCGCCCGCCGGATCCCAAGCCTCCGGATCACCACCATCGTGGCGGTGGGGGCAACGGCCTTCCTGGCAAGTGGAGGCGTTCAGCAGACCCTGGTGCTGCTGGGGGTGGCCCTCGTCGGCTTCCACCTGGGGACTTCGATCTACGACGCTCTGCTCCCGACGGTGAGCACCTCGGCGAACCGCGGGCGGATCTCGGGGCTGGGGGTGGCGGTGGGCTACCTGGGCTCGTTCGTGGGGCTCGGCCTCGGCCTCTTGACCACAGAGGTCCTTGGCCTCGACGACCAGGCGACCTTCAGGGCATTGGCTGCCGGGTTTCTGTTATTCGCGCTGCCCAGCTTCTTCCTGATCAAAGAGTCTGGGACTCCGGGGGAGGGCAGGGCACCGCGCCTTCGAGACGCCTTCCCGCGTCTAGCGGCCTCCTGGCGGAGGGCGAGCCAGGTGCCCGGGGTGCTCCCATTCCTCGGCGGCCGGTTTCTCTACTCGGACGCGATCAACACTCTGATTGGAGGGTTCCTCACCATCTTCGCCCTGTCCGAGCTCGACCTGACCGAGTCGGAGGTGAACGTGCTGTTGGCGCTGGCGATCACCGGGGCCATCCTGGGAGGTCTGGTGGCAGGACGACTCGTGCACCGACTCGGCTCGCTGCCGACCCTTCGCTTCGCCCTCGTGGGCTGGGCAATTGCCATCG
>DATBMA010000112.1:0-5955 GCA_036555105.1 Acidimicrobiia bacterium
GTCAACGCCGGGGTCGTGTTCGACCGGCTGGAGGAGCTGGATCTCTAGGCCCCCTCCCCGCCATGGCGGCACCTCCCCCAATCCGCCACCATGGTGCCGATGACGACCGAGCCCACCGCCCCCCAGCCGGCACAGCCCGCCATGGCGGCTCGAGCCCCGAGGAGTCGAGGCGCCCGCCGGTTCGGCTACATCGTTGCGATCGTCGTCAATGCCCTCATCCTGTGGGTGGCCAACAACCTGCTGGCTTGGGAGTGGCCGAAGTTCCTGACTTCGGAGTTCAATCAGGTCCTCCCCTACATCAACGCGTCGCTCCTCATCACGATGATCGTCAACGCGGTGTGGTTGCTGTTCGACCCGCCTTGGTTCAGGTCCTTGGCCCAAGTCGGGCTCAACCTGATTGCCATTCTCGCCACGGTCAAGCTCTATCAGGTTTTCCCGTTCGACTTCTCCGACTACCCGGGGAACCTGGAGACCGTCGCCCGGATCCTGATCGGACTGGCGATCGTGGCCAGCGGCATCGCGATCCTCTCCCAGGTTTTCAAGTTGTTCCGACGGTCAGCCTCGCCGGCCTAGGCGTTGCAGAGGCCATTGCCTAGGAGTCGCCCATCACCAGCCAGGCAGCCCCTCTCACCCCGCTCGAGTCGCCGTGGAGATTGCGCATCAGCCGGGTGGCGACACTGTCGCTGAATATGTATTCACCCCATGACAGCGGCACCGCGTCGTAGAGCTCGTCGACATTGCTCATGCCGCCGCCAAGAACCACCACCTCGGGATCGACGACGTTGATCACTGTGGCAAGGCTTCTGGCCAGCCGGTTGACGTATCGGTGCAACGAGACGGCAGCGGCCTCCTCGCCCGCTCGCGCCGCCTCCACCACTTCGGGCGCATCAACCTCGCGGCCACTCCTTTCCCGATAGTCACGGGACAGTCCGGCGCCTGACACGTAGGTCTCGATGCATCCCGCAAGCCCGCAGTAGCAATCGGGCCCGGTCCCCTCTTCCACGGTCGGCCAGGGCAAGGGGTTGTGGCCCCACTCCCCGGCAATGCCGTTCGGGCCCTCCAGCAGCCTGCCGTGGGAGACGACCCCGCCGCCGACTCCGGTGCCGATGATCACCCCGAAGGCGGATGCCACCCCGGCCGCAGCCCCGTCCCGCGCCTCCGACAGGACGAAGCAATCGGCGTCGTTGCGCATCACGACATCGCGTTGGAGGCGGCCCTCCAGGTCGTCGTGGAATGGACGGCCATTGAGCCAGACCGAGTTCGAGTTGCGGATGAGACCGGTGAAGGGGCTGATCGATCCGGGTGTCCCGATCCCGATGGCATGGGTTCGATCTAGCCCGGCCTCGCCTTCAATCTGGTCGACCAGATTGGCAACGGCTTCGATCACCGCTTCGTACGACTCGATCGGCGTGGGCACCCGGCGGCGCAAGATCTCGCTGCCGTCGGAGGCCAGCGCCGCCCCCTCGATCTTGCTTCCTCCGAGGTCGAGCCCCAGCGCCGCTCTCATGGCTCCGACGGTGCGTGGACCTCGGCCAGGAGATCGGCGAATGGCACCGATGGGATCAAGACCTGGGCTCCGCCCGGGGCGATGAAGTTGTCCGCCTGGACTTCGAAGCGCTTCACCTCATCCGTGGTGATGCCTCGATACTTCCATGCCAGCCTCACGGCGTCGGCCAATGACCACTCCGAGTCGAGCCGGACCGAATTGGAGACCGCCCTGGCGATGTCATCGAACCGGGAGAGGCTCCCGAGCGAGGCCACCTTGGCGGCCAGCTTGAACATCACTTCCTGCTGATGGCGCTGGCGGCCGAAGTCCGATCCCACCACCTGCTTCCACTCCTCACCGATGAGTTGCTCCGTGTGCCGGGACCGGGCCCACGCCAGGGTGGTGCTGCCGTCGGCCTGGGTGCACCCGGCCGGGAGCTGGAGCTGGGACTTGATGTCCCGCGTCTCGTGGTCGACGCAGATGGTTATGCCGCCGAGGGCGTCGACCACCCGGGTGAAGCCGGCAAAGTCGACCCTGGCGACGTGGTCGACCTGGATGCCGGTGTAGTTGTGGATCATCACCGCCATCATCTCCAGGCCGGAAGCCACCCCCTCGCATCCGCC
The DNA here is from genome assembly GCA_036555105.1 of Acidimicrobiia bacterium. GTDB lineage: Bacteria > Actinomycetota > Acidimicrobiia > Spongiisociales > ZC4RG35 > DATBMA01. The sequence goes on from DATBMA010000112.1 coordinate 2,110, forward strand.
AAGACCCGTGTTGATGCGTGACCAGGTGCGGATGCAAGGATTGAAGAGATAGAGATCGCGGGGGATGTTGACCACGATGGGGGTGGATCCGTCGCTGGGAATCAACCCGAGGACGATGGCGTCGGCCAGGTGGCCGGTCTTGTCGGCCCCCAACAAGAGGTACGCGTCGAACATGTCGTCTGGCTGAGACGGGCTGAACGCGTTGGGATTGAACCGCTCCGTCTCGTCGCGTAGTTCGCCGAGTTGAGCAAGGATCTCCTCCTCGAGCTCAGCCGAGCTGAGGGCTCTGGCCGCCGAGCGCTCGATCAGCTCCCGCTGCTGATCAGTCAGTTGATCGCGAAGCTCCGCCCGGTCGTGCTGGACCTCGTCGGGGGTGCGGGCCTCGAGGGCCGCCCGCGCCGCCTGGGGGTTGAAGGACTCGTCGGCGACATTGGTGAACGTCCCGATGATCGTTGACAGCACAAATAGACCGACCCCCAGGAGGGTGCCGGCGAGTAGGCCCAAGAGAAGCCGCCACGGGTGGCGGCGTAAGTAGGCAAACACAGGGTCTCCCAATGCCGACGATACCTAACCGCAGATATGTAGATGTACGCGCGACCCGGATGAATGTCGGGCCGCCCCTATCCTCGCTCGCCTTGGCACCTCTCACCCACATCGCCTCCGGCAAGGTTCGGGAGATCTACTCGATCGACGACCGCCGCCTCTTGTTCGTCGCCACGGACCGCATCAGTGCATACGACGTGGTCCTCCCCGACCCCATCCCCGACAAGGGCAAGGTCCTCACCGGGCTCTCCCTCTTCTGGTTCCGGCATCTCCGGGTGCCGAACCACTTCCTCTCCGACGACCTGTCCGGGCTCGATTTGGAAGACGACCTGACAGGCCGGGCGATGGTCGTCCGTCGCGCCGAGGTGGTGCCGCTCGAGTGTGTCGTGCGCGGCTATCTGTACGGATCCTCCTGGCGGGAATACCGGGCCGGGGGGGGTCCCACCACCGAGCACCTGCCCGCCGGACTGCAGTTGGCCGATCGGTTGGAGGAGCCGATCTTCACCCCCTCAACCAAGGCCACCGTCGGCCACGACGAGAACCTGGATGAGGCCGGGGCTCGCCGTCTGGTGGGCGACGACCTCTATGACGAACTCAGACGCCGCTCGGTCGAGATCTATACGCACGCGGCCGAGCACGCATCCGCCCGGGGGGTGATCCTGGCCGACACCAAGTTCGAGTTCGGCTTCGACGGTGACGAGCTGCTGCTGGTGGACGAGGTCCTCACCCCGGACTCCTCCCGCTATTGGCCCGCCTCCGACTGGAAGCCCGGCACTGACCCCCCATCATTCGACAAGCAATTCGTCCGCTCCTGGCTGGACCAGTCCGGATGGGACCATTCCCCGCCCGCTCCGGTCCTGCCCGCTGACGTAGTCGCTGGAACCCGTTCGCGCTACGTCGAGGCATATCAGCTCATTACCGGCCGCAGCTTCGACCTATACCTCGGGGCCGGTTCATGAGAGTGGAGGTGGTCATCCATCGCCGGCCCGAGATCGCCGACCCCCAGGGCACGACCGTGCTCCGCGCCCTTCGTGACCTTGGATATGGCGAGGTCACCGCGGTCCGCTTCGACAAGGTGATCACACTCGAAGTCGACGGCGACGATCAGTCCGAGGTCGAGAAGCGTGTGGTTGAGATGTGTGAACGACTCCTGGCAAATCCGGTGATCGAAGACTTCGAGGTGGTCATCCCAAGCACCGGGGCTCAGCCCCGATAGCTCGATCTGGCGCCCGGACATTTAGGGCCTTTCTCCCCTATTGAGGCTTCGCCTAGTCGACGAAGCTCGTCACAGGAGGTGTGCCATGAGCGATAAGTCCGCAATCCTCATCGACAAGATCGACCAGGTCACCGGTGACGCCGCCTTCCTGGAAGCAATTGGGCATCACGCCCTTCTGTGCCACGGACCAGGTGAGGACAGCATCTGCCCGCTCCTGACAGGCGAAGGCTGCAGCCTCTTAACCGAAGCCCACGGGATCTTGTTCGAATTGGACCTCGACCAGCCCCAGCACCGGGCGATATTGGCGCGGTACAAGCAGGTCGTCGCTGAGGACGTGCCGATTCGAGTTGTGATCCGGCCCGATCAGGTCGGTCGATACCCGGAGCTGCTCAGAGGCCTCAAGGTCTCGACCCGTTCTCCTGGGAATGCCGAACTGGATGGCCTCGCGGCCGAAACCGAGGCGGCCGAGTACTACCTGGGCTGATTCAAGCCAGAGCCGGCTGTTGGGAACCTTCCAGGTACCAGGTGTTGAGCACTCCCTTGCCTTTCACCTCAAGAGCGACGCATGCGAAGGGCTCGGGCTATGGATCTTGCCACCGCGGTAGAGAGCGGATGATCTCGTGCAGCTCCCCGGGCACGAATGTTCTCGTCCGGGAGTCGAACTCGATCCAAGGCGAGGGCCATGGCGGAGACGGATTGGAGGTCAGCTCGGTGCCGTCAGGCCGGAAGAAGCGAAGGCTCCCCGGCATCCCGCGTACGGTCCAACCTGCCTCGTGGACCAGGGTGTGGTGATGGCGGCAGAGCAGGCAAAGGTTGTCGACCTCGGTCTCGCCACCGTCCATCCAGGGCTTCAGGTGGTGGACATCGCACCAGCTGGGCTGGCGATCGCAGCTAGGGAACACGCATCTTCGATCCCTGGCCACCACCGCAGTGCGCATCCCCGGCGTCACCAGGCGCTTGGTCCTGCCGACATCGAGCGGTCGTGATCCCGGTCCGAATACGACCCGGGTCAGCTTCGAGTCGCAACAAAGGCGTCTGAGCGCCTCGTCCGTGAGGAAGGTGCCCGTCGTCGTCTCTGAGATCCCGGAGGCTTCCCCCGCCAGCCGGTCGAAGTCGACGTGCACGACTAGCTCGGGGCGATCGGATGCCCCGTTGAGGATGTCGACCAGGGCATCGGCCCGTCTGGCGGCCGCCGAACGGGAGTCGCCCACCGCCGGTGGTCCCGGTTCGAGCTCGGCCCGGAGTCGCTCTCCAGCCTCGAGGTCGAGCCAGCCGGAGATCCGGACCATCTCACCGTCGCGGCGCAGGTTGAGCGACCGCGCCTCCCGGATGAGGCCACGGTCCACCTCCAAGTCCTCAGGAGCGAGGGCGGCGAGCCAGTAGTCAAGGTGCTTCTTGAGGTCGGCCACCAACGCGATGTCCATGGCGGTCTCCACCAGTGCTCCCTCATCGGCGGCGAACGCTTCGGAGGCAATCGCTCTGGCTTCCAGAAGGACGTCGACCTTGGCGCCGGACAGGGCACCCCTGGCATAGGCCAGAGCAACGAGTGGTGCCTCCGCCAGCCCGTTTCCCCGGTGGACCAGCTGGTGGGCTTCGCCGGCGTACAGCGACATCCGGTGCTTCAACATTGCCGTCATCGAGGAGTACCCGTCATGTGAATGGGCCCCGCAGGCCCCGGCCCGTTGGACCAACTCGGCCGCCCGGGCTTCCAGGCGATGGCGATGGGCGAGGACCGATTCCAGCTCGTCGAGCAGGTCCTCCGGGGCAGTCTCCGGGGGGATCGGCCAGTCCCGCCCGCCCGGGGCTCTGATTACAGTAGATGTGTCGAACATATGTTCGTAACGTACAAGGCGCCGCCGACAGATTCCACCCCTCTGGGGTGAGATCTTCCTCTCCCCGGCGGCCCCGCTCTTGTGCGGCTCCAGCCGTGCCTCCTGCGTCGGGTTCATGTCGAAGTCGTGGTCATCGGGGGTCTATGGGCGGAACTGGATCGACTCGACGATGGTGGTCGCTTCGTCGAGGAGGTCTTCGTAGGTTGCCTGGTCCTCGGCCGTGATGGCGATGACGAGAGCGGTGTCATCGCCGCG
>DATBMA010000085.1:0-1919 GCA_036555105.1 Acidimicrobiia bacterium
TCGGGGGAGCCGGCTCGGACCGGGTTCCGTCGGCATTGAAGAAGATAGGGCGACCACCAACAAGGATCACGCCGTTGCTAGGTCGCCCCCCGTCCGGCTGGGTGACCGCCGGAGTCGTTGTCCTGCGCAGCAGAAGTCCCACTGCCAATACCGCCGTGACAATCAGCACCACCACCGTCAGCCCGACAACAATTCGGTATCGAAGGGGGCGGCGTTGCTCGATAGCCGGGATGTCGAGTTCGGCCACCATCGATTCAGCGCTTTGCGTGGCCGCGGCGATTCGCTGATCAAGTGTCATCGCCGATCACCTTCCTCCACACCCAACCGCTTGCTCAACGTCTGCCGGGCCCGCATGACATGGGTGCGGACCGCGCTTCCTGAGCAACCCAGTACCAGACCGGCCTCGTCTGCCGAGAACCCTTCCAATGTGGTGAGGGCGAAGGCCTGGGCCTGGCGGGCAGGCAGTCGTCGCACCGCATCCCACACAGCCTCCGACTCGTCCGGCATTGCTTGCAACGGCGGTCGGCTGTTGATCAGGTGGGTGCGGGCCCGAACCTCGGCGATGTTGCGTCGGATGAGCGAGACCGCCTTGTTGGCAACCACCTGCCGCACCCACAGATTCGGGTACTCATAGGTGCCGACCTCAGCCCAACGCCGCTGGGCTGCCCAGAACGCCTCCTGAGCCAGGTCCTCCGCCGCCCAGCGGCTTCCGGAGAGCACCGCAGCAAGTGCAACGACCTTGCGGTACTCGTCTCGGTAGAACGAGTCGAAGTCGCGCACGACCGGGCTTCCCACCGCCTGGTCCGGCGATCCGCGCATCCGGCTCCTCACTGCCGTCACGCGAGTTAAGTCGCATGAGGGTCCCGCCGTGTCCACAGCGAACTTCGATCACAGATCGGCGGTCGTCTCCCAGCGCTCCTCGAAGTGGGCGGTGAGGCCGACGGCGCCTTCGGGCAGAATCGCCAGCACGTCGTCGACTCCTGTGGCCGAGGGGCCTCTGATGGCCTGGAAGCCGCCGGCCTCGGCCGCCTGCCCGATCGACCGAGGGACGGTCTGGTCGCTTCCTGTGATCTGGTCGACGGAGATGCCGAGGTGTTTCAGTGTCGGCCGGTGGGTGAGATCCAGCACCTGATCGAGAGCGACCTCGTATCGGTAGAGGACCCGAGGCAGGAGGCCTTCAACCCCGATCGTCAGTCGCTCTCCCCGGTGCCGCAGCTCGGCCGCCGCGCAGGCCCGGGTCGTGCACAGGTAGATGACCGCAAAGCTGTCAGGCGGGTTGAAGCGCCCGCCGTGGATCCGGGCTCCCTCGCCACTGAGGGGATCGTCGAACCGGGCCGCCATGTGCCGGTAGCCGGGCCCGCGATACGACCGCGCCGGTACGCCGGCCAAGGCGTCGCCCTGCCCGGATTCAGGCAGTGACACCCTCGGCCATCGCCAGGACCGCTCCGATCACCGCCCGGTACTCCCCCCGGCTGACGAGGTCGAGTGGCTTCTCCCATCCCAGCTCGGGATTGGGGCTGCGGATCCATACATGGGCTGGCTCGTCCCGCAGCACCCTCCGCAGCAGGTCGACCACTGCCTTCAGCTCGAGCAGTCTCTCCTCGGCCGGACGCCGCGGGGCGGCCCCCTCCAACCAGCGGGTGACGCTGCGGGCGGTGGTGCCGGTGACCCGGCCCACGTCGGTTGAGTCGACTACGTCATCGGTCAGCAGGTCGTCGACCAGCACCGCCATCGTCGTCATAACGACACTCTAACGTCGGGCCAACGCCTATCCAATAGCAGGATCACCCCCATCCCTTGCCAAGGCCGTCAAGGCCGTCGCAGGAGGGGCGCTTCTATCTCCTCCCCCAGGGCCGACAGGCCCGTCACGGGAGTGGTTCCTAGATCTCCTCCCCCGGGAGCGGCAGCGACCTTGGGGG
>DATBMA010000115.1:0-2387 GCA_036555105.1 Acidimicrobiia bacterium
TTCGTCCTCGAGGTCCGATCCGACTGGCGAAGGATGACCAAGCCCATGACTCCGACCCATAGGAAGTAGCACATGATCCCGATTCGCTGGCGGACCCACCAAAGGTCCGGCAGCAGAAGCCCGTAGCTAATTGCGGTTCCAATCACCAGAGCAATGGGTATCACGAACAGCGTCTTGCTGCGAGTCCATGCCCAAACCACCCACGGTGTCGAGATGCCGGCCACTAGAAACGCGGCGAAGCTTCCCCAGCCCGACATCTCATGCACCCGGTAGAGGATCGTCGGGTCACCGGTCGTATTTGTGGGGAAGATCCCGGCGGCTGTCAGGAGGATGCCGGAGATGATCACGGAGCTGCCTGCCAGGTTCGAGATTGGCGCATCTGGCCTCGATCGTCTGATGGCAGATCCCAGGGCCACGACCAGCGCCCCTGGGGCAATGAAGCTCAGGACATTCCAGGCCGGCGCTCTCGGCTCACCAATCGCACCGAGACCGCTGATCGGCTCGTTCAGGTGACTGAAGCCTGGATTGAGGCTTGAGAACACCGCATACATGATCAGGAACCAGACCGGGCACAACATGCACAGCACGCCGAGCCGCCGCAACGGATCAGGGCGTGATGCTGGTTCGATGGCCACCTATCAGCGATCGTCACGAAGGGCGGAGTTCTTTACCCGTGTGGGTCGATCGGCCCTGAAAAGTGGACCCCCTCGAACAGGCGGTCCATCGCACACCCGGCCCGGGCAACGGGCAGTCGAATTGGGCCGGTCGAGCCAGCTCCCGGACCTAGAAGTCGATCCGCATCACCACCCGCCGGAGGCTGGGGCGGCTCACCTCTTCGAACCCGGCCGCTTCGAAGATGCTGCGGCTACCCACGTGGAGCTCACCCCATGTGATCTCCTTTCCCGGCTCGGTGAGCATCGAATAGCCCTCCAACGCCGCCGCCCCCCGATCGCGGGCGAAGTCGACCGCCGCCTGGCACATGGCCCGGCTGATCCCTGTATGCCTCATGCCGGCCCGGGTCACGAAGCAGGTGACCGCCCATACGTCGGGGTCGTCCTTGTCCTCATCGCGGCCGGTCCATGGAACCCTGGTCTTCTTCAGCTTGGGATAGGCGATCCGGGGCTCGACTGCGCACCAGCCGGCTGGCTCCGCACCGGCGTAGGCGACCAGGCCACTGGTCGAGTCTGAGCCCGGGTGGCCGCATTCGGTCTGCATCCGCAATCGGTGGGCTCGCTCGGCATCGCTCACAGAGCGCCATTCCGAGGTAGGGATCTTGAACCTCTGGCAAAAACAGAGGTCGTCGTAACACCTGGACTTCCCGACGATTGATACGAGGTCCTCCCATGACGCCTGGTTGGCCGGGACGATCCTCAGTTCCGGGTTGGAAGACATGGTGCTTGTCTAGCAAGCCACGAGGCGGAGTTGGTCAGCGAACCTTGCGGCTCAGTGGCGGCCCTTGACCCGGCGTTCTGTGTGACCTGAGCGGGCCGCCTTCAGTCCACCATCCCTCCGCCCAGCAGACCTACGCCTGAGACTGCTTAGGGCAGAAACGGAAGGCCGGCCAAGGCGCATCTACGCGATCGCGGCGAGGACTGACCCGCCGACCGCAGCAAAGGTCGCGAAACATGTTGGTATTTCCTGGCGTGCTGTTTGGCACGGCTCCGCCGGGGTACCTAGGGTCGAAAAGACCCCCTATGCGCCGCTCCCTGGCTGCAATCGCGCTGGCATTCGCGTTCGTGCTGGGAACGCTCCCGGCCTGGGCTGACGACCTCGACGCGGCCGTCAACTCATTCCGGGGAGACGCTCTCCCAGTCGACGGGTGGCTGGACGCGTTCGCTCAAAGGGCGGCCGATCGCCAGGCGGCGGCAGGGCAGCCATCCCACTCCAACCTCGAGCCTCTCCTGGAGCGCTGCTCGGCGGCGGGGGAGGTAGTCGGCCTGGGACCCGACCTGGGCGTGATCTTCGATTTGTTCGGCAAGAGCTCCACTCATCGCTCCGTGATCCGGGCGGACAAGTGGACCCATATGGGAGGCGGACAGGCCCGTACCTCCACCGGCCTGTTCGTGGCGGTGGTGTTCTGCACGATGAAGGACTCCGATCCCCCTCCCGCAACCACCACTACCACCGGGCCCCCTGCCACCACCTCCACCCCGGCGACGACCAGCGCCCCGTCTCCCCCGGAGCCCGCGGCCAAGCCTCAGCAGGTGGTCGCCGAGCAGTTCACCGAGCATGATTGGGTGATCTCGGTGATCGTCGGCATCGCTCCCGGAGTGCCTCTCGAGGACTGGCGTTTCTACGGGGGCCCGACAGTCGTCTGACTCCCCGGGCCGGCCGAGGCTGGGACGCACTCGTCCCATCAGACACAGCTCGTCGATGCAACGGACGGT
>DATBMA010000009.1:0-6003 GCA_036555105.1 Acidimicrobiia bacterium
GGCGAGATGGCAGAAAGGAGAGAACGCGTGCCAGGATCGACGTGATGCCCAAGCGCAGCGCCGCCTTTTTCGACCTCGACAAGACGGTGATCGCCAAGTCCTCGACCCTGGCCTTCACCCGGCCCCTGTATCAGGCGGGCCTCCTCAAGCGGCGAGCGCTGCTGAGGGCCGCGGTGGCACAGGCCTACTACCAACTGTTTGGGGCCGGGCACGAGCAACTCGAGCGTGCCCGCCGGGAGTTGGGTGAGCTGACCAAGGGGTGGGAAAAGGCCGAGATCGAGCGCCTGGCCGAAGAGACCATCGAGGAGATCGCCGCCCCGTTGGTCTACGGGGAAGCTTTGGAGCTGATCGATGAGCACCGCTCCGAGGGCAGGCGGGTGGTGGTGGTCTCATCTAGCCCGATCGAGATCGTGCGCCCGCTGTGCGTATATCTGGGAATCGAAGACGTGATCGCCACCGAGCCGGCCATCGATGAGCACGGCCGCTACACCGGCGAGATCGCGGTCTATGCCTACGGGGAAGGCAAGGTCGAGTTGATCCAACGGTTGGCCAAGGCCGAGAAGATTTCCCTTCCCGACTCGTACGCATACTCGGATTCCGCCACCGACCTGCCGATGCTGCTGGCGGTTGGCCACCCGGTAGCCGTCAACCCGGACCGCAAGCTGCGGGACGAGGCCGAGGAACGAGGCTGGCCAATCCTCGAGTTCGTACACCCGGTCCCGTTGCCGGAGCGGGTCAACCCGGCCGCAGTGGCGTCGGGTGCGGCCATCGTGGCCGGGCTGGCGGCGGTGACCGCCTGGGCGATCAGGCGGAGCCGGCGCTCGAACTGAACGAGGACCGCCACCGAAGGCGCCCGCCTCGGGCGAGCAGAGAGGTCAGGCAGCCTTCTTCCGGAGAGGATCCAGACAGGGCCCCCCGCAATGCCTCGGCTTTGACCACCGCAGGCGGGGAGAGCTCGATCAGCTCCGCCCGATCGACGCTGCCCACCACAAGGCCTCCCTCGACCACCTTGAGGGCATCGGTGGGACGAGCGCCGATGACCAAGCCGTCGGCTTCGTCGTGTGCGAGCAGATCGAGCATCACTGCTGCCTCGCGAAGCTGTGTTGCCTCGTCCATGTCAGGCTGATAGAGCACCACCATCGAGACCTGGGGGGCGGCGTCGATCAAACCACGTACCGAATCCGCACTCGCCGAATCGAACCACGGCAGAGCCAGCACCTCGGGACCGAACGATTCCCAGGACACGCGGCGAGGCTAGGGGATCCTCTCGATCGCGAGTCCAGGGGAAGGGGCCCCGACCAGGCTGCCATTTCGAGTCCTGAGACGTGAGACGTGAGACCTGAGACGACGTGAGGCGTGAGACTGTGAGACTGTGAGACTGTGTTACATCAGGTGGCAGTGATCGTGCTGGCGGCGGGGGGCAGCACCCGCATGTCGAACCAGGCAAACAAGGCATATCTCCAGTTGGACGGCGCCCCGCTCGTGGCCAGATCGTTGCGCACGCTTGCCTCCGACCAGTCGACCGTGCGAATGGTGCTGGTGATCCGCCCCGAGGAGCGGGCGCTGGCAGAGGCGGCCGTTTCGGCAGCGGGGACCGGGCTCGAAGTCGAGCTGGTTGAAGGCGGGCCCACCCGCCAGCGGAGCGAGTGGAAAGGGATCAAGGCACTGGCCGCCGAAATAGAAGCCGGCGACCTGGATCTCGTCGCCATCCACGACGCCGCCCGGCCCTTCTTCACACGTTCGTTGTGGGACCGGCTCGTTGCCGCCGCGGAGGAAACCGGAGGGGCGGTACCGGCGCTGCCGGTTGCCAACCTCTTCACTCGCGAGGGGGACATGGTGGGACGTCCGACCCCAACCGAAGCTGCCCGAGTCCAGACGCCGCAGGTCTTTCGGGCCGTCCCCCTTCTCGGGGCCTATCGGGTGGCCGGTGAGACTGCCCACGATTTCGACGACACCGCCCAAGTCGTAGAGCGCTTCTCGTCCCTGGTGGTGGCCGCGGTCCATGGCGAAGAAGCCAACCGCAAGATCACGTTCGCGTCGGACCTGGCACCCGTGTGAGGTCCTTCCGGTAACAGACCTCGTTGGCGTCGACTCCCCCGATCCGCTCGATCCTCAGCTCGGCTCCCGCCACCGACCAGCCGGCCGCCTCATAGAAGCGCCTGGCCCGCGAGTTTCCGTCGAGAACCCAGAGCTCACCCCGACTGAAGCCGAGCTTGACCAAGTGATCCTCCGCAGAGGCGATCAACTCCCGCCCGAGCCCCCTCCCGGCCGCCTCCGGATCCATGTAGATCGCGTAGACCTCGCCCTGATCCGGTTCACCACCGGCCACGGGGCCGATGAAGGCAAAGCCCTCGACCCGGTCGCCCGCTTCGACGACCAAGACCTCCTGGCGCTCCCGCAGTCCCTCGATCCGAAGCCCCCACCAATCAGCTCGGTCCTCGATGGAGAGGCCTTCGAGGAAGCCGGCTGGGAGGAGGCCCTTATACGCCCAACGCCAGGATGTAACGTGAATCGAACCGAGGCGATCCGCGTCCGATGGACGCGCGTTCCTCACCGTCGCCATTCCCCGATGCTGGCAGGCACACACCCATGACCGAGGCCAACTCAGAGCCCAAGGCACTTGGGCCGAACTACCGCAGGCTCTGGACCGCCTTCGTCGCCTCCAACCTCGGCGACGGCGTATCCGGGGTCGCCTATCCCTGGCTCGCCTCGGCAGTGACGCGCAACCCTGTCCACATCGCCCTGATCGGAGTCGCCACCCGCATCCCGTGGCTGATCTTCACACTGCCCGCAGGGGTTATCACCGACCGCTCGGATCGGCGGAGGCTGGTGGTGTGGATGGATGTGATCCGCACCGTGCTCACGCTCGGAGTGGCACTGGCAGTTGTGACGCTGGGCGGCAATCTGCCCAACCCCGATGAGGTTGCCGCCGGAGAGATCGCCTCGTCCACCGGATGGCTGCTTGGCATCCTCTATCTGACCGCGCTGGTCTTCGGGTTCGCGGAAGTCCTGCATGACAACTCCGCCCAGACCCTCATGCCATCCCTGGTACGCCCGGACCAATTGCAACGGGCCAACGGCCGGCTGTGGGGCGCGGAGACAGTCGCCAACTCATTCCTCGGGCCGCCGCTTGGGGGCGTTCTGCTGGGCATCGGCTACGCCCTCCCCTTCTTCTTCGATGCCGGGACCTTTGCGGTGGCGGCCGCCCTGGTGGCGATGTTGGTTGGGAACTTCCGGCCCAAGAGGGAGTCTCCCGAGCCCCGTCCCTCCTTCATGACCGAGTTGAAGCAGGGCTTCCGATGGCTGTGGCGTCACGACCTGCTGCGCTCGTTGGCAATCACCCTGGGGATCCTCAATGCCGCCAACGGGATGGTGTTCGCCACCTTCGTGCTCTTCGCACAGGAGGTACTGCAGCTGAGCGCAACCCAATTCGGCCTCATCGCCACGGCCGGGGCGGCCGGCGGTGTCATCGGCAGCTTCGTCGCCCCCGGCGTCAGCAAGCGGCTCGGGTCCGGCCCGGCTCTCTATTCCTCGATCGGGGTGGGGATCGCCACTGACCTCGTCATCGGCCTGACCTCGCAGGGCTGGGTGGCCTGGGCGATGCTCGGTCTCGCCAGCTTGAGCGCGGTCGTCTGGAACGTCATCACCGTGTCTTTGCGTCAGGAGATCATCCCGGACGAGCTGCTTGGCAGGGTCAACAGCGTCTACCGCTTCTTCGGATGGGGGATGATCCCGATCGGGACGTTCCTTGGCGGGGTGCTGGTGGCAGTGACCGAAGACGCCCTCGGCAGGGAGACCGGGCTCAGGATCCCCTTCTTCGTTGCCGCAGCCTTGGAGGCGATCCTCCTGATCTACGCCCTGCCCAGGCTGTCCTCGTCCAAGATCGCAGCCGCCAGGGAGGCGGCCTCGGCCGGTAAAACAGGAAGTCGGTAGGAGGATATCGGACTTCCGTTGAGGCCTTCCTTTAGCGGGGGTGGTTATAGCCGCCCGTGGTCACGGAAGAGTTGTCAACCAATTCTGCCAGCCAGGTTCGATGAGAACATAGATTGGATAGCTTCAGACTGGTTTCCCACAGATCCGGTGTGCGTAGCGTCTCCAGACCTCACGCCTAGCGCGAAAGGGGCCTCGCTCCAAAACCTGCGATGTGGTTGTTCCCTCGGACACTCCTGCCTAACAACACGGACGCGATGGCCTCGAACGCGGCAAGGGCGACGGCAATGGCAGCTAAGGGTATCGACGCCACCTCCAACCACGCCCACCATGTAAAGAGCAGGAACACGCAACAGCTCGCGACGGACGCCGCAAGAGCATGTCGAGCTGTGATGACGATCGGTCCCCGACCCAGAGTGGCCATCAGGGGCACCAGCCAGCCAACAAAGAAGAAGGAGGAGATAAGCGCCTGGGAGACCAGCGCCGCGTCGGCAGCCCCTGTTTGCTGAACCACTAATCGAGCTATCCCAACACCGATGGTCACGACCGCGAACAGCCCGAGTAGCGACCACGTATACGCGCGTGGTCGATGTGCCACCAGCAAGAGAGCAGCCGTGCCAATCACCAGCAACGTTGGCACGAAGAAGATAATCAGGGTATCCGCCTCAGCGCTGCGACTCGCCACGAAACCGGCGCCAATCAGAATGATGGAACCAAGTCCCCACAAGATAAGGCGTAGGCGGGACTGCTCTACAAAAAGACCCGCCACCACCACCACGCCAATCGCTGTCGCCAAGACCGGCCCGAACTTTGTGAACCAATTTGCAGCATCGGGTGCTGACCGTAGAACGAGGTACGTTGGCGTCACGGAGCCGAAGAAGAGATAGGCGGCCGTCGCAGCCAGGCGAGCGAAGGATGGTGGACTCATGGCTTCGCGGGTCCCTTCCATCAGAACGCCTATAGCGCCGCAGCCTCAAGATCCCAAAGCTGAGGGGACGGGGACTCGCGGAAGTTTAGGCTTGACACGCATTCCTCCTAGGGCGCATGCGCGTCGAACGAGTCGTTCCAGTCGTCGAGTTCGTGTGTGTTCAGCACAGATGATCGCAGCCCCCGCAGCTGATTCGTAACCATGACGTAGCCACTTGTGTCGTTGTGCGAGGCTCCGAGTGCGTGACCAAGCTTGGTTTAGCTCTCGGGCTGGTCCGCCCCTTCGGCCACCGGTTCTGCATCAGTCACAGCCGGCTCGGATGATGCTTCTCCACCGTCGGTGTCTTCGGTCTGTGGGTCCGTCTCGCCCTCGGCCGGGGCTTCCTCCGTGGATGCCGCCTGCCGCCGGCGTCGCTCTGGCAGAGCCCACCATGCGAGAAACGCCAGAGCAGCGGCCCCGAAGGCGATGGCCAGCCAGCCCCATGACTCCGTCACCACCCCCAGCCCGTCGCCTTCCTCGTCGTCCGAATCCGTCGTGAGTAACGCTGGGTCCAGCCCCAATTCGGTCAGTTGGACTGACTCAGACTGGACGGACGGCGGGCCCACCGCCTCGAAGACGACGACCAGGTCGATCTTCCTGGTCTCGAAGATGCCCCCGTAGACCCCGGGCAGTCGTTCATCCAAGGCGACGGTGCGGTCCTCGCCGCCTGGCTCCAAGAGGTGAGCCACGACCGATCCTCCCGCCGACATTTCCACTGTGAGGTCGACCTGGATGGTCCCCTCGTCGACCTCGGTACCGACTGCCGAGGCGCTGCCGAATATGCCCCCGAGCTCGACGGTCAAGGCCAACGCAATGACGAGAAACCCCATCCCGGCCACAGGCTACCGCCGGATCGAATGGATCGACCTTGCCATCACCCCAGGACAGCTCGGAAGGCAGCGGCAGCATCCCCATCCCGCCCGACCAGCCGGATCTCCTCCAGAGATCCGACATGCACCGTGTCCCAGTCCCGGCAGGCCTCGACGATCACCATGCAGGCGTCGGCCCGCGGGTAGCCGAAGATACCGGCAGAGATGGCCGGCATGGCCACCGACCTTGCGCCTACCTCCTCGGCAGCATCCAGTGCCGCGGTCACCGCAATCGCC
>DATBMA010000025.1:0-22064 GCA_036555105.1 Acidimicrobiia bacterium
AGAGATACGGCGAGCGACTACAGCGGGTCGGCTACTACCTGGCCGGCTCCCTGCAGGCGACCGACGAGGAATGGGGTGGCCTCGTCAGCCAGACCCGAGTCGGCTAGGCCGCAGCCGACGCGGTATCCGAGCGGGGATCGGCGGCGGCGGTGACTCCACCCCCTTCATCGATCCTGATCGCGGCGACCGGTCCCCATCCCCTCTGCGGCAGGCCGAGGACCTCCACCTCGTGTCCCCGGCGACGCAGCCCTTCAACGAGCTGGACGGGGGTGGCCGGCTCCACTTTCACGCTCGAATCGGATCCCGGGCCGAAGTGATCGAGGGCCCAACGGGGGAGAGCCTGGGCGGACTCGGCCGGGTGACCGCTGACCAGCAGGTGAACCGCCATCTGTAGGAGGAGTTGTGGCTGTTGGTGGCCGCCCCTGGTTCCCAGCAGGAGCGCCAGGCCACCCGGCCGGGTCCACAAGGTGGGCGAGAGGGTGTGCAGTGGTCTCTTTCCCGGGGCGAGGAGATTGGGATGCTCGAGCCGCAGGTCGAAGCCGGCGCCGCGGTTATGGAGGATGAAGCCCGCCGCGGCTCGATTCGAGCCCAGCCCCATGAAGTTCGATTGGATCAGTGACACCCCCATGCCGGAGCGGTCGAGTGTGCACATGTATGCGGTGTCGGTTCCCCGATCGTTCACACCGGGCCAGCGCGCTGCCCGCTCTGGGTTGATCGAGCCGGCCAGCTCGGCCAAGCGCTTGTCATCGAGCAAATAGTCAGGCGGAACCGGAGCCGACCCCGGATCGGATACGAGGTCGTCTCTCTCGGCAGCCAAAGCCCGGTACGCCTCGATCTGGGTGTGCCACGAAGCGTCCGTCATCGACCGATCGACTCCGAGCATCTCGGCGATCCGGCAGCATGCGAGGGTGAGGTATCCCTGGGAGTTTGGAGGGATCGTCCAGCCCGTCATCCCGAAGAGCGGCTTTCCCAATGGCTCCACCCACTCGGCCTGGACCCGTTCGAGGTCGGCGCTCACGATGTTGCCCTCGGTCGCGGTCGTGATCGCCTTTCCTGGGCCGCCCTCGTAGAAAGCCGTCCTTCCTCCTTCGACGATTTGTCGCAAGGTGTCGACCAGTTGGGGTCGGCGGATCATCCTGCCGAGCTCCGGCGGCCTGCCCTCCGGATAGAGGTCGGCAGCTCCGTCATCTGCGGCGAGGGCCGGAGCCCGAGTCGCCAGTGAGAGGGCCAGCTCGGCCGAAACCGGGAAGCCCGTCTCTGCCAGGCGGATCGCGGGAGCAACTGCCTCGGCCATGGTGATGCTGCCGAACCTCGCCAGCAGCGCTTCCCAACCGTCGACACAGCCGGGAACGGTGACGGTCTGGACATCGAACTGAGGGAGGCTCGTCATCCCTGCGATTTGGAATGCCTCGGGGGATGCGCCCGATCCCGCCCGCCCTGACGAGTTCAGAGCAGCGGGGATGGAGGCGCCGGGGGAGAAGACCAGCGCAAACAGGTCGCCTCCGACTCCGCACGTCTCCGGGGCTGCGACGCCCAGCACTGCGTTGGCGGCGACCGCCGCATCGACCGCGTTGCCGCCGGCCCGCATCATGGCAATCGCTGTGTCGGTGGCGAGATGGTGAGGGGTGACCGCGGCGTCACCACCTCGGGTAGTCAACGCCGGAGCTCAGGAATGTGACGGTTGAGTGCGTCGAGCACGGCCCGGACCACGGAGCGAGGAGACTCCACTCCGGAGAGGGCAGAGCCCACCATCAGGCGTTCGATCCCATCGGCCACCATTACCACCTGCGCGATGGCAATCGGCCTGCCGCCGAGGGTCGGCACATCTACCGAGACGATGTCGAAAGCGGTGGCCTCTTTGAGCGCCCTCCGCAGCGCGTCGAGGGTGGCTTCTGCGACCAGCCGCAGCCGGGTGTTGGCCGATGCCGCTCCTTCGGCCTCTCCGACGATCTGCTCACCGTGCCATGCCAGGGTCACGGTGGCGGTCATCCTGCTGCCGTCTATGCGCTCCGCGACGTCTTCGATCATCGGGCGGTCCCCGCCCGCGAGGTCGGCCTCCGGCAGTTGGACCACCGAGACCACCCTCCGATCGATCGCGGTCCCGAAGGCCGCTTGGGCAAGGGACTGGACGTCGCGCACGACCTGTTTGGCGGGTTTGCCGTTCGTGGCGAGCACGTGGACTTCGGTCACGTCGTCGCCTTCGACGACGACCCGCACTCCCTCGACACCGGGTAGGCGACGGACCTTCTCTTCCAACTCACGGCTCTTCATGCCAGTGAGGCTAGGAGTGAATAGTCCTGTGAGCCCTGCATTAGCGGTTGTCTCGGGCTAGCGACATGGTCTAGATTTCCAGGTAGGTCGCTGTCGTGACACCTCACGGCGGGTCAGGGGCCAAATTGACAACTAAGGATTCCCGACCGCAGGTTGGGAATCGATGCGGTAGCCCGGTGGCGGGCGAAGCTCCAAGAGACGCACACCAATCAACTAGCGGAGCGGATCAGGCACACCATCCAACAGCGGATGGTGAACCTTGAAAGAACGGTGAGCGCCTTAGCATGAAGGGCAAGCTCGTTCGGATACTGGCAACCGTTGGCAGCCTGGCAGCGATGCTTCTTGCCGGGTCTGCCAGCCTGAAAGTCGGCTGAGCAAGCTGCCGGGCACCGCACACGTAAGGGCACCCCTTGAGCAACACCCGCACCAGGAAAGCGATCATCGCCACCAGTTACTCGCTGGTGGGTGTGGCCATCCTGATAGCTGCCATCTACTTCGGCGTCTTCCCACAGCCTCTTTGGCTGTGGGCATTGTTCGCCGTTGCGTTCACGGTGCTCGAGCTCAATTCAGTCGAGGTCAACGACCGCCTGCTGCAGAGCTCATCGGTGATGCCCGCCTTGACTGCCGGAGTCGTTTTCGTGCTCAGTGGATACAGTGCGACGCTGGGCCTGGCGGCGATGGCTGCCCTTGGGCCCCTGGTGCCGGCTGACATCCGCCAGAAGCGACTGTTCCAACCGCTCACCAACTTCGGTCAACTTGTCGCGTCAGCTGGGGCGGCGGGGCTCGTGCTCGATGTCATGCTGGCTGATCTTGCGCTTCCTGTCACGGGTTCTGATGTGATCCTCGTCGTAGCCGCGTCTTTGCTGGCGGCGCTGGTCTACAGCCTCGTCAACTGGCAGCTGGTCAGGATCGCCGTGCGCACCGTTTACGGCCCCAGGCAGTTGGTTCCGTGGTCGCACATGACCGGCACCATCGGTCGCCTCCTACTGATGGGTGTGGTCGGCGGCCTGCTCGGCGCCCTGGTCGTGCAAGAGCCCGCTGCCCTACCACTCATCTTCTTCGTCTACGCAATCGGCCACATGTCGGTCGTCTCATACGCACGCCTACGGGAGGCAGAAGAGGCAACCCTGCGCGGGTTCGTCAAGGCCCTGGAGGCGAAGGACCTCTATACCCGCGGCCACACCGAGCGGGTGGCCTACTTCTCCCGCATCATCGGCGAGCAGCTGGCCTTTTCCGGGACCCAGTTGCAGAACCTGCGTTGGGCAGCCCTCATCCACGATGTGGGCAAGCTGGCGGTGCCAGGAGACCTCATCCGCAAGAAGGGCAAGCTCGATCCGGACGAGTACGCCGAGGTCATGGCGCATGCCCACCTGGTGGAGGAGATCCTGGCCGAGGTCGACTTTCTCCAGCGCCCGGTCGAGATCGCTTCTGGCCATCACTCGCACTACGACGGAAACGGATATGGGGGGTCGGGCCACCAGCCCGGCAAGCAGCCGAGCCTCGAGTCGTGCATCGTGGCGGTGGCGGACGCCTTCGATGCGATGACTTCGACCCGCAGCTATCGGATGGCGCTGACCCAGGCGTACGCCATCGACGAACTGCGGCGCAATTCAGGCTCACAGTTCCATCCGGTGGTCGTCGACGCCCTGGAGAAAGCCCTCGTCCAAACCGGTGAGATCTACGGATCTGCCCACCTCTCAGACGAAGCAGTCGCTCGCCATCTGGCCGAAGGGGACGTGTTCGATGTCACGTTCTGAGTCTCGCCTCCCGTTGCTCTCGCTCCTCCTCGGACCGGGGGCGGCGGTGGTGGCTGCCCTGACCCTTCCGCAGGCAGTGACGCCGGGCATGCAACTCCTGGTGGCGGTGGTGGCAACTGCCATCGCGGGACTGATCTGGGTCCCCAACTCTCCGAGCTTGAAGCTGACTGCGGCGGGGGCAGTAGCGGCGGCGGTACCCATCTTGTTCAGGACCGGGAACGAGGTCGACCTGGCGGGAGCCCTGGGCGTGTATGCAGTAGGGACCCTCGCCCAATGGGCTCTGCTGCTTGCCAGGGGCGACGACCAGTACGAATGCGTGCCCGCCCTCACCCGGCACTTCGTCTCTGCGTCGGTCTATGCGGTCTTGTTCTCGGAACTCCTCGAAATCGATCCGATCAGCACCGGCAACGGCTGGGGTCTGCTGCTCCCGCTGGGAGTGGCCACCCTGGCCTGGCTGGCAATGGAGACGGGGATGTACGCCATCATGGAGGGCAACCGGCGGCCGCTTTCCCGGCGGTTCGCCCTGCGGATGGCCCTCGAAGACCTCGACGTCCTCGGCACTTTGATCGCCACGGGAGCCCTCTTTGCATTCGCCGTCCCATACCTGCATTGGTGGGCACTGGCGGCGGCCGCCCTCCCATACGGGTTCGCCCACGTCGCCTTCCACCGAAATCAAGCCACCCGGAGGACGTACCGCCAGACCATCAGGGCGTTGGCCCGCATTCCCGAAGTTGCCGGTCTGGGTACGGAGGGGCATGCCGACCGCACGGCCACCCTCGCCTTCGACGTGGCCCGAGACCTCGGGCTGGAGCCGATCGAGGTGCAGGAGTTGGAGTTCGCCGCCCTGATGCACGACATTGGGAGGATCACACTCACCGACTCCAGCCTGGTGGCGGTCGGGTACACCGACGACGACATCGCCAGATGGGGGGCGGAGATCATCGGACAAGCCCCGTACCTGGAGCAGGTGGCCGAGCATGTCCGCCGACTGAACGAGCCCTACCGCCACCCTGGCGAGCAGATCGATCCGTCTCTATCTCAGGTGTCCAAAATCGTGCGGGCGGTGTCCGCGTACGACCACGCCATCCATGACCGGCACCTCACTCCTCTGGAGGCGATCGAGACGCTCCATCAAGGCGTCGCCTATGACTTCGACCCAGAGGTGGTTGCTTCCCTCAGGCGCGTGCTCGAGGAGCAGGGTGCGTTTCACCCGGTGATGCGCTAGGACCCCTCCCGTGCTCCGTACGACTCCCCTCACCCCACCCCCCTCCGGCACTTCGTGCCACCTCCCCCGGCGTTCGCTGCGCTCACTAGGGGAGGAGATAGCCCTTCGGGCCTGGGGAGGCATCACAACTCGCTGGCCGAACCGGCCTGAGCCCGGGCACCCCTTTTGAACCAGCGAATGGGCTTGCGCAACTCGTGATCGAGGAAGCGTCCGAGCCCGAGTGCGAGGAACACGTCACCGAGCGATAGAACCTGTCCGATGTTGGCAAGCCGCAGCGGGATGACATCGGCCAGGAACACAAGGTGGCTGGTCTCGTCCAGGGGCACGTGCTTGAAACCCTCGCCGAAGTCGATGACCGTCGATGTGAAGCCGGAAGCGACATAGGCGGCCTCTGACAGCACCGGCATCCCGTGGTTGGCGATGATCACCGTGAAGTTCATGAGCACGCCGGCTCCTGCCATCCACATGCCGGTTCGATCGCGGTTCAGCACCACCAAGGCGAGGAGGGGGAGGTAAGAGAGCAAGACCAGCGTGGTGCCCTGATCATCTGCCCCCACCGGCAGGAAGCGGGCCGCCACCTGCAGGGCCAGGGCCAGCGGCAGCAGCCACCACATTCGCAGGTGGATGTCACCGAGATTGGTGAGCCTTCCCCCGCGAAGCAGGGCGATGGCAAGCGAGATGAAGAGGACCAGCGCCAGCCATAGCATTGGTCGACGCTATCACAGCACCTCATAGGAGCCACATGGTCCGGTACGAAGTAAGGGGTCCTCGGGCAGATATCACGATCGACGAGCCCGAGCGTCGCAACCCGCTGTCGGTTGTCACGATGGCCCAGCTGTTGGAACGGACCCGTGAGGCCATCGCCGATCCGGAGGTACGGGTCCTGGTGTACACCGGGGCGGGGGAGCAGGCGTTCTCCGCCGGTGGCGACCTCGGGAGCGGATTCGTGGATGATCCAGTGGGGCTGCATCGGAGCCGCGGTTCCCTCGCTGACCTCTTCCGGGAGATCTGGCGCGGTGGCAAGCCGACCGTGGCGAGGGTGAACGGACATGCCCTCGCCGGGGGTTTCGGGCTGGCGGTCGCCTGCGACATCACCATTTGCGTCGACGAGGCCAAGCTGGGCACACCCGAGATCGGCGCCGGGCTGTGGCCCATGATGATCACCGTGCCGCTGCTCAGGGCGATGCCTGCCAAAGCCGTCCTCGAGATGATGCTCACGGGTCGCACCGTCGACCCGCAAGAGGCTTTGCGATTGGGGGCGGTCTCTCGGGTGGTGCCCCGGTCCGAGCTCGATGAGGCGGTCGACTTGGTCGTCGAGGCACTGGTGGCCAACAGCGGAGCCGTTACCGCGATCGGCCGTGACGCCTTCTTTCGGGAGTCGGGAGACTTCGACTCCGCTTTCGACCGATTGCAGGCCGGTCTCACCTTGGTGGCGATGACCTTGGACGCCAGGGAAGGGGTGGCGGCCTTTCATGACAAGCGCCGCCCCGAGTTCCGCCACCGGTGAGTCGTTCGGCTCTCTGGTCTTGAAACGGCCCGGGGGTAGCCTGTCGGGACCGTGTGGAAAGCGATGCGGGTGCTCGGACGCACCCTGGTTTGGTCCGGGCTCCTGGTCCTTGCCTTCCTGGTCTATCAGCTCTACGTCACCGATCTGGTGGCGGAATCGTCTCAAGAAGAGGCGAAAGTCGAGCTGGTCACGCAGTTGGACGATCGGCGTCAAGACCTTCCGGCTCCAGAGGTCGTCCAGCAGGAGTCACCCCAGCCAACCTCCGACCCGATCCAGTTCTACGTCGAGCCATTGCCCGAGGAAGGGACCCCGTTCGCCGAGATCACGATCCCCAAGATCGAACTGGACGCAGTCGTCTTCTCCGGGGTCGATCGTCAGACTTTGAAGGAAGGGCCGGGCCACATGCCGTGGACGCCCCTTCCCGGCCAGCCCGGGAATGCCGTGATCAGCGGGCACCGGACCACGTATGGGCGGCCGTTCTACCGCCTCGACGAACTGGTGGTGGGGGACCGGGTCGAGGTCGAGACCGCCATCGGGCTGCACGTCTACGAGGTTCGGCAGATAGAAGTGGTCAAACCCACGGACGTCTGGGTCACCGATCCCCGCCCCGGCGCATGGTTGACCCTCACCACCTGCAATCCGAGATTCTCGGCACGCCAGCGCCTCGTGATCTTCTCAGAATTGGTGGAAGGGCCGAATCTCCGATACGCCGATCTGCTGCTACAGCGCGAGGTGCAGGGCTAGGGATGCGGAAGCTGTTCGCCGCCCTCCCCGGGCCCGCTGCAGTACGGGTCCTGCAGATGGTGCTGATAGTGGCGGTGGCCCTGGTTGCCCTCTTCTACCTGTTCGAGTGGGCAGGCGACCTGCTCGACAGCGGAGGCGTAGTCGGCTAGGCCATACCCACCGGGGCGCTGGCCTATCCGCCCACCAGGCGCTCGAGGGTCGGCGCCTGCACCAACCCACCGACCTGGTGGAGCACGGTCCCGTCCGGTGAGATCACATAGGTGACCGGCAGCCCCACCGCCTGATAGGCCTCGGCCATCGAGCCCGACTCGTCAACCGCTACCACCACATTGCTCGCCTCTCCGTCCCAATGGGCCTCGACGTCTGCGAGGTCATCGCGGACGGCGATTGCAGCCACCGGGACCGAGCTTCCGCCTGAGAAGGCTCGCAACTCTGCCGCCTGTTCCTCGCAGGCGGTGCACCAGGTCGCCCACAGGCTGATGACGACGGGCTGGCCGGCCTCGGTGAGGTCGTTGAGAGTGAGGTCGGACCCGTCGAGAGTTTGGACCGTGAACGCTGGCGCTTGCTCGCCGGCCATCGGGCCATCGGTCGGCTGTTGGAAGTAGCTCCACGTTGCTGTGGCGGCCAGCCCGACAGCCACCATGATGACAAAGATGGCGGTCAGCCTGCCCCCGCGGCGGGGGAGCGGGCCTGCTGGTAGGGAAGCCACGACGGTACCCTATAGCCCGACACCATGTCCTTCTTCGAGCGCAAGCGCGCCCTGAGCGGCGTGGATCCGAGCCGGATCCCCCCTGGGCAGTACACAACCGATCGATTCCCGGTACTCCACGCCGGAGTGGTCCCCAAGGTCGACCTGGCCACCTGGTCGTTCTCTGTCGACGGCCTGGTGGAGAACCCGATCACCCTCAGCTATGAGGAGGTCCGTGCCCGCCCGGCTTTGGAGCGGACGGTCGACATCCATTGCGTCACCAAGTGGAGCAAGCTGGACACACGCTGGGAAGGGGCCGGCGTCGCCGACCTCTTGGCCGAGGCCCGACCACTGCCTGCTGCCACCCATGTGCTGGTGATGGCGGAGCATGGCTTCACCGCCAACCTCCCGTTGCCGGATCTGATCCGCGACGAGAACCTCCTCGCTTACAGATACGGGGGAGAGGAGCTCGAGCCCGACCATGGATGGCCTCTCCGCTTGGTGGTGCCCCACCTCTACTTCTGGAAGTCGGTGAAGTGGGTCAGGGGGCTGCGGCTGCTCGCCTCGGATCAACCGGGGTTCTGGGAGCGGAACGGGTACCACATGTATGGAGACCCCTGGCGGGAACAGCGCTACTGGGGAGACTGACGCGGAGCGGCGTCTAACCCGCCATTTGGCGCAACATGTAATGGAGGATGCCCCCGCTTCGCAGGTACTCCACCTCGATCGGGGTATCGACCCTCGCGACGGCCTGGAACTCCTTGACCCCGCCCTCGGGGTCGGTCGCCGTCACGCTCACCCGCTGACGGGGGGCGAGGTCATCGTTGACATCGAGGTCGAAGCTTTCGGCTCCGTTCAGCCCCAGGGACTCGGCTGACTGGCCCGGCAGGTACTCCAGCGGTAGCACTCCCATCATCACCAGGTTGGAGCGATGGATCCGTTCGAAGCTCTCAGCCAGCACTGCCTTTACCCCGAGCAGCAGGGTGCCCTTGGCGGCCCAGTCGCGAGACGAGCCCATCCCGTAGTCCTTGCCGGCCATGACGATGAGGGGGATGGCTGCCCCCAGGTAGTCGAGGGACGCCTCGTAGATGCTCTTTACCTCGCCATCGAGGAAGTCCTTGGTGACCCCGCCCTCGGTCCCAGGCGCCAGCTGGTTGCGAACTCGGACGTTGGCGAACGTGCCCCTGGTCATGACCCTGTCATTGCCGCGGCGTGAGCCGTATGAGTTGAACTGGGCAGGCTGCACTCCGTGTTCCATCAGATACTTGCCCGCCGGAGAGTCGGGCTTGATCGACCCGGCCGGGCTGATGTGGTCGGTGGTCACCGAATCTCCGACCTTGATCAGGACCCTGGCACTGGCAATCGGCCGCAGGGGCTCTATCTCCCGTCCCAGGTCCATGAAGAACGGCGGCTCCTGTATGTAGGTGGAGCCTTCGTTCCATTCGTAGATGGCGCCGCCCGAGGTCGAGACCGCTTGCCACTCCTCGGCACCAGTGAACACGTCGGCATAGCGCTCCCGGAACTGGGGACCGCCGACGAACTCTCCCACGTAGCGGTCGACCTGGTCCTGGCTCGGCCATAGGTCGGAGAGGAACACGGGCTTGCCCTCCTGGTCCTCTCCGATCGGATCGTTCATCGGATCCCAGTCGACGGTGCCGGCCAGGGCATATGCCACCACCAACGGCGGCGAGGCCAAGTAGTTGGCGCGGACGTCGGGAGAGATCCTCCCTTCGAAGTTACGATTACCGGAGAGGACGGCTGCCGCCACGATCCCGCGCTCGTTGATCGCCTGGCTGATCGGCTCGGGGAGCGGACCGGAGTTGCCTATGCAGGTCGTGCACCCGTATCCCACCAGGTAGAAACCGGTGGCTTCGAGATCGTCCATGAGGCCGGCGGCGGTGAGGTACTCGGTCACCACTTTGCTGCCCGGGGCGAAAGAAGTCTTGACCCAGGGCCGGCGGGTGAGGCCCAGCTCACGTGCCCTGCGGGCCAGCAGGCCGGCTCCCATCATCACCTCCGGGTTGGAAGTGTTGGTGCAAGAGGTGATGGCGGCGATGACAACGTCGCCATCATCCAGGTGGAAGGTGGCGCCGTCGTATGTGACCTCGGCGCCGTTGGCGGCCTGGCCTGCCGCCGGGGCGACCGCACCCCCTTCGTCGGTCCACTCAGACACCGTCCCGGCCGCGGCCCGGCTGGGTCGACCGAAAGTGTTGGCCAGATCCTGCTCCCACTGGGCCTTCATGCCCGAGAGGTTGATGCGGTCCTGCGGGCGGGTAGGGCCGGCCAGAGCCGACTGCACGGTGGCCAGGTCCAGCTCGAGCGAAGCGCTGAATGTCACCTCGCGAGCGTCATCACGCCAGAGGCCAAGCAGGCGGTAGTAATGCTCGACGGCGGCCACCAGTTCCGGAGGCCGACCGGTCAGATCGAGGTAGCGGAGCACCTGCTCGTCGACCGGGAACAGCCCGATGGTGGCCCCGTACTCTGGGGCCATGTTGGCGATCGTGGCCCTGGTGGCGACGGTCATCTCGTTCAGCCCTGGGCCGTGGAACTCGACGAACTTTCCCACCACTCCATGCCGTCTGAGCATCTCGGTGACCCGCAGCACGAGGTCGGTAGCGGTAGTGCCCTCCCGCATCTTCCCGTGGAGGCGGAACCCCACCACTTCCGGCAGCAGCATCGAGATCGGCTGGCCGAGCATGGCCGCCTCGGCCTCGATCCCGCCCACCCCCCAGGCCACCACGCCGAGGCCGTTGATCATGGTTGTGTGGGAGTCGGTGCCGACCAGCGAGTCCGGATACAGCCAGGACCCGTCATCCCACACGACCTTGGCCAGGTATTCGAGGTTGACCTGGTGGACGATGCCGGTCGCCGGAGGGACCACCCTGAAGTTGGCGAAGGCGGACTGGCCCCATTTCAGGAAGGCGTAGCGCTCTTGATTGCGCTCGAACTCGTGGCGACTGTTGATGATGAGGGCGTCAGGACGGTTGTACGCGTCGACCTGGACCGAGTGGTCGATGACGAGGTCGCACGGCACCACCGGGTTGACCTTGTCGGCGTCGGCGGTGCGCCCCGTCATCCTGACGATGGCCGACCGCATGGCCGCAAGGTCGACCACCGCCGGCACACCTGTGAAGTCCTGCAACAACACTCGGCCCGGAACGAATGGGATCTCGACCTCACCTACCTGGCGGGCGTCATAGGCGGCGATGGCCTCTACATCGCCCTCGCTGACGATCCCGTCGCCGAGGTGGCGAGCCGCCGACTCGAGTAGCACCTTGATCGAATATGGCAGGTGCTCGATCCCGGGAAGGTGGTCGATTCGCGCAATCCGCCGTTCTCCGAGCGGGGTGGCCATCGTCTCGATCGGAACCTTCATCTGAGGCCAATTCTATCGATCGGGTGTGCAACCACCCGGGGGGAGGGTGAGCTCAGACGCGTGCGGAGATGGCGACCGGCACGCTGGTCACACAGTCCTCGGCCTCGGTGCGGTGGGGAGTGAGAACCGGGCTGCATGGCTGGCTGAGGGAGCCGAGAATCCCGCTCACGATCCCGCGGTCGAGTGAGCAGATCACCTCGGGGTGGGCGGTGGCCGCCGCCCCGAATGGGCAGTGACTGGTGAGGAGCCGTTGGGACCCGACGTCCGCGGTGATGTCGAATCCGAGCCCGCCCATCGCCTTGGCCACGGCCTCCACGGCAACTGCGTAACCGGCATCGTCCGGTGCTCCGATCTCTGCAGCCAACGCCTTGCCATAGTCGCGCCCCACCGCTTCTGCAGTTGCAGAGATCGCGTCGGGGTGGAGGCGGTCGATGACCTTTACCAGCAGGTCCACCAGCAGGTCGTATCGCCGCCCTGGGTGCACGGCCACGGCCTTGCCGGTGGCCTCGTAGCACTTGGCGGGCCGGCCGGCCCCCGGCCCACGCCTCCCATTGAGCCGCTTTTGGGTGACCCGGAGGTATCCGTCTCCCGCCAGCTTGTCGAGATGATGGCGGGCTACGTTCGGATGGATCTCGAAGAT
Source organism: Acidimicrobiia bacterium (assembly GCA_036555105.1). Classification (GTDB taxonomy): domain Bacteria; phylum Actinomycetota; class Acidimicrobiia; order Spongiisociales; family ZC4RG35; genus DATBMA01. Next base: position 12,209 of record DATBMA010000025.1, read on the forward strand.
GTCGGCCACCTGTGTGGAGGTGAGCGGTTCGGCCGATTGGCGGACAGCGATGTAGATGGCGCGTCGGGTGGGATCGCCCAGAGCAGCAGTGAGGTCCCCGATGGTCCGGTCGAACTGTGCCTCGTCGAACCTGGCCTCATCGAACTGAGCCGCGTCAGATTGGGCCATTAGTGATTCGGGCTGGTCGAACGGGGCGGAATCCAGCTCGGAGAGGGACATCCGGCCCCAAACTATAGTGACGAAGGCCTTCTAGACACTATCCCGATAGGGAATACATGGCCTCTTCCACCGATCTGATCGGGTCTGTGCGCGACCCTCTGCTGGATCGCGCTTTGGCCGAATTGGACATGGTGGCGGGGGTAGAGGAGGGCTTTCGGGGCCTCAAGAAGGTGGTCATAAGGCTGCCGGTGCCCAACTACCCGGAGCGGGAGGAGCTCGACCGCAGAGTGCGCGAGGCGCTGGACAACGGCCAGGTCGAGATCTCCATGACGGTGATGGGCGACATGGAGCGGACCGCGATGATGACCCGCTTGCGGGACGAGGCCGGCCCTAGGGCCGGTCAGTCGGGCTCGCGGACCAGGGTGCTGGCCGTCTCGTCGGGGAAGGGGGGCGTTGGCAAGTCCACTGTGACCGCCAACCTCGCCGTCGCCCTCGCGATTGCAGGCAACAAGGTCGGGGTGATCGACGCCGACATCTGGGGGTTCTCGATCCCGCGCATGTTGGGGGTGACCCATCCTCCCGTTGTCATCGCCGAGGCGATCATCCCTCCGGTTGCCCACGGCGTGAAGGTCATGTCGATGGACTATTTCGTGGGAGACGAGCAGGCGGTGATCTGGCGGGGCCCCATGCTTCACAAGGCCCTCGAGCAATTCCTCACCGATGTCTTCTGGGACCGCCTCGACTTCCTGTTGGTGGACATGCCACCCGGCACCGGCGACGTCGCCATCTCGATGAGCCAGTTCCTGCCGCGGGCGGAGGTGCTGCTGGTGACCACCCCTCAGCCGACTGCCGAAAGAGTTGCCCGCCGCGCCGCCTTGATGGCTTCCAAGGTCGAGCAGGAAGTGATCGGGGTGGTCGAGAACATGAGCTGGTTCACCGACGCCGCCGGGCAGAGGGTGGAGCTGTTCGGCCGCGGCGGCGGCACCGAGCTGGCCGAGGAGGTGGGGGTTCCCTTGCTGGCTCAGATCCCTCTGGTGCCGGCGGTGCGGGAAGGCGCCGACGCAGGTCGGCCGGTCAAGACGGCCGCTCCCGGCTCCGAGGCGGACGCGGCCTTCGACCTGCTGGCGAGTCAGGTCGTCGAGCGCAAGCCGCGCGTCCGCAGCCACCCCGCGCTCGTTATCAAGTCCTGAGTCTCGAGTCTCGCTGCTGGTCTAGCCCATGTCGGTGAAGTAGTTGACACCGCTGATAGCGAAGATCGCGAAGAAGATGATCAGGCCGACGACCGACAGGATCAGGAGGACGGTCCCGACGATCCCCAGGATCTTGGCCGCATTGGCGGTTCCCCGATTCTCAACAGGGCGGCGGCCGGCGTCGATCGCCTGCAACTCCTTGTTGCCCATCGACCATGCGAAAGGCCCGAGGATCTGGCAGAGGACGATGCCGAGGATACCGAGCACCAGTGCGGTGGTGGCCTGCGAGGCCTCCATGTAGACGCCGCGGGTCTCCGGCGCCATCGGTTGCGGAGGCGGCGGGGGCGGTGGCGGAGTCGGCTGGACTGGCGGTGGTGGGGGCGGCGCCGGCGGCGTGGGCTCGACCGGTGGAGTGGGCTCGACCGGCGGGGTCGGGTCGGATGGTGGCGTTGTCATGAATTCACCTCACACTGGTGGGAGCGTCCCAGACGCCCAACGGACTATCCATGTCAAGAGGAGCAAGACCCCAGTCACGGCCATCACGAGCGCAGGAAGCCGACCAGGGTCCGGAGCCCGGCCCAACCTCCTCGCCAGCCACCAGCCGACGACGAGCAGCAGCTCGAGTGCGATCAGCGGGGCCAGCGGGTGATAGGTCAGGGCTTGGGAGAGGTCGCCTCGCAGCAGCCAGGCGAAGGCCCTGGTCATACCGCAGCCAGGACAGGCGGTCCCGGTGATCAACGCGAAGGGGCAAAGGGTGGGACCGTCGTGGGTTGGCGAGGCCAGGGTCAGCACGCCGAAGACCGCGACCGGCAAGAGCGGGAGCCAGCGGCGCTGGAGAATCACCCGAATGGCCAAAAGCTTCCGCTGAACACGCCGGTGATCGTGGCGACCACCAAGCCGACCGCCCATAAGGCGACGGCGACGATTCCGAGGATGCGGCCGCCGTTGGCGGTCGACCGCTGGGCGGGGTCACGCCGCCCTGCATCCATGGCGGCGATCTCGTTGTTGCCCATCACCCAAGACACGATTCCGAGAGGGGCGCAGCAGAGCAGACCCAGTATTCCCAGGATGAGGATCGTGGTGGCCTGACTCTTCTCGGGATAGGCCGAGACCGTCAACTCTCTCCCTCCTCTTCGGCGGCGAGACTAGACGCGGGGAGGGTCAGATCGCCCGCAGGCCAACGGCCATCTTGTCCACCAACTCATCGACCTGTGGCACGGTGAGGGTGAGCGGCGGCGAGATCTGGAGTCCGTTGCCGGCGACGGCCCGCGTGATCACGCCCGCCTGCCTGCAGGCCTTGGCGGCTCGGGGGGCGAGGGTCATGTCCTCAAGGTCCAGTTGGACCGCCGCCATGGCGCCGGTGCCCCCGCGGATGCCGACCACAGGATCGAAGCTCTCCAATGCAGTGAGCGCGGCCATCAACTCGGACTCGAGCTCGAGGGCCCTGGCGAACACGCCCTCTTGCTCGTATATGCGCATCACCTCGAGGGCCGCTACGCATCCGGCTGCATGACCGGAGTAGGTGTATCCATGGCGCCAGATCACCCCGGGCTGATCGAAGAAGGGGGCGGCCACCCGGGGGGAGGCGATCACCCCGCCCAGAGGCTGGTAGCCGGCAGTGACGCCTTTGGCGAAGAGGATCAGGTCGGGCTCGAGGTCGAAGCGGTTGGCCGCGAACCAGTCGCCGATGCGGCCGAATCCGGTGATGACCTCGTCGGAGATGAACAGCCCTCCCGCCGCCCTGACCTCGTCGCGCACCGTGCGCAGGTATTCGGGGGGCACCGGGCGGACCCCGCCGGCGCCGATCACCGGCTCGCAGTAGACCGCGGCGACCCGCTCCGGTCCGACATGATCGATCGCCTTACTCACCGCTTCGGCGTCGTCGTACGGGACGAACACGATGTCGGAGACCATCTCGCCGTAGCCGGCCCGGTTGGGCTCGATGCCCCCGAGGCTGGTCCCGTAGGTGTGCATGCCGTGATATGCCCATTCACGGGCGATGAAGACGGTGCGCTCGGGCTGGCCTATCGCCGCGAAGTATCGGCGCGCCAACTTGGCGGCCGAGTCGACTGCATCCGACCCACCACTCGTGAGAAAGACCTTGGAGCCGGGGTCTGGCGAGCGGGCGGCGATGGCGTCGGCCAGCGCCAGGGTGGGAGGGGTGACGAAGTCGACGAAGGCGTGGTAGGCGTGGATCTTGTCCATCTGGGCGGCCACGGCCTTCCCGATCTCGGTCCTGCCATATCCGAGGTTGGCGAACCAGAGAGCGGCCGTTGCATCCAGGTACCTGGTTCCCTGGGGATCGAATACATATGCGCCATTGCCCCGCTCAATCACGAAAGGGGCGTCTTTGACGGTGTACATGTCGGCGAATGGATGCCAGAAGGCGCTCATGGCGTGCAGGCTAGGGGGGCCGGCCGCGCCAATTCCACGGGACCTAAGGTGAGGTGATGCATTCCAACGCCACCTCGGTCGAGGCCTATCTGGCGGAGCTCCCAGCCGACCGCAGGGAAGCGATCGAGGAAGTCCGTGAGGTGATTCTGAGCAACCTCGAGCCAGGTTTCGAGGAGATCATCGACTTCGGGATGCTGGCGTATTCCGTCCCCCTCGAGCGATATCCGGACACATACAACGGGCATCCGATCGGAATAGCCGGGCTCGCTTCTCAGAAGAACCACATGTCGTTATATCTGATGACGATCTACGCCGACGAGGAGTCACGCCGCAAGTTCGAGCACGACTACCGGGAGACTGGCAAGCGCTACGACGTCGGCAAGAGCTGCGTCAGATTCCGCAAGGCCGCCGACTTGCCCCTCGATGTGATAGCCGGCGCCATCGCAGGCACGACCGTCGACGACGTGATCGAGTTCACAGAACGACTTCACCCGCGCAAGCCGCGCGGGTAGGCATCCATAGACTCAGCGCAGGTGCCGGGCTCGTTCCTTACCGCTCGTTGGTTCCTCGTCGTATTCGCGGCATCGCTTGCCACCGAGGTCACCCACAGCCTCATGATCCACCTGCCTGGCTTCATGCTGGACGTGGGCATGAACGAAGCGGGCATCGGCGTCGTGTCGGGGGTCGCTACCGCCGTCGCCCTCATCGCCCGGCCGTGGATCGGCCGGACGATGGACATTCGCAGCCGCCGGCTGGTGATCCGCCTGGGAGTCGCCCTCCTGGCGGTCGCCTGCATCGGCTACTCATTCGTGACCACCTCAGGGCCGCTGCTGTGGAGTATGCGCGGCCTTCAGGCTCTCGGCGACGCCATGAGCTACACCGCCTTCTTCACGTATGTCGCCGACCGGGTACCGGCCGGCCGGCGCACCCAGGGCCTGGCGATCTTCGGGATCTCGGGCCTTGCCCCGATCGGGCTCGGCACTGTCCTGGGCGACTTCGTCCTGGCCAGGGCGGACTACCACGCCATGTTCCTCGTGGGTGCCGGCTTTTGCGCTCTGGCCCTCGGCCTGGCCTTCACCCTGGAGTCGACCGGTGCCCATGCCGGCGCCGCCCCCCGAGGCTTCATGGCCGTGCTGCGCTCACGTCGCATGCGCCCCCTCTGGTTCGGGACCGCTCTGTTGGCCGTTGCCTTCTCGGTCGTGTTCATTTACGTGAAGACCTACGTCGAGCAGTCGGGGCTCGAGTCAGTCGGTCCCTTCTTTCTCAGCTATGCCGCCACCGCCGTCGCCTTGCGGCTCTTCTTCGGCTGGGTGCCGGATCGAGTTGGGCCCCGCAAGCTGTTGGGACCGGCTCTTGCGGTCTACGCGCTGAGCTTCCTGGTTATGGCGACCGGGCCGGAGGGGGCCGCCCTGCTTCCTCTTGCCGGGCTGCTGGGAGGGACCGGGCACGCCATCGTTTTTCCGGTCCTGTTGGCCATGGTCACCACCCGCTCGGGGGCTGCGGACCGGGGCGGGGCGGCGGCTGCTTTCACAGCGGTATTGGATCTGGGCGGCATCCTGTTCGCACCGCTGCTCGGATTGCTGATCATCCAACTCGGATACCCGGTGATGTTCGTGACGAGCGCGATGGTGATCCTCGTGGGGGCGGCGGTGTTCTACCGGCTCGACCGGGCCGAGGTGGCCGAGATGCTCGACACCGCCGAGCTGGAGATCCACCCATATCCCGCACCCCCGGCGTGACCGGGCCGGTGGGTAAGGTCGCCGTATGACGCCGCGCCGCTGGGCTGTCACCGGAGGAAGCCGCGGGATCGGGCGGGCGATCGTGGTCGAGGCCGCCTCTCGCGGAAATCAGGTGGTGGCGATGGGTCGTGACCGCACCGCATTGGAGGAGACGGTCCGGTTGGCCGGGGGGTCGACGGAGTTGCGGCTGTGCGACGTGACCGATCCCTCTTCGGTGAAAGAGGCCTTTTCGGGGCTGGAGGTCGAGGTGTTGGTGTCCAATGCCGGGCAGGCCGTCTCCGGCCCGGTCCACCGGATCGGATTGGATGACTGGAACGGCATGTTCGCGGTGCATGCCACCGGTTCTCTTCTGTGCACCCAGGCGGTGCTCGGGGGCATGCGCTCGCGGGGGTTCGGGCGGATCGTGTACCTGGCGTCGGTCGCCGGGCTGGTGGGGCCCAAGTACACCGGGGCCTATGCCGCCGCCAAACACGCCATGCTGGGCCTGATGCGGGTGGCGGCGGCGGAGGTAGGGGGAAGCGGCATCACCGCCAACGCCGTCTGCCCCGGGTTCGTCGACACCCAGATGACCGAGGGCACCATCGAACGCATCGCAGCCACCACCTCGCTCGAGCCCGACGGTGCCAAGGCGGTGCTGGAGGGCATGTCGCCGCTCGGTCGGCTGATCACACCCGAGGAAGTCGCCTCGGCCGTGATGTACATCGCCTCGGATGAGGCCGGAGCGGTGAACGGCCATGCCATGGTGATCGACGGGGGAGGGACCATCGCGTGACCAGGGGGAGATCCTCGGCGCCCTTCACCGAGCGATGGGAGAACTTCGATCTCCGAATCGAAGGCAGAGTCGCCACCGTCACCCTCACCCGTCCGGAGAAGTTGAACGCCCTCTCCCTGGCCGTCTACGCCGATCTGCGCGACCTGCTGGCCGAGCTGCACCAGACCCCGGAAGTGGCGGTACTGGTGATCACCGGCAGCGGCCGCGGGTTCTGCTCGGGGGGAGACGTCGACGACATCATCGGAGCCCTACAGGGGAAGGGGGCGAGCGACCTGCTCGACTTCACCCGGCTCACCGGGGCGGTCGTCCAAGGGATGCGGGAGCTTCCTATGCCGATCATCGCAGCCGTGAACGGGGTGGCAGCGGGGGCCGGCGCAGTCATCGCCCTGGCCGCGGACCTCAGGCTTCTGGCCGAGTCCGCTTCGTTCCACTTCCTGTTCACCAAGGTGGGCCTGGCCGGAGCCGACATGGGTGCCGCCTACCTGCTGCCGCGAGTCGTGGGGCTGGGAAGGGCCACCGAGCTGTTGTTGCTTGGAGACAAGGTCGACTCAGGGCGTGCAGCCGATATCGGGCTGGCCACCGCCGTGGTGCCCGACGCCTTGTTGATGGAGGAGGCGGCGGCGCTGGCAGCGAGGCTGGCATCGGGGCCAACCCTCGCATATGCGGCCACCAAGTCGCTCGTGACCCGCGAGCTCGATATGGGCCTTTCGGCGGCGATCGAGGCCGAGGCCTATGCCCAGGCACTGCTGATGGCATCTGAGGACCACGCCGAGTTCTACCGGGCCTACCGCGAGGGCCGCGAGCCAACGTGGGAGGGCCGGTGAGCACTGGTCATCAGATGATCGAACCGGCCGGGCTGCCTCCTGCGGTCGGGTTCAGTCATGCGGTGGTGCCGGCCGAAGGCCACACCGTCTACTTGGCCGGCCAGATCGGCCAGCGGGCTGATGGCTCCCTGTCGACCGGGCTGGTCGAGCAGTTCGCCCAAGCGTGTCGCAATCTGCAGCTGGCGCTTGCAGCCGCCGGATCGTTTCCCGAGCACGTGGTCTCGTTGACCATCTACGTGACGGATGTCCCCTCATATCGGGCAGCGCTCCGACCGTTGGGTGAGGCATACCGGAAGGTGTTTGGCTCGCATTACCCGGCGATGGCGCTCATCGGGGTCGACGCCCTCTTCGAGCCCGCCGCAGTGGTGGAGCTGGTGGCCATCGCGGTGGTCCCGCGCCAACAGGCGGACTGATCCTCTCGGGCCGGGCTCCTGGCCGCCTGGGTCTTGCTAGCGTTTCGCGGCCTTGAAAGGAGGGCGGCATATGGCCGACATGACGAAGGTGGTTCTCGATGAGACCCGGATCCCGTCGGCCTGGTACAACGTCGGACCCGATCTACCGGCGCCGCAGCCGCCCCCGCTTCACCCAGGCACCCTGCAGCCGCTCGGCCCCGACGACCTCGCCCCACTATTCCCGATGGCCCTCATCATGCAAGAGGTCACCCAGGACAGCTATGTGGACATCCCTGGCGCGGTGATCGACGTCTTCAAGATGTGGAGGCCGACGCCTCTATACCGCGCCCGCCGGCTGGAGAAGGCCCTCGACACCCCGGCCCACCTCTATTTCAAGTATGAAGGGGTGAGCCCGGCCGGCTCCCATAAGCCGAACACTGCCGTGCCCCAGGCCTATTACAACGCCGAGCAAGGCGTCAAGAAGATCGCGACCGAAACCGGGGCAGGCCAGTGGGGGAGCTCCCTGGCACTGGCGTGCACTCTCTTCGGCCTCGAGTGCGAAGTGTGGATGGTGGCGGCCTCTTATGACCAGAAGCCCTACCGGCGGATCATGATGGAGACCTGGGGGGCCAAGGTGCACTCGAGCCCATCCGAGCTGACCAACGCCGGGCGAACCATTCTGGCCGGCGACCCCAACAGCCCCGGCTCGCTCGGAATCGCCATCTCGGAGGCGGTGGAGGTGGCTGCCACTCACGATGACACCAAGTACGCCCTCGGAAGCGTGCTGAACCATGTGCTTCTGCACCAGACCGTCATCGGTCAGGAGGCGATCGAGCAAATGGCGATCTTCGGGGAGACCCCCGACGTGATCGTGGGCTGCACCGGCGGAGGCTCCAACTTCGCCGGACTGTCGCTGCCGTTCCTGCGGGACAAGCTGGCCGGGAAGATCAGCCCCACCATCCGGTGTGTCGAGCCGACCGCGGCACCCTCCTTCACCAAGGGCCAGTACCGCTATGACTTCGGCGACAGCCTCGGGATGGCCCCTCTGCTGAAGATGCACACGCTCGGGCACGACTTCATCCCCGACCCCATCCACGCCGGTGGGCTGCGTTATCACGGCATGTCGCCGCTGCTCTCGCACCTCTACGACCTCGGTCTGATCGAGGCGGAGGCGATTGGCCAGGTCGAGTGCTTCGACGCAGGCGTCAAGTTCGCCAGGAACGAGGGAATCATTCCTGCTCCTGAGCCGACCCACGCCCTGGCTTCGGCCATCCGGGAGGCCAACCGCTGCAAGGAGACCGGGGAGTCGAAGGTGATCCTCACCGCCTTGTGCGGGCACGGGCACTTCGACATGGCGGCATACGACGCCTACCTGACCGGGAAGCTCGAGGACTTCTCCTACCCGGCCGAGAAGGTGGCGGCTGCGATGGAGAAGGTCCCGGTAGTCGCCTGAGGCGAAGGGCGGTCTGACAGAGGTCGATGATGCCGGTCGCCTGTCCGGTCTGCGCGACCGAGAACCCGGACGGGGCCAAGTTCTGCCTGAACTGCGGCAGCCGGCTGCAGCAGGTCGGGGTGGGTCAGCGGGAGCGCAAGTTCGTTGTGACCTTGTTCGCCGACCTGGTCGGGTCGACCGCGCTAGGAGAGCGTGAGGATCCCGAAGTCGTCCAGACCTTGATCCAGCGCGCCTTCGGCGTGCTGGCTCGCGAGGTGGACCGGCACGGTGGCACGGTCGACAAGTTGATGGGCGACGGGATGCTGGCCCTATTCGGGGTGCCGGCGGTGCACGAAGACGATCCGGCTAGAGCGGTCAACGCGGCGCTGGCCATGCAGGCGGCGTTGGGGGAGCTGAATCGGGAGCTGGCCGCCGAGGGCCGGCCGCAATTGGCCATGAGGGTCGGGATAGAGGCAGGGGAAGTGCTCGTGCACATAGAGCGTCCGCCGGACCTGCCCGACCGCATGGTCACCGGTGACTCTGCCAACACGGCTGCCCGCCTTCAGTCGGCGGCGGAGCCTGGCGGGGTCGTGGTCGGCCCGTCGGTCCAGGCGGCCACCGCCACCGTCATCGAATATGAGACGCTTGAGCCGCTGACACTCAAGGGCAAGGCGGACCCGGTTCCTGCCTTCAGGGCCTTGGCGTCGCGTTCGGAGCACGAGGGTGGGCCAGGCCGTTCGGGCCTGGAGGTGCCGCTGATCGGACGGGTTGAGGAGCTTGCCACTCTTCACCAGACGCTGCGCGCCGCAGTTGATGCTGGTCGCCCGCGCCTCGTCACCGTGCTGGCCCCGGCCGGGGTCGGCAAGTCCCGGCTCGCGCACGAGTTTCATGAAGCGACGGGAAAGCTGCAGCCTCCTCCCCGGTGGCTGCGAGGCCGCGCACTGGCCTATGGGA
>DATBMA010000049.1:0-49524 GCA_036555105.1 Acidimicrobiia bacterium
GAGATCGGGGAAGCCCCCGAGTTCTATTACGCCGAGGGTTACCACCAGCAGTACCTGGGCAAGAACCCCAACGGTTACGACTGCCACGCGAGAACGGGCGTCCCCTACCCGGAGTCATGAGTCTCTCGTCTTGAGTCTCAAAACTCGAAGCTTGACCGGCGGGCTCTCGTGTCATGCGGCCCGACCGCCTTGGTCAGCTGACCCAGGTGGCGACTGTGATCCCGGTCTCGTCGCTCGTGGCCGGGACCCAGTCCGGCGCTCTCAACATGTACTGATCGGTGCTGCCATGGCTACCGCCCGGGAGTTTCCCCTAGGGCTCTACGTGAGACCGTGAGACCGTGAGACGTATGACGTGAGACTCTCTAGAGCCCGCCCAGCTTGACCGCCTCCGCCACCAGGTCGGCGACGGACAGATCATTGGGCAAGTCGGCGGCTATGTCTGGGATCACCCCGGTACCCCCGAACGAGTTTCCCTCGGCTGTCACCCAGCGGGCGGTGGTGAGCTTCAGGGCGCCACCGTTTTGGAGGTTGAACCTCTGCTGGACCGTGTTCTTCCCATAAGTGGGCTCACCCACGATCATCGCCCGCCCGGCTTCCTGGAGGGCGGCGGCGGTGACCTCCGATGCCGAAGCGCTCGACCCGTTGACGAGGACCACCATCGGGATCTCGCGGGCGATGCCGCGCTCGCGGACGTGATAAGGCGTGTCTGACCCCGGGGACTGGGTCCGGAGGATGACTCCGTCTTCCAGGAACTCGCTCACGATGTTGACGGTCGCTTCCAGAGAGCCGCCGGGGTTGTCCCGCAGATCGAGCACCAGCGAGTTGGCGCCGTCCGCCAGCAGCCCACCGAGGGCGTTCTCGACTGCCCGATCCGCCTGCTCCAAAAAGACGTTGAGCCTCAAGTAGCCGACATCACCGACGACCTCGGAGTCGAGGATTGGGATGTCGACCGCAGCCCTTTCGATTTCGAAATCGAGCTCTGAGCCCTCGCGGTCGACCGTGATCTCCACGGTGGTTCCCGCCGGGCCTCGCACCTTGGATGTGACCAGGTCGACCGACAGGCCATCGATCGACTCTCCGTCGACGGCCACGATCACGTCTTCTGCCTCGACTCCGGCCCGCTCGGCGGGCCCGTCTGGGATGGTGGAGGTCACAACGAGCCGGCACTCTTCCGAGATGACCGTGCACGAGTCGTCGCCGGCCTCCGGCTCTGGGTCCTCGTCGGTGGCCACCAGGGCCCCGATGCCCTCGACGTGGCCTGAGTCTTCTTCCCGGAGCTGTTCCAAGGCGACCGGGTCGAAATAGGCGCTGTTGGGGTCCAGCACCTCGATCACCATCGAGGCGAGCATCGCCTCCGCCATATCGGCTTCGGCGGCCTCGAGACCGGACGCCTTCTCGCAGGCCTCCCGGAACTCTTGAGAGGGCATCGGGCAAACGAAGGGGTCGCCGTCGGAGGTCGCAGCCGGCCCACCGATCGATTCGAGGCCATGAAGGGCGGCATCGGCGAGCACCTGGTCCTCGATGGGATCGACGTAGTTGTTCTGGATCAGGTGATAACCCTCGCAAACGAGGTCGAGATCGGTCTTGCCGCTCCCGCAGTCGATCAAGGTGAGATCGCGGCCATCGGCCGTGGTGACGACAGTGGTAGTGGTGGAGGAGGGGGAGTTGACAGGGGCGAGGCAGCCGCCCGCCAGGAGCAGGACCAGGCAAGAGGCGGCGAGCTTCCGCACGCCGACCATTCAAGTCACCGGGCGCCGATACTCAACCGCCTGAAAGGGCTACCTCTACGGCTTCTTCGATGCTGAGGTCCCCGCCGACGTCTGCTCGGCGGTCTGGAGTCAGTCCGCCGGCCACGCTCGCGCCAGACGGGGTGGTCCAGTGGGCGATTGTCAGCCGGAGCTCGCCGCCGTTACGCAGTGAGAATGGTCGTTGGACCGTGTCCTTGCCGTAGGTGGCCTCACCGATCAGCGTGCCGCGCCCGCGCTCCTGGATGACGCCTGCCAGGGCTTCGGCTGCGGAGGCGGTGAGGCCGTTCACCAGCACCCGCAGCTCGATTCTGCCCGAGGTGGCGAGGCCGCCCTCGACCGCGGGGTAGTCGAAGTCGCCGTCGATTCCCGAGCTCTTCAAGATCAGCCCATCGTCGAAGAACTCGGAGCCGATGATGACGCCAACGGCTACGAGGCCGCCCGGGTTGTCGCGGAGGTCGAGGACGATCGTGTCCGCCCCTTCGTCGAGAAGCTCTGAGAGGCCCTCATGGAAATTGACCGGGGCATCGATGCTGAATTCGGCCAGCCGGATGTAGCCGACTCTGGACCCGACCATTCCCACCGTCACCAGGGCGTCGAGTGTCTCGCTGCGGGTCAGCACTATCTCTCTTATTTCACCGGTCTCCCCGTTCTCGACCTCGAGGCTCAGATCGCTGCCTCCTACACCGAGCATCTCCAATGCGGCGTCTTCGAGGGTCATGCCCTCGACCTCACGGCCGTCGATCGACCGGATCACGTCCCCGTCGCGGATGCCGGCCGCCCCGGCCGGGCTCTCTGGGACGTAGTAGGCAACTGTCAGCGGGCAAGTGGGCCCGATGGCGACGCAGTCGCTACCGGCCGCGTCCTCGGCAACCAGCAGCACGCCGACTCCGGGCACGGCTCCCAGGCCGTCGAGGGCATCCACCAGCTCGGCGGCTATGTAGTGGCTGTTGGGGTCGAGAGTCGTGGCCACCAGATTCTCGATCCCGGCGTCGACCAGCGTGGCGATCTCGACAGGATTGCGCTCGAGTCGGGACGACACAGCATCACACACACCCATGAAGGTCTCATCCGGCACCGCGCAGACAAACGAGTCGACCGGCACATCTAGGCGAGAAGGCCCGTTGTAGGCGTTGATTCCGTCCTCTAGGGCGCCGGCCATCACCTCTCTGGACGGCGGGGCGACATGGTTCTGCTCGACGAGGGCGACGACCTCGCAAAGGGGGGAAAATGTGACCGGCGGGGCAGAACAGCCCTGCAGGGACACCGATACGGCGGGGATGGTCGTGGTAGGGGCGGCGGACAGGGTGGTTGGCGAGCTGGTGGTGGCGGTCGGCGACGCCGGCGTGGTGGCCGCCCCGGGGCTGCCGCACGCTGTGGCGAAAACCAGCAGGGCCAGGGTCCCGGTGCTCAACGGCAGGGCCCGCATCCAGTTCATGATGCCCATTCTGGGCGCGCTCATGAGCTTGAGGATCGGCTCCTATGGTGCCCGGCATGAGGGCGCTGGTCCGCATCCGCCCGCTCGTGGGCGAGGAGCGCCACCTGGTCATCGATGGCGAGCGATTCGTCCAAGCCGACGGGCGGGTCGACCGGGAGATCGAGACCGAGGGCCTCTGGGCGCTTCCCGGGCTGGCCGATTGCCACTGTCATCTGGCGGCAGACACCCTTGACGACATGTCCAAGCCGGCGCGCTTCCCCCAGGTGCGCACGCGGGCATTTGCCGAGGTCACAGCAGGAGTCTTCCTGGTGGCCGACAAGGGATGGATGGACGCGGTCGCTCTGAGGGTGGTGGGTATTCCCCCTCGGCGGCGACCCGACTTCGTAGGAGCCGGCCGGATCATCACCTCCCATGGGGGTTACTACCCGGGGTTTGGGGTGGAGACCGATGAGGCCGGCCTGGCGGCGGCGGTGGCGGCTGCACTCCCCGCACAGGGTTGGGTGAAGCTGATCGGAGACTGGCCTCGCAAAGGGGTCGGGGCCGTCACCAATTTCCCCGAGGCGGCGCTAGCGGTCGCTGCCAGGGTCGCACACGCCGGAGGCGCCCGCATCGCCATCCACACCATGGCCCCAGAGACGCCGGGAATGGCGGTCAGGGCCGGGATCGACTCGATCGAACACGGGCTGTTCTTGACCGAGCCCGACCTCGACCTGCTCGGGGCTCGCGGCGGGGCGTGGGTGCCCACCGTCAACTGCGTTGCCGGGTTGATCGAGCGCATCGGGCCTGAGCGGAGCGGGGGCAAGTTGCTCCAGCAGGGTCTGGCGAACATCCGCGATCTGATCGGCTCCGCTCCCGGAAGGGGGGTGGCGGTCCTGGCCGGCACCGATCTGGCCCTACCCCATGGGGAGGTGGCAAAGGAGGCGATCGACCTTGGGGCGGCCGGGCTCTCGCCGGAGGCGGCGGTGGCCTCGGTGTCGACCGCCGCCTACGACTATTTGGGGGTTTCACCTGGCCTCGTGGCCGGCGCCCCCGCCGACGCCGTGTTCTTCGATCGTGATCCTCGCGAGGACCTGAGGGTTCTCACCCGCCCCGTTCTGGTCCTTCGTCATGGCCGAGTCTTGGCGGCAGCTCCGTCGGAGACGACTGGCTGACCTGGCCCTCTACCGTCACCCTGATGAAGACCGTCCCCCTGACCCCTGAGCTCCACGCCTATCTGGTCGCCCACTCGACCGGTCTAGGGCCAGACGCGACCGAGCTGATCGAGGTGACCCCTGGCCTCACCGGCATGCCCACAATGCAGGTGCCGGCCGAGCAGGCGATGTTGCTCAGGTTCTTGGTCGCCGCCCTGGGCGCCCGCGACGTGCTCGAAATCGGGACCTTCACCGGATTGTCTGCGATGGCGATGGCCTCGGGGCTGCCGCCCGGTGGCCGGGTCGTGTGTCTGGATCGCAGCGCAGAATGGACCGGAATCGCCCAGGCCTATTGGAAGCGCGCCGGAGTTGGCGACCGGATCGAGCTGCGACTCGGGCCGGCCCTCGAGACGCTCGCCGCGATGGATCCCACGGAGACGTTCGACTTCGCCTTCATCGATGCCGACAAGCTCTCCAACCTCGCCTACTACGAGGCCGTGATGGATCGGCTCCGACCCGGCGGGGTCATTGCGGTCGACAACGTCTTGTGGAGCGGCCGGGTGGTCGATGCCTCCGATACCACCGAGGAGACGGAAGCCATACGGCGCTTCAACGACCACGTCGCCGGCGACCCCAGGGTCGAGGTGGTGGTCCTGCCTTTGGCCGATGGGATAACGCTGATCCGGCAGAACAGGGCGGAGGCATCGGGATGAGCCAGACGGGCGCCCCCAGCACGTTCATAGAGGCGATGGGAATGGTCATAGAGGAAGTGACCGCCGAGTCGGTGGTAGGGGCTCTGACCATTGACGACCGCCACCTGCAGCCCATGGGGCTGGTCCACGGCGGTGTTTATGCCGCCTTGGCCGAGACCCTGGCCTCATATGGAGCCACCCAATGGGCGATAGACCACGGGTCCTTCGGGGCGGTGGGCCTGTCCAATACGACCGATTTCATCCGGGCAACCCGGTCGGGCACGCTGCGCGCCGAGGCCACCCCCCTTCACCAGGGTCGCAACCAGCACCTCTGGCAAGTCGTGACCACCCGGTCGGAGGACGGCAAGGTGTCAGCCCTCACCCGGGTGCGCCTGCAAATCGTCCACGACCCGACAACCCTTGGGGGCTGAACGGTCGCGGGGCTGAGCTCCGGTCATCCGTGAGACCCCGAGACCGTGAGACCTCGAGACCTCGAGGCCTCGAGACCGTGAGACGTGAGACGGTTTTCGCGTCCTGGCGGCGTGAATCGCGACCTGGCATCCTCGCCGCCTCAAATCCGAGGGAGGAGCCAAGTTGGACGGCACGGAGAATGGGGGCCCGGCCACGGGCGACGGCGGCATGGACGAGACCCAGCCGATGGAGCCGGTATCCGATGGCAGCGGTGGTGCGGCCGCCGGAGGAGCAGCCGGGGGAGGGGCGGCGTCCGGTGGAGGAGGATCGAGCCTCAACTGGCTCTGGTGGGTGATCGGCATCCTGGTAGTTGCGGGCGTCGTCTACTGGATCTCGCAGTCGGGCTCGACCACGTCGACCACCGGCACGACCCAGGCGCAGGCCAGCACGACCACCCAAGCCCAGTCGTCGACCACCGCGGCTCCTTCGACAACCGCGCCGGTCGAGAGCACGACCACTGCAGCCGCTGAGCCGTTGAAGTTCGGCATGATCCTGGTGGGCCCCCGCGATGACCATGGCTGGTCTCAGGCCCATTTCGAAGCCGGCGAGTATGTGGAGTCCGAGCTTGGCGCAGAGATGATCGTGGCCGACAAGATCAATGTCGCCGACTCTCCCGACTACGGAGTCGCCCAGGCAGTCGACGACATGGTCGCCGACGGCGCCCAATTGGTCTTCGCCACCTCCGACGACATGAAGGACGGCATCCTCGAGGCTGCTGCCGCTCATCCGGATGTCCCCATGATCTGGTCATCGGGTGACTCGGCCTGGGCCGATGGAAACGCCTACCAGGCCAACCTGACAAACCTCGGCAACGTGATGGGGAGGATGGAATACGGCAAGATGATCGCCGGCTGCGCAGCGGCCCTCCAGACCCAGACGGGCTCGATCGGCTATCTGGGGCCGCTCATCAACGACGAGACCAGGCGGCTCGCCTCGTCGGCCTTCCTGGGGGCGAACTATTGCTACAACAGCGTCCGCACGGAGACCCCGGCCGATCTCAAGTTCGCGGTCAACTGGATCGGCTTCTGGTTCAACATCCCGGGCGTGACCCTCGATCCCGACACGGTCACCAACGACTTCTACGACGGGGGGGCCGACGTAGTGATCTCGGGGATCGACACGCCGAACGCCATCACGATTGCCGGGTCCCGCTTCGCGGCCGACGAACAGGTCTGGGCGATCCCATACGACTATCGCGGTGCATGCGATCAGGCGCCGGCGGCCTGCCTTGGGGTCCCGTACTTCAACTGGGGCCCGTCATACAAGGACATCGCCAGCTCGGTGGCCGACGGAAGCTTCACCGCTCAGTTTCAGTGGATCGGGCCGGATTGGGCCTACTTCAACGACCCCGCCTACTCAATGATCGGATTCGAGATGGGTCAGGGTCTGTCGGCGGAGAGCCAGGGGGCCCTGTCCCAATTCATCGCCGGATTGGGCGACGGATCGATCAACCTGTTCACAGGTCCCCTCAACTACCAGGACGGTTCGGCCTTCCTGGGTGACGGCGAGGTGGCTACCGACCAGCAGATCTGGTACCTCCCTCAACTCCTCGAGGGCATGGAGGGAGCCTCGAGCGCACCGTGATACTCATCGGGGGGAGGACGTGATGGCGCCCTCCCCCCGATCTCCATCATGAGCCTCCTGCTTCAGGAGATCAGCAAGCGCTTCGGCGCGCTCCAAGCCAATGACAGGATCGACTTGGAGCTGAAGCCCGGCTCCTTGCATGCCGTGCTCGGTGAGAACGGGGCGGGCAAGTCGACCTTGATGAAGATCCTCTCCGGCTTCATAGCTCCCGACTCCGGGACCATCTCGGTGGACGGCGTCGGGGTACGCACTGGTTCGCCGTCAGCCTCTCTCCAGGCCGGCATCGGCATGCTCCACCAGGAGCCGCTGGTCTGTCTCCCGTTCACGGTGGCCGAGAACTTCCGGCTGGGATCCGATCTCGGACGGACCGAGGCCCGGGCTCGACTCGGCGAGTTGTGTGAGCGCACAGGCTTCGACCTCGATCCCGACGAGGTCACCCGCACTCTCTCGATCGGGCGCAGGCAGCAGTTGGAGATCCTGCGACTGCTCGACCGGGGAGTGAAGGTTCTGATCCTCGACGAGCCGACCTCCGGGATCTCCGCCGCGCAACGAGACGCACTGTTCTCCGCCCTCAGGGGCCTGGCCGCCGACGGCTTGATCATGCTCTTCGTCTCTCACAAGCTCGAGGAGATCAATTCTCTGTGCACCTCGGTCACGGTGATGAGACGCGGCCAGGTGGTGGGCCGGGGCGGCCTGCCCGCCCCCGAGGACGAGCTGGTGCGGATGATGTTCGGGGAGATGACCGCGACGCTCCCGCAACGATCGGGCATGGTCGGCAAGGCCAACGTAGCCTCCCTCCGTGGGGTCGATGCCGGGGTGGGACGCGGGTCGATCACCGGGGCCGACATGGATGTGCGGGAAGGGGAGGTCGTAGGCATCGCCGGCTTGGAGGGCAGTGGCCAGGATTCACTGCTGAGAGTGCTGACCGGCCTGGTCCCGGCCCGACACGGCCGGGTGGAGATCGGCGGCGCCGACCTGACCAGGAGCTCGAATCGGCGCTTCTCGGAAGCAGGCGTTTCATTTCTGCCGGCCGGCAGGCTGGAGGAAGGGCTGCTGCCTGGCCTCGATCTGACCGAGCACATGGTGCTGGCCGGATCCGTGAAGGGCCAGATCATCGATTGGCACAAGGCGTCCGAACATGCAGGCGCCGTCATCCGCCACTTCCGGATCAAAGGCCGACCGGAGTCCCCGGTCGAGTCTCTCTCGGGAGGGAATCAGCAGCGGGTCCTCCTGTCGATGCTCCCCGACCGCCTGCGTCTGCTCCTGATGGAGCACCCGACCCGGGGGCTCGACCTCGAGTCGGCTGCATATGTCTGGGAGTTGCTCTTGGCCCGGCGCAAAGAGGGAACCGGGATCGTCTTCGCGTCATCCGACTTCGACGAGCTGCTCGCCTATGCGGACCGCATCATCGTTTGCTATGACGGTCGGATCGTCGCCGACCTCGATCGAGAGGACACAGACGCCGAGCAGATCGGCGGGCTTATCGGTGGCAGGGGGGCAGCGTGAACAGAGGCCCGGTGCGCGCCTTGATCGCCGTCTTGGTATCGCTCTTCCTGACACTGATCCTGCTTAGGGCGACCGGCGCCCCTCCGTACGAGTCGTTGGCGGTGATATTCGACGGAGCCTTCGGCAACCCAGGGCGGATAGCCGACACGTTGATGGCCTGGGCGCCCCTGGTCTTGGCGGCCGCCGGGTTGGTGGTGACCTTCGCGGCCGGGCTCTGGAACATCGGGGTCGAGGGTCAGGTCACGGCCGGTGCCATCGCCGCCTCGTGGGTGGCCAGAGAGCTGCCGGGGCCGGCCTACGTCCTGATCCCGGCGATGCTCCTTGCCGGGATCGCAGGCGGCGCCCTGTGGGGCCTGCTGGCCGGGTGGTTGAAGGTCAAAGGCAACGTCAACGAGATCTTCGGCGGGCTTGGGCTCGGCTTCGTCGCCTTGTCCTTTGCCACCTTCCTCGTCATCGGGCCATGGAAGCGGGAGGGCGTGGCCTCGACCTCGGGCACCGATCCCTTCCGCCCCGAGGCCTGGCTGCCAACCGTCGGTGACACCCGTCTCGCCCCAGTCGCCGTCCTCCTGGCGATTGCAGGCATCGCGGCGGTTGCGTACTCCATCAGAGGCACGCGTTTCGGACTGCGGTTGCGCGCGGTGGGATCCAACCCGGCCAGCGCCCGGCTGCTCGGGGTGCCCCCGCAGGCGACTCTCGTGCGGGCCTTCATGGTCGGCGGGGGGATGGCCGGCTTGGCGGGAGCCGTGATCGCCTCGGGTATACAGCACAAGCTGGTGCCCGCCATCGCCGGCGGCCGGGGATACCTGGCGATCCTGGTGGTCCTTCTTGCCAGCTTCCGGGCGGCCTGGGTGGCTCCGGTGGCGGTCTTCTTCGCCGCCATTTCCACGGGTGCCGCCCAGCTCCAGCTCCAGCTCGACCTCGACAGCTCGCTCGGGGGCGTCATCCAAGGAATCCTGGTGTTGGTCTTCCTTCTCACCGGAGGTCTTTTGACCCGCTGGCAGTCGCGCAAGGCGGCCGCCAGTGGGTAGGACGCTGGCCACTCTGGTTGCCGCGGCCACGCCTCTCATCTACGCCGCCGTGGGCGAGGCGATCACCGAGCGCTCTGGCATCGTCAACCTCTCTTTGGACGGCAGCATCCTCCTATCGGCAATGAGCGGGTTTGCAATCGCCTACACAACCGGCAGCGTCGCCGCCGGATTCGTCGGCGCAGCCGTGGTGGCAGCCCTGGTGGCCCTGCTCGTGGCCTGGTCCGGTATCAGCCTCAAGCTGAATCAGATCGCAGTCGGATTCGTCTTGACACTGTTGTGCGCTTCGCTCAGCTCCTACCTCGGTACCGACTTCGTCCGCGTCCCCGGGCCGTCGGTGCAGCCGCTGCCGATACCGGTCTTGTCGGAGATCCCGGTCATAGGCCAGGCGTTCTTCGGTCAGAACTTGTCTGTGTATGGGGCCCTGATCCTCACGGTGGTGGCGGCATGGTTCCTGGCGCGGGCCCGGCGCGGATTGGAGCTGCGGGCGGTCGGCGAGCGGCCGGAGGCCGCCCATGCCCGTGGGATCCCGGTGTCCCGCTACCGGTATCTGGCGGCAGCGGTGGGCGGGGCCCTGGTCGGAGTGGCGGGAGCCGCATTTTCACTAGACCAGAAGCTGGGATGGTCGGATGGGCATACGACCGGCTACGGATGGATCGCCCTCGCCATCGTGATCTTCGGGGGATGGCAACCTCTGCGAGTTGCTTTCGGGTGCTTCTTGTTCGGGGCGCTGCAAATCGTGGCTCTTCGCCTGCAGCCGGTGTTCCCAGGTCTGGCCCAGGTCCTTCCCACCCTCCCATTCCCGCTCATGATCATCTCGCTCGTGATCGTCAATGCCCCAGGCTTGCGGAGATTGGCCGCCGCCAATCCCAAGTGGGGCAGGCTCCTGCTCCCCGATCCCCCGGCCGCATTGGGGCGGAATTTCACGCCAGAGTGAGCTGAGGGTGGCAGCAGGGGGCACGCCGGGGCTGGTGGCAGCCGCCGCATTGGCTGCGGTAGCCATGACGACGATCCTGTTGGCCTTGCTGGTGGAACGCCAGCCCCGGAGGTGGATCGTGTTCTATGCCCTCTTCTTCCTGGCCAGCCTGGCTACGACAGTCGGGTTGGCCGTCGGTGGGCTCGACTGGGAGGTGACCTCCCAATTGCTCGGGCTGATGGCCGGCCTGGGCCTGGTGTGGGCATGCTTGGGGGATGGCTTCACTCCGCGGGTCCGGAGAGCAGTTTCGGCGACGGTCACTGCTCTCTCCGTCGCTGGTGGGTCCTGGGTGGTGCTCTCGGCGGTTGGTGCCCAATCCGGCCCGGTCGGCTCGCTCGAAGGTGTGCGCCTGGCGACGGCCGTGTTCCTTGCACAGGTGACGATTGCGGGAGTGTTGATGACGGTTGGCTACCTGCAGATGCCGGCGAAGGCGGTCCCTCTCCTCCCTCCTCTTGGCATCGCCGCTGTGGTCGCCGCCGGGCTCTGGGTCTTGCCAGAAGAGATGCTGATCGGCGAGCTGGCCGCCCATGACCTGGCGATGCTGGTGGCGGGGACTTGCTTGCTCCTTTTGTGGGGGCTGAACCAACTGCGGTTCAATCGACGTGATTTCATAGTGGTCGAGGTGGCGAGATGAGACTGGTGCTGGCTTCGACCTCCCCTCAACGGGCCGATCTGTTGGCTTCGCTCCGTATCGAGTTCACTCAGATGTCGCCTGATGTGGATGAGATGGCCTTGCCAGGCGAGCTCCCGGCACTACAGGTGGAGCGGCTGGCTCGGGCCAAAGCCGGGGTAGTCGCCCAGCCGAACCAGGTCGTCCTGGGTGCGGACACCCTTGTCGTCCTTGACGGGATTTCCATCGGCAAGCCCTCGCACGCCGAGGAGGCGAGAGGGATACTGCGACGGCTGTCCGGAGTGACCCACGAGGTCGTGACCGGAGTCGCCGTCGCCACCTGGGATGAGGGCCCCAGGCTCGTTTCGGGAGTCGACTCGACCCTGGTGACGATGCTCGACCTGACCGATGAGGAGATCGAGGACTACGTGGCTACTTCTGAGCCTATGGGAAGAGCGGGGGCGTACGCCATCCAGGGTTTGGGGGCGACTCTGATCAGGGCGGTCGACGGCAGCCCCTCGAACGTGGCAGGCCTCCCTCTGCACACAGTCGCCCGCATGTTGCGAGCGGCCGGCATCGCCATCCCGGCCGCGATATGACCTTGTTCGTCGAACTGGTCAGCACCTCGTTGGAGGTGGCGTCCACACGCAGCCGCAACCAGAAGATGGCGGCGATAGCTGCGTTCATCTCGAAGTTGGGCCAGGGCGAGCGCAGGATCGCGGTGCCGATGGTGGCCGGGCGGCTTCGCCAAGGAAGGGTGGGGGTCGGCTACGCGACGGTGTGGGGTGGTACCCAGGTCGAGCCGGCTGGGATCCCCACCCTCGAGATCGCCGACGTCGACAGAGTGATGTCGGGCCTGCAGGCTGCCACGGGGGAAGGGTCGCAGGCTCGCCGGCAGGAGATCCTCGACGGGCTGCTCGTGCAGGCCACCAAGGAGGAGCAGGAGTACATCGGCCGGCTGCTCGTAGGGGAAGTCAGGCACGGGGCCCTCGCCGGCCTGGTTCTGGAGGCAGTCGCACAGGCAGCGGAGGTCCCCGCTGGTGAGCTCCGCCGCGCCCTGATGCTCAACCCGGAATTGGGAGAGGTGGCCGAGCTGGCGATGGACGGCGATCTCCAATCGCTGGAGCTCGTAGAGCTGCAGCCGCTGCACCCGATTCAGCCGATGCTGGCCTCGCCGGCCGCATCTCTCGAAGAGGCGCTCGGCGGGCTTTCATCAGTTGAGTGGAAGCTCGACGGCGCCCGCATCCAGGTCCACCGCGGCGGCGGCAAGGCGGCCGTGTTCACACGCAATCTGAGGGATGTGACCGGCCGCATGCCCGAGCTGGTGGCCGAGGTGCTGGCCTTGACTGCCGAATCCTTCGTGCTCGATGGCGAGGCGCTCTCCATCGCCAACGACGGGCGCCCTCGCCCGTTCCAGGAGACGATGAGCCGGTTCGGGACGGAGGAGGAAGGCATGGCGACGCAGACCCTGGTCCCGTACTTCTTCGACTGCCTCTACGTCGACGGCACCAGCCTGATCGATCGACCACTGGTGGAGCGCCAGGAGGCGCTCGACCGTGTCGTGCCCGACCGGCTGCGGATCCCACGGTTGCTCACCTCATCGCTCGGCGAAGCCGAGACGTTCATGCAGCAGGGCCTTAAGGCTGGGCATGAGGGGGTGATGGTCAAAGCGCCGAGTTCGGTCTACGCCGCAGGGAGACGCGGCCGGGACTGGCTCAAGGTGAAGCCGGTTATCACCTTCGACCTGGTCGTGCTGGCCGCAGAATGGGGCCATGGTCGACGCACCGGCTATCTGTCGAACCTGCATCTGGGAGCCCGCGATCCGAGAGGAGGCCCCCCGGTGATGGTCGGCAAGACGTTCAAAGGGATGACAGACGAGTTGCTGGCCTGGCAGACCGAGGCTTTGCAGAAGATCGAGACCCGGCGCACGGCCGGGACGGTCTGGGTGAGGCCGGAGTTGGTGGTGGAGGTGGCGCTCGACGGCGTCCAGGGCAGCACTCGCTACCCGGGCGGGGTGGCCCTCCGTTTCGCCCGGATCCGGGGTTACCGGCCGGACAAGTCACCCGCCGACGCCGACACCATCGACAGCCTGCGTGACCTGCTGAGCGCTGGCCGATGAAGTTCGGCGTGCAGCTGCCCGAGGCCGAGTACGAGGCCACCTGGCCCGAGATCAGGGACATGGCGAGGATCGCCGAGGACTCCGGGTTCGACTCGATCTGGCTCGGGGATCACCTCCTCTACCGCTTCGAGACCGGCCCGGCCGGGCCCTGGGAGGCATGGTCGATGCTGGCGGCCCTGGCGGCAGTAACCGAGAGGGTGACGCTGGGACCGCTGGTGGCGGCCACCCCATTCCACAGCCCGGCGATGCTGGCCAAGAAGGCCGCGACGGTGGACGAGATCTCAGGGGGAAGGCTGGTGCTCGGACTGGGGGCGGGTTGGAATCGCCTCGAGTTCGACGCCTTCGGCTTCCCGTATGACCAACGAGTGAGCCGCTTCGCGGAGGCTTTCGAGATCATCCGCCGGTTGCTCACCACCGGCGAGGCCGACTTCGAGGGACGCTTCTACACGATCAGGGAGTGCGAGCTCCACCCTCGGCCGCGGCTTGGCGGCCCACCCCTGATGATCGGATCGAACGGCGAGCGGATGCTGGGTCTCACTCTCCCATACGTCGAGTACTGGAACTCGTGGTATCGGAACTTCAACAATCAGGTCGACGACCTCCGACCGCTGATGGCGAAGATCGAGCAATCGGCGGTCGAGCTGGGCCGGGCACCCGGCGAGGTCCGGAAGACCGTGGCGCTGCTCGTTGCTTTCGAGTCGATCCGGGCGCCGTCGCGATACGTGGAGACCACCCCTGCGATCACAGGCTCGATCACCCAGATGGCAGAGGCGCTGGCCGGATTCGCCGGGGCCGGGGTGGACCACGTGATGCTGGTGCTCGACCCCATCACTGCCGACTCGGTGGCCGCCGCAGCAGAAGTAGTCGCCTCGGCCCGAGATCTCATCTCAAGCTGATGATCAATCAGCACAAAGGCAAGAACCGAAACTGGTCTGGGCGAGTGGTCGATCATCCAGTCTTTGTACTCTGGCCTTTGTACTGAGTGCCGGGGCGTAGTGGGCCGCACCCGACTCGTTACCGTCTGGTGATGCACACCCTTCTCCTCTATCTCCACATCGTCGGGGCCGGGGCCTGGCTCGGGGCAAACTTCATGCAGGCCGCGCTCGGCCGCACCCTTGTTTCGGCCTCCAGCCAGGTGGCGGCAGCGTGGACCAAAGGGCTCGTGACCCGCGGCAGCAGGCTCTACAACGCGGCGGGGGCCCTGGTATTGCTATCCGGCATCGCCTTGGTTCTGACCAGCAATGGGACGTACTCATTCGGTGATGCCTTCGTGATCGTCGGTTTCGCCATGCTCATCGTCGGCGGAGCCGTTGGAGGGGGAGTGCTTGGCCGCGGCAACAGGCGCGCCTCTGTCCTCTACGAAGAGGGCGGGCAGTCGGCCGAGTTGCCTCCGCTGCAGAAGCGGTTGGTGATGTGGGGGATCATCGACACAGTTCTCCTGCTGCTGACCATCCTGGCGATGGTCTATCGCTGGCGGATCTGACCCGCCTCAACCGCAGGCTTGGTCAGTGGAGCCGCCCCGGCCTTGGGTTTGGGCAGTGCCACCTTTCCGGTCAATGGGGCATGGGCGGCCCGGCGGAAGCCGACCGCGATCAGATGGAACCCGAGAGTGAGCAGTGAAAGGGCCGCCCCTGCCGCGATCAGTGCAGCCCATTGGGGGGCGCCGGTCAGGTCCTTGGTGACGATCGCCCAATAGACCAGCGTTCCCCAGTCCGAGTAGGTGGCGGTGTAGGACAACCAAGAGAGGAATCCCTGAGTGACCACCGCCCCTGCCGCCCCCAACACCATGTAGACGCCTGCCAGTGGGACCAGGGAGGGAAGAAGATGGCGCCCGATCACCTGGCGGGTACTGGCCCCTGAGATCCTGGCCGCATCCACGTAGCCGGCGGCCATGATCGGGAGGGCGTGGCCCCGCATGACGAGGGCACCGGCCGACAGCCCGGTGAGGAGGCCGAACAACAGCCCGAACACGAAGGGGGTGAGGCGATCCGCCCTCGGATCCGCGCCCAGGATCAGCATGACCACCGGTACCGGGATGTAGAGGGCAGCATCCACCAGAAGTCCCAGTGATCGGTCCGCTCGCCGGGACGTGGCCCCGGCTGCCGCCACCGCCAGGCCGACCACCGAGGTCACGATGGCTGCGACGGTGCCTGCGATGAGGGACGGCGTGATCCCGGCCATCAGCATGCTGAAGGTGTCCTTACCGAACGCGTCGGTGCCGAGGAAGTGCTGCCACGACGGGGTCGAGGGGTGCCGGATGAAAGGGTCGTAGCCGGCCCTGGGGTCATAGATCGACTCCCTCCAGGCCGTGCCAAGGAGAATCGGATGGCCAAAAGCCATCACGGTGAAGATGGCGAGGATGGCTGCCCCGGCCTTGGCCTCCCAATGGGACCAGAACGCCTTCAGCCACGGGCGGACCCAGCTGGACCGTGCCTCAGCCATGGGCGTCGGCCTCCATCTTGACCCTGGGATCCAGCACGGCGATGGCGATGTCGAGGCCGATCCGAACCAGGAGGGTGATGATTCCCACCACCACCAGGCCCCCCAGCGTGAGGACGATGTTGCGCTGCCGGAGTGATCCGAACAGAACCGACGACATGCCGGGAATCGGGATCCGGTAGCCGCCCAACGCCCCGAACGAGGCCTCGATGATCACGATGCCGCCGAGGGCGAAGGGGAGCGCAGCAGTGAGGCGGGATAGGGCAGGAAGCAGGGCAACACGACCGGCGTGACGGTCGCGTACCTGCCGCTCCGACAGGCCTTTGGCACGAGCGGCGGTGACAAAGTCGCTTCCGGCGGTGCCGTCCATGGCCGCCGCCATCACCAGGATGATGTCCCCCACCACCACCAGGAACAACACCGTCACAGGGAAGGTGAGGAAGGCGAGGAGATCCATCGCCCAGGGTCCGATCCCCATCAGGTACCAGAGGCCCAGACTGACGGGGAGTATCGCGATGGCGGACACCCTCGCCACCATCCTGCGCCTTGGCGGGTTGCCTGCCAGCTTCATCGCCAGGAGAACCACTCCGGCCAGCACCGCCAGCGTGCCGAGCATCTTCCACCAGATCTGAAACGGCTGGACATCGCCGTTCCACAATTCGAACTGCAGGGCGGCAAGCCGATTGAACGGCCGGAAGCCGAGCACGTTGAGCCCCGCGTAGAGCACCAGGAAGACCAGCCATGGGGGGAACAGCGAGGTCAGGGTGGCGGCTCCGATGGTGGTGGCGGTGAGCGATTTGCGCCGCCAGCCGGCCCAGCGCCCCACCTTCCCCCCGACCCAGAAGGCAAGCCCGATCCCGATCACGAACATGGCCAGTGTCCAGGGAAGGGCAGCAAGGATTGAGTCGATGACAGGCCGGCCATTGGCGCCCTCTCCGAGGTCGAAGGTGAGGACGCTCTCCATCCATCGCAGCCATTGCTGCCAGAGCGGGAGGTCGAGCCCGAGCCTCGCCCGGAGGCCGGAGGTGGCGGCGCGTCCGCCGGCGAAGTTCGAGGTGTAGTCGCCAGGAATCATCCAGCGGGCGAGGAAGAACGTGGCGGTGAGGAACATCAGGAGCCCGAGGAGCCCGACCGCCACCCGATTGAGGACGTGCCGGCGCATCACCGGCTACTTGAGGAGAAGCACGCGAAGGCGACGCGACGCGACGGTCACTCCGACGAGGCCCATCACCACCAGGAAGAGGGCATGCCCCCACAGACTGGCATCGAAGCGGCCGAGCGTGAAGGCCCGTATCAGCTCTGAGCCGTGATAGAGAGGGGACAGGCGGATGATGTTCTGCAGGAACTGCGGATAGACATCCAGCGGGTAGAAGGTTCCCGAGAACAGGAACATGGGAAGGATGAACAGCTGGATGAGGTCGAAGTCCTGCCAGCTCTTCATCCATGAAGTCGCGGCCATACCCACCGCTCCGAAGGCGAAGCCGATCAGCACTGCAGCCGGCAGAGCCAGGATCCCCCACCAAGATTCGACGAACCCGAAGGCCGCCATGACCACGATGAAGCCGATGGAGTAGAGGGAGCCGCGGATCTGGGCCCACCCGATCTCCCCGATGGCCACGTCGGCGGTCGTCATCGGGGTGGCGAGGACCGCGTCGTAGAGCTTCCCGTATCGCAGCTTGAAAAAGATGTTGAAGGTCGACTCGTAGATGGCGCCGTTCATGGCCGAGGTTGCCAGCAGCGCCGGTGCGACAAATGCGGCGTATGACACTGTGGTCCCGTCGGGCAGTTGCACGTCACCGACGAGCTGGCCCACCCCGATGCCGATCGAGAACAGATAGAAGACCGGCTCGAAGAAGCCGGACAGCAGCAGGATCCAGGTTCGCCGGTACACCATGACATTGCGCTCGATAAGGCGCTGGGCCCTGGTCCCGCTCCGATGCGGTCGGGGTATGACCCTGGCGACGAGGGTGCCGCCGGTCACTTGACCATCCTCCGTCGCAGCTGCCTCACCGCCAGGAACGTCCCTACCGCGATCCAGAGGAGCAGATAACCGATGTGAATCCATGGTGGGAAGTAGGGCGAATCTGGCACGCCGGCCGCACCCCGGCACAGCTCGACCCCGTGCCAGAGCGGGGTCAGGTACGCCACCGGCTGCAGCCAGTCGGGGAGTTGGTCGATCGGGAAGAAGGTGCCCGAGAAGAGGAACAGGGGGACGATCCCGAACCTGAAGAGGGTCGACAGCCCGGTTTCCTGTTGCATGCGGGCGGTCAGCGCGGTGATGGGAGCTGCGAAAGCCATACCCGTCAGCAGCGCGGGGAGGAGGGTGGCCAGACCGGAGGCGAAGTCGAGCGCACCGAACACGAAGAGGACCCCGGCGTACACGACTGCAGTCATGAGCACCCTGATCCCCACCCACCCCAGGTGGCCGAAGATCAGGTCCTCGACCGTCAACGGGGTGGCGAGGGCGGCGTCGTATCCCTTGGTCCACTTGATCCCGGCCATGACCGGATAGGAGGAATCGCCTGCCGCGGTCTGCATGGCGGCGGCGGCCAGGAGGCCAGGCCCGAGCCATACCAGATAAGGCACCCCGCCAGGGCCGCCGTTCTCGTCGATGAGCGAGCCGAGCCCGATCCCGAGAGAGACCAGTGTCAAGACCGGGGTGAGGAATGTGGAGATGATGCTGCCGCGCCAGGTCTGCCTATAGACCCGGGCATGAGCTTCGACCACACGGAGGGCGGTTGGGGTGCTCATCAATCGACCAGGCTGCGGCCCGTGAGGCGGAGGAAGACATCCTCGAGCGTCGAGCGTCGAACGAGGGAGCTCTCGGGTAGCACTCCCCGCTCGTGGACCTGCAGAAGGGTGTGGTCGGCGTCATCGCAGTACAGGAGGACCCGGTCGGGCAACTCCTCTACCCGCTTGGCAAGTCCCTCCAGACGATCGAGCGGCAACTGCTCGACTTCAGGAGGGAACCTGAGCTCGATGACCTCCTTGGTGGAGTGGCTCTCGATCAGCTCCCGGGGCGAGCCCTCGGCCACGATCTTGCCTTTGTCCATGATCACCAGCCGGTCGCAAAGCTGTTCGGCCTCATCCATGTAGTGGGTTGTGATGATCAGGGTCACCCCCTGCTGCTTGAGCCGGTAGAGCCGGTCCCACAGCAGGTGTCGGGCCTGTGGATCAAGGCCGGTGGTGGGCTCGTCGAGGATCAGCATCTCGGGCTGATTGATCAACCCGCGGGCGATCGTCAGCCGCCGCTTCATACCCCCCGACAGCGGCTCGACCTTCGATGCCCGGCGCTCCGTGAGCTGGGCGAACCCGAGAAGCTCCTCTATGCGCTCTTTGATCTGAGCCCGCGGGAGGTCGTAATAGCGGCCATAGATCACGAGGTTCTCCTCGACGGTCAGTTCGAAGTCGAGGTTGTCGTCCTGCGGCACCACGCCGAGCCTTGCCCGGATCGCGGGCCCGTGCTCGAGCGGGTCGAGCCCGAAGACAGTGAGCTTCCCGTCGGTGATGGGAGACACGGCGCCGATCATCCGCATGGTCGAGGTCTTCCCGGCGCCATTGGGGCCGAGAAAGCCGAAAGCCTGCCCCTTCTCGATTGCGAAGTCGATGCCGTCTACGGCCGTGAAGTCCCCAAACCGCTTGATCAGGCCGGCAGCCGCGACCAGAGATTCCGACACTAGGTCAACGGTAGCGCCCGCACCCCGGCGCCAATCGGGGTAAACCCGCTGGCAAGATCAGCGCTTGATCAGCCACGTCGAGGATCCGTCCGACCCCCGACTCGACCCCTTTCGCAGCTTGCGCGACCGTGACCTGGCCAAGGAGGGCCTCTTCATCACCGAGGGCTTCGAGGCGGTGCGGAGCCTGCTGGCCTCGGAGATCCCGATCGAATCCGTCCTGGTGGTCCCGGGTCGGGTCGACGCCGTGGAGCCGCTGGCCGCCGGGGCCGAGGTCTTGGTGGCGGACCCCGAATTGGTGAAGGACACGATCGGGTTCGACTTCCACCGTGGGGTGGTGGCCGCCGCCCACCGTCCTTCTCCTCTTTCCGTCGGGCGCCTGCTCATCGGGGCCGGCCATCTCGCCGTGCTGGAGGGGCTCAATGACTTCGAAAACCTCGGCGCGATATTCCGGTCGGCGCTGGCGCTGGGGGTCGGTGGGATCCTGCTTGACCCCACCAGCGCCGATCCTCTCTACAGGAGATGCGTGAGGGTCTCGATGGGAGCGACCTTCCTCCTGCCTTGGGCACGCAGCCACCTATGGCCCGGTGAGCTCGGAGCGCTCAAGCAAGCGGGTTTCAGGCTGCTCGCCATGACCCCGGCGTCTGACGCCACCCCGATCGACGAGGTGCCCGCTGGTCCAAGGACCGCCCTCATGCTGGGCTCGGAGGGCTGGGGCTTGAGCGAGCAGGCGATGGCTTACGCCGACC
Organism: Acidimicrobiia bacterium; assembly: GCA_036555105.1. Classification (GTDB taxonomy): domain Bacteria; phylum Actinomycetota; class Acidimicrobiia; order Spongiisociales; family ZC4RG35; genus DATBMA01. The sequence goes on from DATBMA010000049.1 coordinate 20,159, forward strand.
TGACCGTGCGGATTCCGATCCGGGTCGGCGTCGACTCACTCAACGTGGGCCACGCTGCTGCCATCGGTTTTCATGTCTTGCGTCCTACAGGTCTCACGTGAGATGTGAGACGTAAGACGCGTTGAGGGGGGGCGTAGCCGCCCCCCCCTCAACGCCTGAGCTTCTCTACGCCAGCAGCTTGGCTTTTGCCGCTGCGAACTCCTCGTCGGTCAGGAGGCCCTGCGCCTTCATCTCACCAAGCTTTTGCAGCTCGGCCATGGGGTCGGCAGCTGCGGCCGGCGCAGCTGCGGCTGCCTGCTGGGCCTGCATTGCCGCCATCTGCTGTTGCATGTCGGCCATCTGGGCTTGAGCCTCGAATGCGGCTTGGTCGGCTGCCTGGGCTTCCTGTGCAGCTGCCTGCTTGCCGGCTTGGCGCCTGCTCACTCCGCCCGCGACCGCCGTAGCCGTCCCGGCCACAACCGCGGTTCGTGCCATGGTTCCCACCAGCCCTGGTCGTCCGACTCTTCGCCTCATTCTCCACCTCCGGTACCGGCCGCTTCCAATTCGGCCTCGGCCACGGCAGCCAAGACCTCGTCGACCACCATGCCAGGGATCCTGATATTGGTGATGAGCTCTCCGCCGGCGGCGAGGATCTCGTCGCGTAGGCCCTTTGCCCAGGTGTGCTCGAACAGCAGGGCTGCAGCCGAACAGTTGGGTGGCAGGGCCTCGGCGAGATCGTCCACATCTTCGGCCGACAGCAACCCGTTGGCCTCTTCGATCAGCGTGGACAGAGCGGCGACTTCCAGGTTGGGGTCGATCTGCTCGAACTCGACGAATGCCACGTTCTCATCCAGGTCTTTGGTGATGAGCAAGCCGTCGACGACGCTGATGATCCCGTCATCAACCAGTTTCCTCAGTTGGGGCACGATGCCGCCGGTGAACTTGTTGCCGGGAAAGCCCACGACGAGCAACTCGATAGGTCCTAGACCCATCGCCACCTCCTTTCGCCGCGGGACACTAACCGCGAAAACCGGACCCTGATCCGGGTGCCCGGGGTGACTAGTCGCGTGCGCGTGGCCTCATGCCGAAAGCCAGCAGCAGGAAGAGCGCGATCGTGCATCCGATCCCCAAAGCGACCGCGGCCTCGGGCACCCACGCCGGCTCGGCGTCCGAAGCCAGCGCCCACATGAGAGCCAGCGCGCCGAAGAGCGATCCGATTCCCATCGCGCGGGCCACGGCTCCCCGCTCATCGGGGAAGCGCCCTCCCACCAAGCCGCACACCGCTCCCCAAAAGACGGTGATCAACAGGAAGAGGGGCTCCGGCATCTCCACGACCTCAACGCTATCTGCCAGACCGACGGATCGAGTCATGGGTTCGGGCACGCTTCGATATGCAGGTAGGTCTGACACTCGAGATCGGTCAGGTGACGTGTGGCCCTCGAGCGTGCGATCGCCTGGAGCTCGGCGGCGTCGAGGGTCCACGTGCGAACCCTGTTGCCGCCGCTGGTTACCAGGTGGACGCCATTGGGGTCGAACTGCACTCCGGTGATCCCCTCCTGGCCGCGCAACGACACCATCAGCCGGCGAGCGGCGATATCCCATATCTCGATTGCTTCTGGGCGTGCGACCGCCAGCAGCCGCCCGTCCGGGCTCAGATCCCCGATCGACGATTCCCGAGTGTCCAGATCGGTCCGCTCTCCATTCGTCAGGTCCAGAAAGCTGACCCCGCCCTGCCACAGGACGATCAAGCGGCGATCTGCGAGGAAGAAGACGGCTGCCGTGTACCCATCCAGATCGAAGCTCTGCAGCTCGCTGGCGTCGGCCACGTCCCAGATCCTCACCCCCCCGTCGTTGTCGGTCGTGACGACGAATTCGCCACCGCCGTCAAAACTGACTCCGACCGCCTGGCTGCTCGATACTCGCCAAGGGTCAAGCAAGACGGTTCCGTCGGCCACACGCCACAGACCGGCCAGCCCGGTGGCTCCCACCGCCGCCACCATCTCGCCGTTCGGGCTGAATGCCACGCCACTGCCACCTTCTCTTCCGACCAGGAGGTCGCTTTCAGGCAACACCGCGAACAAGGCTTGGCCGTCGGAGCGCCATAGCCCCAGCCCAGATTGCCCGAAGGCAGCGACCACCGCCCCCTGCGGGTCGAGCGCGACCCCCGAACCGGTTCGATTCGGTATGACTCCGGCGATGTGTTGGTCGGAGGCGGCAAGCACCTCGACTTCGCCCATGGACGGATAAGGCCGGGGCAAGGTCAGCAAAGCCAGGGTCGAGCCGTTGTCGCTGAGATCCATGGCGCCGACCACAGGTGCCGGCTCCAATGTGAAGATTTCGCCAGGGATAGGAGTGCCCACCGCCCACACCCTTCCGACCAGGTCCGGCCCACCTATGGCGATCCGGTTCCCGTCGGAGGAAAAGCGCACCCGGGCGGCGTCGACGTTGAGGTCGATCAACATCTCGTTGGTGTCCGAGTCCCAGATCTGGCCATTCATCGCAATCCGGGGTCCCGCCGGGCTGTGTGCCAGGGCGCCCAACGGGGTGCCGGTCGGACCCATGTCGCCGATTTGCTCACCGTTGGAGCCGTTGTGGATCGTGGCGATCCCGTCCCATCGTCCCACGACAAGATCGCCTCTTGGAGTGATCGTGATGGAGCTTGCCCATGCGTCGGTCCTGAACGAGTAGAGCAGCGAGCCTGACGCTGCCTCGCGTACTTCGATCAGGCCAGCTTGGGAGTCGACGGCAAACCGGGCGATGGCCAAAAAGGACCCGGCCGGGTCGAAAGCAACCGAGATGATCCCGTCGTACGGTTGCTCCCAGAGCGATTCGAGGCTCTCATTCCACACCCGAAGCACCACCGGGTTCGGGTCCACCGGGCTGCCCGCCATGTGGGCCGTGGCGATCAGCGATCCGTCTGGGCTGAATTCGGCGATGCCGGGCCCGACCGCCGACTCGGCGGACGAGAGACGGTTGGCCTGTACCGAGTCGACCAGAGCCCCGGACTCGGGATCCCACACCCGCAACACTCCGTCGCCACCGAGCCCGATCAGCCGCGTCCCTTGCCAGTCGATCATCGGCCATGCGATCAGATCGACATCTCCGGCTGGCTCGCCGAATGTTCTCAACAAGCCATGAGTGGCAACGTCCCAGATGTCGACAACCGAGCCGTCGGCTGAGGTCGCCAGGCGGATGCCTCCCTCATCCAGGGCGACGGCCATCTGCGTTGCCGCCGGCCTCTGATCGGGCCAAGTGGCGGTGGCGAGCACCCGGTTCGCCTGCAGTGCCTGGTGCAGCGCCTCCACAGCCTCCCTTTGAGGGACTGCTGTCTGCTCGGTTCCTTCCAAAGCCAGGAGCATCGCCAGCTCCGGGTCCGAGGCAAGGCTCGAAGCTGAGGCCGCAGCCAGCTCCCTCGCACTTGCCACTTGGGCGCGGGTGCGGGCGGAAACAGCCAACACGGCGATGACGAGCAAGCCTGCGGTGAGGGCTGCCACTATCCCTCGGCGTCTCCGGGCAGCCTGGCGAAGGCGGCGGTCCTCCTCCGCCCGGCTCATCGTCAGGAACTCCCGTTCCTCGCGGTTCAACAGAAGGTCCGTCCCGGCGGCCCACGACTCCAAGTAGTCGAGGCGCCCCCGTGACAACAAGAGTTCCTCGGTTCTTGATGACTCCTCCCACTCTGTGACTGCCTCGGTCAGTCGGCGGTGTGTGAGCAGCTCCGCCTTCCGATCGGCTACCCATTCGCGGAGCCGCGGCCACTCACGGAGGATGGCCTCGTGGGCCAGTTCGACGGTTGGCCCCCGGCTGGCGACGTCCCGGTCGAAAGTGAGAAGCCGATGGCGGCCGTACAGATCGATGACTTCATCGACCGAGGCCTGGTCGACCTCGAGGCCGGCCAGCTCGCTCCGCAAGACCCGACGTCTGGCCACCTCTTGGTCGCCAGTAACACTCGCCATCCGTAGGAAGAGTTGACGGGTGAGGTCCCGTGTCTCCTCGTCGAGACCCAGGTAGAGCTCCTCGGCTCTCCTCCCCAGCGCGCCCAGGACTCCGCCGACTTCCCGATAGCCGGGGAACGTAAGGACATCCGAGCTGCGAGCAGCGAAGAGCTCGGTCAGGGCGTATTGCAGGAGGGGGAGAGCACCCGGTTGCTCCTGCAGATCGGCGACCAAGGCGGCCCCCAATCCGGGTTCGAACCGTGCTCCGACCGATTGGGCTGGCCTCTCGACGGCAAGCCGCAGCTCCTCCTCATCCGGGAGTGTGACTGCCACGATCGCATTCCCCACGAGTTCGCCGAAGCGCGGGTACCGCAGGGGGCGATCGAAGAAGTCTGCCCTTATGGTGAGCACGACCCGGATGCCGCCACGAGCGTCGGTCACCGCCTCGACCAGGAGATCCATGAACCGGCGACGCTCATTCTCATCGGGTGTGAGGGTGAACAGCTCCTCGAATTGGTCGATCAAGAGGAGAAGCTCTCCGCCCGGGGGAAGCATCAGCTTCGTCACCCGGGCCAACCCGCGTGGATCGCCCAGGAGCTCATCCGACAGGCTCGGGGGCCGTTCAACGGCGATCCGGAGCAAGGCCGTCTCCAGCTCTTCGAAGGGATGTGCCCCTGGATAAAGGTCCGTTACCAGCCAATCCTGTGACCCGGGCAGCACGCCGGTCCGCAGCGCCGGGATCAATCCGGCGCGTACGAGCGAGGACTTGCCGATGCCGGAGGGCCCGACCACCGTGACCATCCGGTGGTGTTGGACCGCTTCGACGAGTTCGGAAGTCACGGCCACCCGCCCGTAGAAGTCCTGCGCGTCGCGCTCATCGAAGGCCTTGAGGCCCTTATAGGGGTTACGGGCAACCGTGAAGGAAACCCGGTCGGGGTGGGCCTGGCCCCTGATCGCCTCGCCCAGTGCAGCCACCAAGGCATCGACGGTCGGGAACCTCTCGTTGGGATCATCACGAGTCGCCATGCCCACGACGCTGTCCACCGACGAAGGGATCTCCGGTCGGAGGGCGGCGAGGGACGGAAGCGGCCCGTCCATCGGCGGGCTCCTCCCGCTCAAGATCTCGAACACGAGCATGCCGAAGGAGAAGATGTCGGACCCGACTCTCAGTGGCTCGCCTCGGGCCTCTTCGGGGGGCAGATACACGGGAGATGCGGTCAGAGGGCGGACGGTCGCGACGCCGAAGTCGCTGAGCCGCTCAGAGATACCGAAGTCCGACAGGTAGCCGTTGCCGTCCTCGTCCAGCAGCACGTTCGACGGTTTGAGATCGCGATGAATGACTCCCCGGCGGTGTGCATATGAGAGGGCGTCTCCGATCTGGCTGATGAGGCGGAGACCAGGCTCCGGATTCCAAGGGCCGCGGGTGAGGCTCTTCCCCAATGATCCGGATTGCATCCAGCGCATGACCAGGCAGGCCTCCTCCGGTTCCCTCCAGAAGTCATAGAGGGCGACAATGTGAGGATGTTCGAGAGAGGCGATCAGCTGAGCTTCGGCTTCGAACAAGCGGACGAACGCAGGCTGTCGAATCAGTTCGGGTCGGAGCAGTTTGACGGCCACCTCGCGGCCCACCGACGGCTGGTAGGCCCGGTATACGACACCGAAGTCTCCGGAACCTGCCTGCTCCCTCAACTCGTATCCGCGGACAATCCGCGTGGCACCCGTCCGCACCTCGGCATGGGAAGCAGGACTCACAACCAGTGGCGGGAACTCGGCCTGGAGCCCTTCGATCACCATTTGGAACACCTGGACCTTGTCTGCCATCCCGGGCAGGCGGAATTGGCCAAGGGCCTTGGACTGCCAAACCATCGACCTGGCATCTGCCAGTGAGGCATGGGCCTGGGGCGACAACAGCACCTGTCCAGGGTGGCCGGCGGCCGCCAGGCTTTGGCCCCGAGTCATCGGAGGGCCCGACAGTTCGATTCCGCTCCGTTCCAGGTCACCACGATCGATGGCCATGCATGGGCAGCTGCCCGCATCCTCTTTCGCCAAGGAAAGCTGGGCGTTTCGAGCCGCCTCCACCGCCCGAGCCGTGTCAGCGAACGAGGCTTGCATTCGTTCTGACCCGTCGCCGATCACCGTGCCCCCGGCCGCCTCCACGGCCTCACGAACGATGCTCGCGATCACCAGCGCTCGTTCCGGGTCGGCCGCGGCCTGAGAAACCAGCAGCGCGAGATGCTCGATGCGGTGCTCGGTCGGCAGATCAAGGCTCGAATCGTGCTCGAGAATCCGCTGCTCGAGGTCGGCGAGCTCGGTCGATGGGTCGATCCCGAGTTCCTCAGCGAGATACTGCCTGACCCTCTCGAACGACCGGAGTGCTTCGGCCTGTCTGCCAGAGCGGTAGAGGGCGAGCATGTGCTGAGCGCGGAACCGCTCGCGAAGGGGATTCTCGACCGTCAGCCCTTCCAGCTCGGCCACCAGCTGCGAGTGGCGGCCGATGGCGAGGTCTGCATCGATGCGCTCTTCGACCGCCAAGAGCCGCAGCTCTTCCAGCCTGCGCGATTCCGCATCGAGCAGAGCGACTCCGGTCTGATCATTGAATGGGTGTCCCCGCCAGAGGGAGAGCGCATCGCGAAGCCGGGCCGCGGCCGTTGTCGGCTGCCCAGCCAGGAGCATGCGGGCCTCGTTGACCTCGTCCTCGAACCGGGCGGCGTCGACCTGGGTCCGATCGAGCTCGAGCCGGTAGCCGCCCGCCTCCCGCACGACGATGTCGCCCAGCTCGATGCGAAGGTTGGAGATGTATGTCTGCAGGGTGTGACGGGCACCTGGTGGGGCGTCCTCCCCCCATAGCGCGTCGATCAGCTCGTCTGTGGAGATGGGGCGGCCCAGACGAAGCGCCAGAAGTGCGAGCACCGTTCGCTGTTTGGGCCCACCCAACCGAACGGGAGCGCCGTCGCGCAGGACCTCAACTGCCCCGAGCACCCGGAGCTCCACGTCCGAATCATATGTCACCGTCAAAGTCGCTGCCCTGCCCGCTCAGCGTTTGATCCCATGACCGTCAGCGTGCCGGAAGGCGGTCAAGAAAGGGTCGGGACGGCTACCGGACCTTGACCAACCCTTGTGAATGCTCCGACGTCGACCTCGCATGCTCGCCTCGAACCAGCAGGAGGCGTGAGCGATGAATCGAGCTCGCCGGGAAGTCGCGCCTGGCACACGATGGCCATAGATCGGGCCACCGGGAACTTGGTCATTTGCGGCGGAGCGGTGAGCGACCCACTCGACTTCAGAGCCGACACCTGGACTTTCGATCAGCACAAGGGTGCATGGGAGTTGGTCGGTGGCTGACCACAACCGGCACTTTGCAAGGCAAGGGGAGCGGCCGTAGCCGCCTCACCTACGAGTTGAGAGGAGACATGATGAATCGGATTTCAATGGCGTCCCTATGCATCCTTGCCGGCCTTGCCGCGACTGCCTGCGGCGCGGCCGGCTCTGCGTCGACATCGGTCGACACGGCGGCACCGACGACAGCCCCATCGAACACCATCAGTCCTTCGACGACCTCGGCGGCAACGACCACGGTGGCTCCCGCCACGACCGCAGCTCTCACCAACTTCGGCGAGGTGACTATTTCGCCAGGCGACGGCTGCCAGCTATCCCGTGACGATGGGGCAGCCGACGCCGTCGCGCCGGGCCAGCTCCTCGTGACGGTGGCCAACGAGACCGAAGAAGTGGCGGCTGTTGAATTCTTCAAGTTGGAGGGCCACTCGTTCGACGACCTAACGACCCACGTGACCCAGGAAGTGGACCTGGCCGAGCAGGGCGAGCCCTTCATCGGTCCTCCGAGCTGGGCGCGATTCGTCTCGGAAGGAACCGGGCTCCTGGCAGCTGGTGAGTCGAAGGACGTCGTCATCGACGGGTCGCGCCCGGGCGATTACGGCATCGTCTGCTTCCGCCCGTATCCAAAGGTGACCGATTCCCCGGTCCGACCCTTCGCCGCGGTCGGTCCGTTCACCGTGGGTGAGTAGTGCGCCCTTGCCGATTCTGGCCACCGATCACCAGGCGGAGGTCACGGGGGCGGATCGCAATGAGTGCCCACGGCCCGGCTCGGTACCCTCCGCGGCCACTGTGGATGCGCCCTTGGGAATGGGAGGGCTTCTCACCGCCCTGCTGTTGACCAGCTGGGTTCCCCGGGTCGGTGAAGTCACCGAGCTCCGCCCCGATACCGCCGATGGGCGGCTGGCGGACTCGCGTGCGATTGTCAGCGGTCCCGACGACCGACTGTGGATGGCGGCGCCCGCCGGTATCGGAGACCACCTCGGGCGGATATCGGTCACCGGGGAGTACACAGACATCGCCATCGATCCGCCGGCGGCGATGGCGCTGGCCCTGGACGACGAGTCGGTGTGGCTCGCCCTATGGGGGGGAAGCGCAGCGGCCATCGGCAGGGTCGCGGTGGACGAGTTCTCATACAACCGCACGGAGCTCGCCGGCGGCACCGTCCTGAGCGATCTCGTTTTCGGCCCGGATGGCTGGCTCTGGTTCGCGGAGTTCGAACCCGGGTCGATCCGCCGCCTCGATCCGGTCACATCCCACCTCGACGACGTGCTTGTGACCGGTGACCTCGGCCGGCCCCTGGCCCTGATGCCCAACCCGGCCGGGCCCGGTGTTTGGGTCGCGATCGAGAGCAACCTGATCGTCCTCGTCCTGGAGGACGGAACCATCGCCAAGCAGATTCCGCTCACCTTCCAGGCGGTCGATGGCGTGGCGGTTGACGGGTCGGTCTGTTCGCGCTTGCGGTGATCGGTCCTGGCCTTGAAGACTTTCACGTCAACTCGGTTGTCGCCCTCGGCGTGGTGGCGGGCGGCTTCGCCCTCATCACCCTTGCCTTGTGGCTGGTCATGCGGACGAAGTCGCAAGTGACCGCCGGCTCCCGTCCCGAGGCCTGATCCCGCCGAGGGCAACCGAGCGAGTTGCCGCAAGGGTGGCGGACGAGTCGACGGGAACCAGTCGCTCGTCCGTGGCCGCCCGGAATCTGTCGGGGGCAGCTTGTACGTTGGCCGGTATGGGAAGTGGAACCCGTCTGAGGGTGACGCCGATCACCATCGACCGGCTCGACGATCCGGCGGCCGCGTCGGCGGACGAGCGGGACGAGCACCTGATGCTGCTGGAAGCCGCTCGCCACTCCCTCGAGGTGGAGTGGACCGAGACCCTGGCCGCGGCCGAGGCGGCCCGCGACCACGAGGTGATGGGCTTTCCCTCGATGGTCGCCTATCTCAAGCACCGGCTGGGAGTGGCCGGCGGCCGGGCCCACCGTTATGTCAGGCAAGCCCGGGCTGCCCTCAGGTTCCCCTCCACCCTCGCTTCCTGGAAGCACCGCCAGGTCTCCACCGATGAGGCCGAGTTGCTGTTGATGGCATCGGAGCGCATGCCCGACAAGTACTCCCAGGCCGAGCCCTACCTGCTCGAGCTGGTCGGCGAGGGAGTCGACGAGACCCGCAGGCTCCTCGACTATTGGAGCGCTGAAGTCGACCGAGCCGGTGCCCGGCTGGAAATGGAGGAGCAGTTACGGCGTCGGCGATTCGACCTGACCCGCAAGCAGAACGGGATGGTGGCCGGGGAGTTCCTCCTTCCACAGCTCGATGGCGAGACGCTGCTCTCCGCACTCGATGCCCTCATGCCACCGCGGGCCGACGGCGACACCCGGACCACCAGTCAGCGGCGGGCTGACGCCCTCGGCGATCTGGGACGCGCCTTTCTCGAAGGCTCGGAGTCACCGACGGTCGGTGGCGAGCGGCCCCATGTCAACGTCCACGTCGACATCCCCGCGTTGCAGGGTCGGCCGAGTGGTCTCCACGAAACCGAGGATGGGATCGTGCTCGATCCCGAGCTGATCCGGCTTGTCGCCTGTGACGCCTCGGTGTGTCGAATCGTGTTCGGATCAGGCTCCGAGGTCCTCGACGTCGGCCGCAGGACCAGGGTCATCCCGGCCGGCCTCCGGCGGGCGATCGTCGCCCGCGACCGCCACTGCGTGGTCTCCGGTTGCTGCCGGCCCGCGCGGTGGAGCGATGTTCACCACATCGTGTCATGGGCGGACGGAGGCGAGACCACCCTCGAGAACCTCTGTCTTCTGTGCCGTTTCCACCACACCCAGGTCCACCTGGGATTGGTGGCCATCGAGTCGGAGAATCGCACACTCGCCATGGCGGGCACCCGAAGTAGTTAGGGCGCCAGGCCCCTGCCCGCGACGCGACTCAGTTGGGCCCGACCGGCCAGCTCAGCTGCATCCAAGTGAGTTGCCGCAGTTGAGGCACTTGTAGCAAGCCCCGTTGCGGACGGTGATGTGGCCGCACACGTCGCACAGCGGTGCGTCTCCCATCATCTCGCCCAGCGCCGACTGCAGCGCTCTGGTCCCGGCGTCCGCCGCCTCTGCCACGGCCGCCGCCTTGCGGGCGGAGAGGACCTTTGCGGAGCCAGAGTCGCCTCCGCGCTCGATCGGCGCATCGACGAACCTTCCGGCCGACTCCAGCACCTCGACATCCCGCTCGGCGGCCGCATCGAACAACTCCACCTGGAGCCCGGCTTCGACGGCCACTCCCTTGGCCGGCTCGGGCAGCGAGCCCTCCCGCGTCGGCGGCACCTGAGCCAGCTCGTCACGGTGCAGGTACTCGAGCCCCAGCGAGCGGAACACGTAGTCGACGATCGAGTTGGCCATCTTGATGTTGGGATGCCCCTCGACGATGCCGCGGGGCTCGAAGGTCTGGAACGTGAAGGTGTCGACGAACTCGTCGAGCGGCACTCCGTACTGGAGGCCTTTGGAGACGGCGATGGCGAAGCACGAGACCATTCCCCGCAGGGTGGCTCCTTCCTTGGCCAGGTCGATGAAGAGCTCGCCGAGCGTGCCGTCCTCGTATTCACCGGTCCGCAGATAGACCTTGTGGCCCCCTACCCGCGCTTCCTGGGTCCAGCCCCCGCGCCTGGCGGGAAGCAGGAACCGGGGTGGGTGCATTCCCTGGGCGTAGGCCTGAGTCGGGGACATCCCGGCCGGGATCCGCCCCCAGGCGATCTGCTTCTGGGTCTCGAGGGCGTCCTCGATCCGTCCGTCGTGTTCGTCGGAGACGCCGTCGTCCGACGACGATGAGAGCGGCTGTGAGGCCTTGGAGCCGTCCCGATAGAGAGCCATGCACTTGACCCCCAGCTCCCACGAGAGCCGGTAGGACTCCTCGATATCGGCCACCGTCGCCTCGTTCGGCATGTTGATGGTCTTGGAGATGGAGCCCGAGATGAAGGGCTGGGTGACCGCCATCATCTTGATGTGGCCGGTGTGGTGGATGTATCGCTGCCCGTCCTTGCCGTTCTTGTTGGCTGTGTCGAACACGGGCAGGTGCTCGTCCCGAAGGTATGGCGCTCCCTCGATCCGTTGATGTCCGCAGATGTGCTCGGCGGCCTGGCGGATCTGGGCCCGGTCGAAGCCGAGTGAGCGGAGCAAATCGAACTCGAACGAGGTGTACTCGTCGGGCTCGAAGCCGAGGCGCTGGAGAGTGGCCTCGCCGAGCACGAACACGTTGAATGCGTGCCGCAGCTCGAACACGGAGGGCAGGACCGTCTCAACCTTCTCGAGATCGGCAGAGTCGAAGCCGAGGTTGGCCAAGCTCTCCAGGTTGATGTGTGGGGCGCCTTCGAGAGTGTTGGTCCCGACCACGTAGGTCACGATCTCGTCCACCTGGTCCGTGGCGTAGCCGAGGGCGGCGAGCGCGGGCGCCACCGACTGGTTGACGATCTTGAAGTAGCCGCCACCCGCCAGCTTCTTGAACTTGACCAGGGCGAAGTCGGGCTCCACCCCGGTGGTGTCGCAGTCCATCTGCAGGCCGATGGTCCCGGTGGGGGCGATGCATGTGACCTGGGCGTTTCGGTAGCCATGGCGCTCGCCCAGCGACAGAGCCAGGTCCCAGGAGGAACGCGCCGCCTCCAGCAGTTGCGGCGGGCACACGCCGGCGTCGATCCCGACCACCCGATGGGTGATGCCCTCATATTCGGCGGAGCCTGCCGCGTATGCCGCCCGGCGATGGTTGCGGATGACCCGCAGCATGGCCTCTCGGTTCTCCTGGAACTTCGGGAAGGGCTTGATGGCGGCCGCCATCTCCGCCGAGGTTGCATAGCTGTAGCCGGTGAGGATGGCGGTGAGGGCTCCGGCCACCGCCCGCCCGGCGTCTGAGTCGTACGCCCGCCCGGTCCGCATGAGCAGCGAGCCGAGGTTGGCGTACCCCAGTCCCAGCGTCCGGTACCAATAGGAGCCGTAGGCAATCGCCCGTGATGGGAAATGGGCCATCGTCACCGAGATCTCGAGCACGATTGTCCACAGACGGATGACATGCTCGAATGACTCGACGTCGAAGCTGCCGTCCTCGGCCAGGAACTTGACCAGGTTGATCGAGGCGAGGTTGCAGGCGGTGTCGTCGAGAAACACATACTCCGAGCAAGGATTCGTTGCCCGAATCCGCCCTCCCGCGGGGCAGGTGTGCCACTCGTTGATGATGGAGTCGTACTGGACTCCCGGGTCGGCGCATGCCCAAGCAGCTTCGGCGATCCGGCGCCACAGGTCGCGGGCTTTCACCGTCTTGCGGACCTTGCCGGTGGTCCGCTCGACCAGCTGCCAGTCGTCGTCTTCGTCGAGGGCGCGGATGAACTCGTTGGGCACCCTGACCGAGTTGTTGGAGTTCTGCCCCGATACTGTTGCGTACGCCTCGCCGTTGAAGTCGGCCGGGTAGCCGCCGTAGCGGATGAGGATCTTGGCCTTGTCCTCCTCGACCTTCTTCCAATCGACGAATTCCTCGATGTCGGGATGGTCGAGGTCGAGGATCACCATCTTGGCTGCCCTGCGGGTCGTGCCACCCGACTTGATCGCGCCGGCGGCGCGGTCACCAATCTTCAGGAACGACATGACCCCCGACGACTTGCCGCCGCCGGACAGCGGCTCATTGGAGCCGCGCAAGGTGGAGAAGTTGGTGCCGGTACCCGAACCGAACTTGAAGAGCCGCGCCTCACGCAGCCATAGATCCATGATGCCGCCGTCGTTGACGAGGTCGTCTGTCACCGACTCGATGAAGCAGGCATGCGGAGCTGGGCGGCTGTAGGAGTCGGGAGAAGGAACCGCCTCGTCTGTGTCGGGGTCCACGTACCAGAAGCCCTGGGCGGGGCCGGTCAGCCCGTAAGCGTGGTTGAGGCCGGTGTTGAACCATTGCGGGGAGTTGGGCGAAGCGATCTGAGAGGCGAGCATGAACTTGATCTCGTCCTCGAACGCGTCGGCATCCGACGAAGAGGCGAAGTAGCCGTGGTCCTCGCCCCACAGCCGCCACGTGCCGGCGAGCCGATCGAAGACCTGGCGGGCCGAGCTCTCGGCCCCGAGCCGATCCTTGCCGTCCTCGTCCGTGGAGGGCACGCCGGCCTTGCGGAAGTACTTGGAGACGATGATGTCGACCGCCACCTGCGACCACTCGGCGGGCACCTCGGCGTCGACCATCTCGAACACGACCGACCCGTCGGGGTTCGTGATGCGAGAGTCGCGTCGTGACCACTCGATCCCGTCGTAGGGGTCGGTCCCTGCCTCGGTGAAGCGCCGCGGGATCCTCAAACCTTCGCTCATCTTCCGCCTCCTCCTCCCGTCCTAGGGCTCCTTTGACCACTAGATATTGTGGTCAAAGGGGGAAGGACCACCATATCTAGGGCAGGGGACAACACTGTAATTACACGACCGTAAGCCGTCAAGGGCCTTTGCGCGTGGGTGGCGTCGACAGCCCGAACGGCCCGCCGGAGGAAGACCCGGCCCACGGGGAAGTGCATCCGACGATAACCGAATGGAGGTTCCGGTCGTCCGGAGATCCCGATTTGTAGGATGACTGCAGGAGGTGTGAATGTCTTCGATGGGAGAGATCGGCGCGACCGGACGACGCAACTGGGTGGTGTGGCTGTTCCTGATCCTGGCGGTGCTTGCCGCGATCGGTGCCTTCGTGGACGCCCTCCGCTACCTCGGCGTGATCAGCATCGCCCAGCTCGGCGATCTCAAGTTCTTCCTCGAGGATGCCAACTGGCTCGGCGCCATCCTCTCGGGCCTGGTCGGCGTGCTTTGGATCGTGGTCGCCCGCTGGCTTTGGACGCTCAACCCGCAGGGCTGGATGTTCGTGATCGTGCTGGCCGGGCTCAACATCGTTCTTCTGGTCCTGGCCATGCTGGGCAACACCACGTTGCAGGCGGTGCTGCCTGCTCTGATCGTCTGCGTGGTGATCCTGCTGCTGGCCTTCCTGCCTGGCACCAAGCGGGCGTTCGGAGCGTAAGGAAGTCGCACCTCTCAACTCTTGAGATTCGAGACTTGAGACTCGAGATCCCGTCGCGCGGCTGACACGTCGATCGCCCGGCCTTCGACACGGGCAGCCTCGGCCATGAAGGCCAGCAGATGACTTTCGAGCGACTCGGATGCCGAGGTGAGCGGAGGGTCCCCGCTCTCCGCCGAGGCCAGGAACGACTCGATCAGCCCAGAGTCGCCGCCCCCGTGACCGCCGGCTCTCGCTTCGATCGGTATCTCTTCGCTGTTGCCGGTGACGTGGTCCGAGACCGTCAGCCGCTGCTCGCGCCCGAAGGTGCCCCGCAGCGTGGCCCGGGTGCCGTCGTATCTCATGGTCCGCTCCTCGCGGTCGGAATGGCCATGCATCACCAGAGTCACAGACGTGCCGGCCGATGTCTGCATCGTCACCACCTGGTGGTCGACCACGTCCGATCCGGCCTGGTACGCACAGCGGCCGTACGGGCCTGAGCGCAGGGCTTCGAGGCGCGCCTCCAGCCCGAGGTCGTCGGTGATGACGTGCACGGGCCAACCGGTCCGGCTCATGTCGAGGTAGACCCGGCGGGCGTCATACGGACAGTCCTCGACCGGGCAGCCGTCTGTGCAACGCGGAGTGGCCCCCACCGGTGCCCGGTCCGGGCGGAACTCGAACAGGGATCCGAAGGAGGCCAGGCCGACGATCTCGTCGGCCAGGTTCCAGTGGAGCAGGTCGAAATCGTGACAGCACTTGGCGACGATCATCGGTGCCGACGACTCGGCCCGGGACCAGTTGCCACGGACGTATGAGTGGGCCATGTGCCAGGCGACGATGTTCTCGCGGTGCTCGACCGTCACCAGGTCTCCGAGGCGACCGGAGACGACGGTGTCGTGCAGGGTCTCGAAGAAGGGCGTGTATCGAAGGACGTGCGCGAGATGAAGCCGGCCGCCGGCCGCCTCGGCCGCCGCCGTGACCGCGGCGGCAGCAGCCAGGGTGGCAGCCATCGGCTTCTCCAATAGGACCTCGTAGCCGGCGAGGAGCCCACGTATGGCGGGCTGGTGATGGTTGCGATCGGACGAGGCAACGAAACAGGCCTCGGCCCTGGCTGAGCCCTCGAGCATCTCCCTCCCGTCCTCGAAGCAATCGGCCGGAGTGAGGCCATGGACTGCCGCGAACCGCTCCCTACGCGCCCGGTCGGGATCGGCGACGGCTACGAAGCGCAGCCGATTCGGATTCATGACTGCCCACTGGCCATAGATGTGAAAGCCGCGCTGACCCGCTCCGACCAGTACCGCCTCCATCGGCCCTCTGCTCATGTGGCCAATACTGCCCCCTGCCGCGTGGGTACTCTCGCCAGATGGCGGTTGTTCAGCTGTTTGCCACGTGTTTGGTGGACTGGCTGGCGCCGCAGGTGGGTGATGCGACCGTGATGGTGCTGGAGAAGGCGGGTTGCACGGTGGCGGTTCCCGCCGGACAGACCTGCTGCGGCCAGCCTGCCTACAACGCCGGCCTCGAGCCCCAGGCACGAAGGATGGCGGCCCACACGCTCGACGTGCTGGACGGGACACAGGGGCCGGTCGTGGTCCCCTCAGGGTCGTGCGCAGACATGCTGATCCATCACCTCCCGGAGCTCATGGCCGGCGACGAGAAGTACGAGCCGATGGCACTTCGGGTGGCCGCTCGGGTCAGGGAGCTGACCGCCTTCCTGGTCGACGACCTGGGTGTCCACGACCTCGAGGCGGCTTCGCCTGGCAAGGCCGTCTTCCATCCTTCGTGCCATGGCCTGCGCAACCTCGGCCTCCGTCAGCAACCACTGACTCTCCTCGATGGAGTCGAAGGCCTCGAGTTGGTCAGTCAGGAGGGCCGGGAGGAGTGCTGCGGCTTCGGCGGCCTCTTCTCGCTCGAACTGCCCGAGATGTCCGAAGCCATCCTCAACGCCAAGCTCGACAGCATCGAGGACTGCCATCCAGACCAACTGATCGGCGTCGACGTCTCCTGCCTACTGCACATGGCGGGGGGTCTCCATCGCCGGGGGAGCGCGATCCAAGTGAGGCACATCGCCGAGGTGCTCGGAGGGTGATCTCCCCGGTCGCGTTCAGAGGGCGGGCCGCACCATTGATCGGATCACCCCAGGCCGCCGCGGTCGAACGCGGCACCCGCCGCTTCAGCAGCCACCGGGCCGAGGCCGTGGCCGAGTACCCCGACTTCGATGCGATGCGGCGCCAGGCACGCGAGATCCGCCTCCACACGCTCTCTCATCTCGGCCATTACCTCGGCGAGTTCGCCGCCAATTGCGAGGCAGCAGGAGGCCGGATGCACTGGGCGGGAGACGCCGAGGAGGCGGTGTCGATCATCTGCGGGCTGGTGGGAAGCCGGCGTCTGGCCGTGAAGGCGAAGTCGATGGTCACCGAGGAGATCGAGCTCAACCATGGGCTGGAGGCGGCCGGGGTCGAGGTCGTCGAGACCGACCTGGGCGAGTTCATCGCTCAGCTGGCCGGGGAACGTCCATCCCACATCATCGCCCCGGTCCTCCACAAGACCGCCGTGGAGATCGGCCTGCTCTTCGCCGACAAGCTCGGATCGCCCAACACCTCGGACTCTTCCGAGCTCAACCAGATCGCCCGCAGGCACCTGCGCCGGATCTTCCTCGAGGCGGACGTCGGGATCTCCGGAGTGAACCTGGGCGTGGCTTCGACCGGCAGCATCGTGACCGTGACCAACGAGGGCAACGGCCGGTTGGTCACCACATTGCCCCGCGTCCACATCGCGGTGATGGGGATGGAGCGCCTGGTCCCCGGGATCGCAGAGTTAGGTGTCGTCCTGGAGGTGCTCGCCCGTTCGGCGACCGGCCAGCGGCTGTCCGCGTACACCAACTTGGTGACCGGCCCCCGGCAGCCGGGGGAGGCCGACGGTCCGGACGAGCTCCATATCGTGGTCGTCGACAACGGCCGCTCGCAGCTCCTGGGAGGGCCGCTTGAGGAGATCCTTGCCTGCATTCGGTGCGGCGCCTGCCTCAACGTGTGCCCGGTCTTCAAGCAGGTGGGCGGCCACGCCTACGGGAGCGTCTACTCAGGACCGGTCGGAGCGGTGTTCGCCCCGGCCGTCTTCGGGCTCGATGAGCATGGCGACCTCCCCTTCGCTTCGACACTGTGCGGGGCATGCAAAGAGGTATGCCCGATCGGGATCGACATCCCCCGCATGCTGCTCGAGCTGAGGCGTCGGTCCGCCGAGCTGGGAATCCACCCCCGCTGGCTCGAATTCGGCCTGGACACTTTCTCCCGGGCTGCCAGCTTGCCATCTTTATGGAGTGCCGGGGGAAGTTCGCTGACCGGATTCCTGCGCATGCGGGCAATCGACGGATGGGTGGAGTCTCTTCCGGGGCCGGCCGGGGACTGGACCATGGCCAGGGCCCTGGGGGCACCCCCGAAGAAGCGGTTCCAGGCACGTTGGAGGCGCCGTGGAAAAGGCTGAGTTCATCGGGCGACTGCCGCGGGCCCAGGAGCCGGCGACGGCCCCCCCCACCCATCTGCCCCGGTTCGAACAGGTCGACTCGATCGTCCAGTTCGCAGCCCGGCTGCGCAGCGTCGACGGACACGATCATGGGCCGGTCCGGCCCGATCAGGTGGCGGGGCTGGTCCATGACCTGGTCGAGGCCGCTGAGCTGGAGGCCTTCGTCTGTTGGAACGATGTTGAGCGCTACGGCGTCGTCGCCCGCCTGGAGTCGGCCGGAGCCCGCCGGGTCAGTGGGGATCTGGGCTCGGACGACGGAGGGCGCAAGCAGAGGCTCGGTGCGCTGGCAGGCAGGGTGGCCGGGATCACCGGAGCCGATGCCGGCTTGGTCGAGTCTGGGTCGATCGTTCTCAGGTCCGGTCCGGGCCGCCCTCGGTCGGCCTCGCTGCTGGCGGAGACGCACATCGTGATCCTTCCGGTGGTGCGGCTCTTCCGCTCTCTGCCTCACTATCTGGCCCAGCACCCAGGGGCGGTTGGCGGCATCTCCAACCTGGTGGTGGTGACCGGGCCGAGCCGAACGGGAGACATCGAACAGCAGCTCACACTCGGAGTGCACGGTCCGCAGGCCCTCCATGTGGTACTTGTGTCCTGATCCATGGCACTCTCATCACCCCCGAAGTCTCGGCCCCAGGGCGGCGGACTGGCCCGCTTCTTCCGTTTTCTCTTCCTGCTGGTGTTCGTGGTGGGGGTGGTTGCTGCGGTTTGGGCGCGAGGGGTGGCGACAAGGGCAGAGGCGGTAGAGAGCGTCGATCCATCGGTCGATCGCCCGGGCGACGTTGCTCTCATCGACGGTGCCACCATCCACTTCCGCCGTGAGGGCGGATCCGGCCAGGTGCTTTTGCTGGTCCACGATTACGACGTCTTCGCCGGAGCCGAGTGGCTGCCGCTGGCCGATGCCATGCAGACCGGTCAGTTGCTGATGCCCGATCAGGTGGGCTTCGGGTACAGCACCCGTCCCACCGAATCGGGCCTTCCTCTCACGGTGGCGGGGCGGGCGGAGACGCTCCACCTGCTGATGCAGGCACTGGACCTCCCGGCGACGGTGGTGATCGGATCAGGCGGGGGAGTGGCGATAGCCACTCAGCTGGCGGCGCTGCACCCCGACGACGTCACCGGCTTGGTCCTCATCAGCGGCAGTGCGGTTCGATCGCGTCCGTCGTTGATCGAGCGGGCGATGGGGTGGCCCGTGGTCGGTGAGGCGGTTGCGTACACCTTCGAGGCGGGCGGCGAAAGATCGGCCCGCGCTTTCGCCGCCGGATGTGACGACGGAGGATGGTGCCCGACCTCCGAGCAGGTGGACGAGCGCCGCCACGTCGCATCCGTGAGGGGCACCTCGGCCGGCCTGGCGCTGTGGGCCAGCACCCCTCCTGCTTCCACCCTGCCGAGCGACCTCGACCAGATAGCGGTTCCCACCTTGGTGCTCTGGGGTGAGGATGATCAGACGATGTCCTTCGACGATGCCCAGGAGATGGCGGCAAGCATCGCCGGATCCGAGCTGAGAGTGGTGGTTGGGGCCGGCCACCAACCCCATCTCGAGGATCCTGCCGCCGTGGCAGCCCTCATCACAGAGTTTCTCGCCAAGCTCGACTGAGGTCCTCCACCGGGACCTGCGACGTGCGTGCGACCGCGACCTGAGACGCACGACCTGAGACCTGAGACGTGAGACGTGAGACCGCTATGCGGGCGGCGTCAGCTTCCACCCGCGGCGTTCGAGCTCCTCGGCCAGCTCACGGTCGCTCGCTCCCAGCAACCATCCGGTGGCAGGCATGGGCTGCTCGAGCAAGGCCGCGATCGTGTCACGAAGCGTCCGCGCCCAGGCTCGCCCGCTGGCTCCTCCCTGGTGGGTCAGGGTGCCGTCGCCGTTGACCCTGTAGACCTTCGCCTCGGATACCGGGCTCATGCGCGAGCCGCGCTCTCCATAGACGAGCAGCACCGACCCGGCGGGAAGGTCCTGGATGCCGCCGTCGGAAACGAAGTCGCCTTGGTAGGCCCAGCCGCTCGAACTGGAGGTGTCGACCCCGGTGACCACTTTCGCCCAATGCTTGCCGCGCTCGTCTCCGAGCATCGGAACCTGTACCGCCACCAGGACGGTCATCGCGAATCTCCCATCACCGGCGACCATACCGGCCGGTGGTCAGGCGGGGACCACCCTCACCGGCGATGAGGCCAGCCGGAGATAGGTGTTGCGCAGCCGGCGGATGGGCCACCAGTCGTAAAGGAGCACCTCCATCGGCCTCCACATGGCAACCCAACCGGCGATGGCCGCCCCCTCCTGGAGGAATTGGGTGAACGGGCTCTGGCCTACCTTGCCGAGGAAGCTGGAGAGGAGCTGGAACCCGGCCAGAGCCGCCACCCCTATCACCAGGGAGATTCGCCCGTCCCGGAGGAGCCTGCCCAGCTCCCGCCTGCGGAACTCCGCCTCGCGCCGGAAGTAGCGGTGGAAGGTCTCCTCGAGAGCCCCGGCTTGAGTGGGGTCGACCTCGCCCTGGATCTGGATCTCGATCGCCGGGGGCAGGTCGTCGCGGAGGTCCTCGGCCCAGCTGACGATCCATCGGGCGATGTCCTCATCGAGGTCGCGGTGGGGGAGTGGAGTCGGGTCCATCCACGCGAAGAGCTCGTTCAGCTCCTCGACCGTCAGCCTGATGGTCTCCCCCGAGGCTGACGGGACGGTCATAAACAGAGGGTAGGCGGAGGATCAATCAGGAGCTCTGGCGGTAGGCTGGCCGTTCGAGCAGGAGGACGTATTTGCCCAATCCCCACGGTGGCACTCCGTCGGATCCCTTCCCGCTGAAGGGGTTTCGCCACGTCGAGTTCTGGTCGGGAAACGCTTATCAGGCGGCACAGTTCTTCCGGGCCCTGATGGGCTTCTCGATCGAGGGGTACCGCGGCCCCGAAACCGGGGTGAGAGAGACGGCATCGTGGGCATTGCGGCAGGGCGCTGTCCGCTTCATCGTCAGCGGCGCCATGAGCGCGGACCACCCGATCAGCCGGCACGTCATGGAACACGGCCCTGGCGTCCACGACGTCGCCCTGGAGGTGCCCGATGCCGAGACCGCTTTCGAGCTGGCGCTGTCCCGCGGCGCCGAGGCGGCGTACAAGCCCGAAGTGGTCGAGGGCAACGGCCGCCGTCTCGTCCAGGCCGGGATCCGCACCTACGGCGAGACGATCCATTCCCTGGTCGAGTCCGACGACTCCTGGCCCCCACCCGACTTCAAACCGCTGACCGACGAGGTCGCTCGCCCGGTGGGCTTCGAGAGGATCGACCATGTCGTCGGCAACGTAGAGCTCGGGCAAATGGACAGGTGGGTCGACTTCTATTCGGATGTCTTCGGATTCGTCTTGTTGCGGCACTTCGACGACCAGGCGATCGCCACCGAGTACTCCGCCCTTATGTCCAAGGTCGTCTGGGACGGGTCGGGCCTGATCAAGCTTCCGATCAACGAGCCCGCAACCGGTCGCCGCAAGAGTCAGATCGAGGAGTACCTCGACTTCTATGGCTCACCCGGGGTACAGCACCTGGCTCTCCTCACCGAAGGCCTGGTCGGCACCGTCGAGGAAGTGCGCAAGCGCGGCCTCATGATGATGCAGGTGCCTGACACCTACTACGCCGAATTGCCCGATCGAGTCGTGGACCTCGACGCCGATATCGATGAGCTGCGGGCTCTCAACATCCTCGTCGACCAGGACGAGGGTGGTGTCCTGTTGCAGATCTTCACCCGGATGCTGCAGGATCGTCCGACCGTCTTCTTCGAGTTCATCGAACGCCGCGGGGCGATCGGTTTCGGCGAAGGGAACTTCAAGGCGCTCTTCGAGGCGATCGAACGCGATCAGGCGGCCCGCGGCAACCTGTGACGTCGGCCGCCCGAACCGGTCCAGCGGGCTCGGGCTTCACGATCGGGAATCTGCCTTTCGGTGTGTTCAGGCGGCCGGGCCACCAACCCCGTGTCGGTGTGGCATTGGGTCGCGATGTGATCGCGATGGCAGTGCTCGCCGAGCGCGGCCTCCTTCCCGAGGAAGTGCCCGGCGAGGTCTTCCGCCGCCGGCACCTCAACGGGTTGCTCGAGCTCGGCCCCTCCGCCTGGGGTCAAACCCGGGCAAGGTTGCAGGAGCTGATCACCGACGGCGGTGAGATCGAGTCTGCCCTGGTGCCTTTGGACGAGGTGGAGCTGCTGTTGCCTGTGCGGGTCGGGGACTACATCGATTTCTACTCCTCGCTGGCACACGCCGAGAACGCAGGGCTCATCCTCCGGCCGGAAGCGCCCGAGCTCCCGCCTGCCTGGCGCCATCTCCCCATCGGCTACCACGGGAAGGCAGGGACGGTGGTCGTGAGCGGAACCCCGGTGACCAGGCCCTGGGGATTCACCGGGCCGGGCGCCTTCGGGCCCAGTACCAAGCTCGACTTCGAGCTCGAGGTCGGCTTCGTGACCGGCCCTGGCCCGGTGCCACCTCGCCCCCTCAGCGCCTCGGAGGCGGTCGGCTACATCTTCGGTGTCGTGCTCGTCAACGACTGGTCGGCCCGCGACCTGCAGGCATTCGAAGCAAGGCCACTCGGGCCCTTCCTCGGCAAGTCCTTCGCCACCTCGATTTCCCCCTGGGTGGTGCCGGTCTCGGCCCTCGAAGGGGCGAGGACCTCGTCGCCAACCCAGGATCCACCTCCGGCCGCCCACCTGCGACTCGAGGAGCCGTGGGGGCTCGACCTCGACCTGAAAGTGACGATCGTGCGGGGGGGTCAAGCCCACACCGTCTCATCCACCAGCTTCGCCGGCCACTACTGGACGCTCCCCCAGCAGCTCGCCCATGCCACTTCCAATGGCGCCTCCTTCCGGGCGGGAGACCTGTTCGCCTCCGGAACCGTGTCAGGCGAGGGTGAGGGCCAACGAGGATCCCTGCTCGAGCTGACCTGGGGTGGCGCCCAGCCGGTGGACCTCGCCGGCGGGGGCAGGCTCGGCTATCTCGAGGATGGAGACGAAGTCATCATGCGCGGCAGCGCTACCGGGGTAGGCGGAGGCAGGATCGACCTCGGTGAGGTCCGGGGGGCCATCGTGCCTGCTGCAGGCTGAGCCGGTACGCTCCTGACGTGGCAACCCTGCGGCTGTTTGCCTCGCTGCGCGAGATCGCCGGTAGCGCACGCGTCGAGCTCGAGGCCAACACGGTCGAGGAGGCGCTCGCCTCCGCCGGGACCCGCTTCGGCCCGGACTTCGCTGCCAGGCTTTCGACTGCAGCCGTGTGGCGAAACGGTGAGTCCGCTCATATGGGCGACGCCCTCGCTCCCGGCGACGAGCTGGCGATCCTCCCTCCGGTGTCAGGTGGCGCTCCGGCCAGCGACTTCCTCTCTCTGACCTCGCTGGCCCTGGCGGCAGTCTTGGTGGTGGCCAACATCGCCGAAGGCGATGCCTGGTGGGCAGCTGCCTTGGTGGGGGTGGCCGGGCTGTGGGTGGTGGACGTCTCGTCCCAGACTGCTCCCCGCGGCCGGAGGCTGCCGTTGCCTGCAGTGCTGCTCACGATCCTCGGCGCGGCGATGGCCGTCCACTCCTGGGGGATGGTCGGGCTCGGCGCCACATTGGCTCTCGCTGTAATCGCGGTGATGGCGTACGGCGTGTTCAGCCGGAGCATCGACGAGGAGTCCGAGCAGAGAGACCTCGCAACCATCGCCCCCGGCGTCGTGTTGGCGATGCTGACAGGGGCCGGAGTGGGCTCGCTGATGCTGGCTCGCACCGTCTTCCAAGAAGACGTCAGGGCCGCCACGCTCTTTCTCATCATCACGGTCGGGGCGGTGACCGTCGGCTCTCTCCTCGAGCACCTCCCCAACGCCTGGATAGATCCGTTCCTCGGCACTGCTCTGACCGCAGTGGCGGCAGCGGTGGTCGCAGCCCTGATCTGGGATCAGGACTGGGTCAGTTTCCTCCTGGTCGGGCTGGGTGTGGCCCTGGCCCTGGTGGCAGGACGGGGATTCGGCTCGATCGTGCGCACCGGCCGGGTCACCCTCACCCGCCGGGCCGCAGGGGTTCTCGCCAGCCTGGACGGGGTGGTGCTGGCTGCCGCTCTCTATTTCTTCCTGCTCCGAATCGCGATCTGAGGAATTAAGCCAGTACTTGGTACTCTCTCCCCATGCGCCGCCCGGCCGCCTACGGCGGCATAGTGTCATTGTGCGTACTGGCGATGGTCGCCGGAGTCGTCGCCACCCCTGCCCTAGGCACCACCAAGGCCGACGTCCAACGAGCCTGCAGCAACGAAGCCGCCGCCTTGCAGGACTACCAGGAGGCCGCCTCCGCGTTCGACGCTTCGGAAACCGCCTATTGGGCAGCTGCGTCCGACGTCGACCGGATCCAGCGCAAGCAGGAACACACCCAGGGTGTCGTCGACGCCTTCCAGCAGCAGATGGATCAAGCCAAGGCGAGGTTCGAACGGCAGGCGGTTGAGATGTACATGCAGGGAGGGGGCACCAACCCTGGCCTCTTCTTCCTCGCCTCGTCTCTGAGTGACGTCATCACCAGCACCGAGTTCTTGGACGCATCGTCGCAGCAAGACTCAGACGCGGTCGGGGACCTCGGGGCCCTCGAAACCCAGTTGGGAGACCTGCAGGTTCAGCTGGCCGACAACGAGGTCGAACTGCAGCAGGTCGAAGATGAGCGCCAATCGATCATGGAAGAGCATGAGCAGACGATGGAGGCTCAGCAAGCCGCCTGGAAGCGCTTGAGCGGGACTTGTCGGGAGATGCAGGCCAAGTACGAGGTGGAGCAGGCCAGGGCTCGTGCCGCCGCTGCGGCTCGAGCCGGAGCCGGAGCCTCGGGGGCACCCGCTGCAGCGACACCCGGATTCCTCTGCCCATCACCGACCTCCTCGTTCATCGACAGTTGGGGAGCACCGCGCTCCGGGGGACGCAGGCACAAGGGAGTCGACATGATGGCGGCCAGGGGCGTACCGCTATACGCGGTCGCTTCCGGGACGGTGTATCGCTCCAACTCGAACCTGGGTGGGATCAGCGTCTGGCTGATCGCCGACTACGGCACCGGGTACTACTACGCGCACCTCTCCGAGTGGAACGTCAGCAACGGCCAGCACGTTTCGAAGGGCGATGTCGTCGGTTTCAACGGGAGCACCGGCAACGCTGCCGGCGGGCCTCCCCACCTCCATTTCGAGATCCACCCCGGCGGACGTGCCTCCGCCGCTGTGAACCCCTACCCAACCGTCCGGGCAGCCTGCCGGTAGGGTGGCGAGGTGACGACCGAGCGGCGGAGGATCGACAGAATCCTCGACCCCGAGTACCTGGAAGGCGTCGAGTCCATGGACTTGGCCGAGTTGCGGTCACGCCGGGATCTCGCCCAGACGGTTGAGAAGGAGCTGAGCTACTTCCGCCGCTTGCTCCAGGGTCGCCTGGACCTGCTCGCCTTCGAGCAGCGACGGCGGCGCGGCGAGGAGACGCGCTCGCTGATCGAGGCGCTGCCTGAGATCCTCACCACTGGAGTGCGATCGGGTCAGGACCTGAGCGGGCGCTACCTCAGCACCGACCTGCCCGACATGCCCGCCAAGGGCAGGCGCCACATCGACCGTGTGCTTGGCAACGACCTCATGGTGAGGCTGGGGGAGATCGACGAAGACGAGCTGGGCGAGGCCACGGCTGAGCTCGCCGACCTGGAGACCGAGGTCTCCAGCCTCCGCAAGCAGGTGCAAGCGGTGGTCGATCGGCTCCAGGACGAGGTCAAGGACCGCTACAAGGCCACGTTGGCCGAACCCGCTCCACCCCTCTGAATCCCAAGTGCTGGCTGCCCTTGTGCGGTCCGGTCTGGTCGAGGCCACTCACGAAGGAGCGGTGGCGGTGGTCGCCGCCGACGGCACATTTCTCGCCTCGAGCGGCGACGTCGATCGCCCATTCTTCATCCGTTCCGCCGCCAAGCCGTTTCAGGCGGCAGCATGCCTGCGACTCGGCTTCGACCCTCCTGCAGAGCACCTCGCCCTCGCCTGCGGCAGCCATCCCGGAGAGCCTGTTCACGTGGCGATCGCGGAGGCGATGCTGGCTAGCGCGGGTCTGACCGCCGATGCCCTGCGGTGCCCGGCCGATTGGCCGCTGAGCCGTGACGCCACCCATCGCCTGGTAGCGGCCGGTCGAACCAGAAGCCCCGTCTTCCACAACTGTTCCGGTAAGCACGCCTCGTGGCTGGCCACCTCGGTGTTGAACGGCTGGGACCTCGCCTCCTACCTCGATCCTTCCCACCCGGTCCAGCGAGCGATATTCGATCTCATGTCGGAGGCGGGAGCCGCCCTTCTCCCAGCCGGCATCGACGGCTGTGGAGCCCCGGTGTACCGGACCAGCGTCAGGATGCTGGCGGCTGCCTTCGCCAGCCTCGGCACGAATGATGGGTGGCGCCGGGTCTTCGAGGTGATGAGCGCCTATCCAGCCCTCACCGGCCAGGAGCTCGGGGCCGACCGGCTCATCACCACCTGGCTCGACGCCGTCGCCAAGGGCGGGGCAATGGGCTGCATCGGGATTTCGACCAGGGACGGCATCGGTGTTGCGGCCAAGTGCTGGGACGGGTCCGACCAGGCGGCGGGGGTGGGAGCGCTCGCGGCCCTTCAACAGCTCGGCCGGGCACCGGAGTCCGTTGCCCGCCACCTCGAGCCCGTAGCCCGGCCACCGGTCTTCGGGGCCGCTGCAGTCGTCGGAGCGCTCGAGTCGCGTTTGGAGTTGCAATGGGCCTGATCGTCACCGATGACTGGCTCGCCGCAGAGTTCGATCTCCCGGCGGTGGCGCCGGCGACCGGTCCCTTCCCCGGCCGCCACTTCCTGGCCACCTGGGCCCACCACCGGCTCTCGGCTGCGGCCCAGCCAGCCATCGTTTCCGATGGCGCAGGGCTCATTCCCCTCATTCGAGATGGTGACCTTTGGTCATTCGCCGGCGAGCCCGATCTCACCGACTATCACAGCCCGCTCGGATCCGGGATCGTCAGCCTTGCCCGACGCCTGCCTGAGCTAACCGGCACCGGCGCCCGCCTGGTCCTCGACAGCCTGCCGAAAGAAGCGGCGGCCGGGCTGGCCAACGGGCTCGCCGCGGCCGGTCTCCACCCGCGGGTAGGGCGGCACCAGGTGGCAGCGGTGGTCGATCTCACCGGCGGCTGGGACGATTTTCTCGACCGTTTGGGAAAGAAGAACCGTCACGAATTGTTTCGTAAGGGTCGGCGATTTCACGACAGGGTCGGTCCGGCAGTATTGGAGGCACATGAGCGGCCCGATTCGGCACTTCCTGAGTTCGTTCGCCTCCATCGGATGTCGATCGGGGAGAAAGGGTCGTTCCTGACCGAGAGTCTCGAAGCGATGTTCCACGACGTGGCGACCGGGCCTGGGTGGCAGGTGGACCTCCTCCTATACGACGGCGGAATCGCCGCTGCCGCCCTGGCATATTCAGATCCGACCGGCTACTACCTCTACAACTCGGGTTACGACCCCGCGCTGGCCGAAGCCTCGCCCGGGATCTCCCTGGTGGCTGCCCTGCTCGAGCGGAGCGCGCGCGCAGGGTTGCCACGGCTCGACTTGCTGAAGGGCGACGAGCCGTACAAGTTCAGGCTTGGCGCACATGCCCGGCCCCTCTATCGGCTGGAGGCCGAGACGTGATCGAACGGGTGGCATACCTGTCGATGCACACGTCGCCGCTGCTGCAACCGGGTACCGGGGATGCGGGCGGCATGAACGTATACGTGGACCAGCTGGCGCGAGCGATCGCCAGCCGTGGGATCGAGGCCGACGTGTTCACCCGCCGTCACGACTCCCTGCTGCCCCCGATGGTGGAGGTGGCTCCTGGCTACCGCGTGTTTCACATCGATGCCGGCCCGGCGTCTCCTCTGGAGGTCCCGGCTATGGCAAGGCACGTCCGCCGTTTCGCCTCCGGGGCGCTGGCGGTGATGGCTCAGCGTCCGCCCGATGTCGTGCACTCCCACTATTGGCTCTCGGGTTGGGCGGGGCTGCTCGCCAAGCGCAGGCTTCAGGTGCCCCTGGCCAACTCCTTCCACACGCTCGGCAGGGTCAAGGACCGCAACCGCCGCGCCGACGACCCTCCTGAAAGTCTGTTGAGGATCGCAGCAGAGCATGAGGTCATCGAGGGCGCCGAGTGCGTCGTCGCCTCGACACCCGACGAAGCTGCCGACCTGATAGAGCATTACGGGGCGGATCCGACCAGCCTCTGCGTGTCGCCGCCTGGGGTCGACCACCGCGTGTTCCACCCTGGCTCCATGGCGTCGGCTCGGAGCAGGCTGGGTCTGGGCCCTGGCCCCCTGGTGCTGTTTGCGGGGCGGATCCAGCCCTTGAAGGGGGTCGATGTTGTCATCGAGGCCTTTCCCCACATCGCTGCCACCCACCCAGACCTACATCTGCTCATCGTGGGCGGGCCCTCCGGCCGGCGCGGGGAGCCCGAGTTGGATCGCCTCAGAGAGCGAGCCTACGAAGTCGACGGGCTCGGTCGCATCCGCTTCCTCGATCCGGTCCCTCACGGCCTCATCGCCGACCTCTACCGGGCGGCAGACGTGGTGATGGTCCCTTCCCGGACCGAGAGCTTCGGGCTGGTGGCTGCCGAGGCCCAGGCATGCGGCACGCCGGTGGTCGCCGCCGCCGTCGGAGGCCTGGGTCATGTCGTGCTAGACGGGGAGACCGGGCGGCTGGTCGGAGGTTGGGATCCGCTCGACCACGCCAAGGCGGTCCTCGAGGTCCTCGGCAGGTCAAGGGAGAGCAATGAGATGGCAGAAGCGGCGGTGCGCTTTGCCAAACGCTTCTCGTGGGACGCTACGGCCCGCAAGCTTCTGGAGCTCTACCGCGACTCGCTGGAACATGCCCCGGTGGCGTCTCTCCGCGAAAAATCGGGCTAGGAAGTTGTCGACATCCCCTTGTGCACAACCCCCTGTGGAAACCTGTGGATAGCGTGGATAACTCGGCAGAAGCCGGCATCTCGTGCAGCAGGTGAGGTGAGGTAACATCAATAACGCGCCCAGAAACCCGTCAGACGAGGGGTTTTGAGGGGTTGACTCCGCCCCTGGACGCTTCGTACTGTCGGCTGGTCAGCGCCCAAGGTGCGTACTCGGCCAAAGAGCCCGTTCGGGGAAGTGCGGGGGACGAGGTCGGGGAGGTTCCTTGGGCGCTGCCCTACGTCTCGGGTCGTGAGTCTTGGGCCATGCGTAACCGGCGTGAGCCTGAGACGTGAGATCTACGCGGCGCAGTACGGGACGGGCCGGCCGGCGCAGGCGAGCCCCCAGGTGGCCGGGATCAACCGGCGTGGGCGGGGCGGCTCGGCCGGTGTCGACTGCCGCTCGACCACTGCCTGGCGGGCCTCGGCCGTAGCCTTCTTGGGCCGCATGAACTCGACCGTGACGTACAGGATCCCGTCGTCGGCCACGGCCGCACCCACCCCGACGTAGGCGAAGTCGCCGAGGACATTGGCCCGGTGGGAGGGCGAGTCCATGAATGCCTGGTGAAGGATCTCGACGTCGTCGGGGCCCATTCCCACGTTCTCACCGAGCAGGGACCAGCCGGTGGTCATGTTCCGCATCTGGGCGGTGCTGGAATGGAAGATCGTCCCCTTCGCCATCATCTTTGCGGTGTGACCGTCGGCGTAGCTCGACAGGTCCGAACGGGTCCGCAACGCCGGTAGGCCGGCACC
>DATBMA010000057.1:0-3831 GCA_036555105.1 Acidimicrobiia bacterium
CCTCTCACGGTGATCGAAGGCCCGCTGGCCGTTGCCCAGGTGCTGGAGACACCCCTGCTCTCGTTCCTCAACTTCGAGACGTTGATCGCCACCAAGGCCTCGCGGTTGACGGAGTCGGCCCGCGGGGGAAGCGTCCTCGAGTTCGGGATGAGGAGGGCGGCCGGCCTGGGAGCGAACGCTGCCACCAGGGCAGCTCTCATCGGTGGTGCCGCCGCATCGTCGAACGTGGGCATGTCACATGTGCTGGGAGAGACCCCGCGGGGGACTCACGCCCACTCGATGGTGCAGGTTTTCATGGCGATGGGGGAAGGGGAGCGGGCAGCCTTCGAGGCTTATGCCGAGGTCTATCCGGACGACTGTCTCTTGCTGGTCGACACGGTCGACACGCTCGAGTCGGGAGTGCCGAACGCCATCGCGGTGTTCGAGGAGCTCCGACGTGGCGGCCATCGACCAGTCGGCATCCGCCTCGACTCCGGCGACCTCGCCCATCTGGCGGTGCAGGCGGCCCGCATGCTCGACCAGGCCGGGTTCGAGGACTGCTCGATCGTCCTTTCGAGCCAGCTCGACGAGCTCACCATTTTCCAGATCCTCGGTCAGATCGCCGAGGAGGCCCCGCGCTACGGGCTCGACGCAGACCACCTGATTCGACGCCTGGTCTACGGGGTCGGCTCGCGGCTCGCCACCTCGGACGGCGATCCCTACCTCGACGGCGTCTACAAACTGGTGGCCATTGGCGGATCCGGCGAGGGCTGGCGCCCGGCGATCAAGATCTCGGACACGCCGGCCAAGGTGGTCAATCCCGGCGCCAAGCGGCTCTGGCGGATCTACGACGAGCGTGGCCGCGCCACTGCGGACCTTATGGCGCTCGAGCACGAGCTTCCGGCCCCTCCGCTGACCCTTCATCATCCCTCCCAGTCGGGCGTGGAACGGACCCTCGGCCAGTCCCGTGTGACCGGGATCGAGCCCCTGCTGGAAGAGGTCCCTCCTGGGGCGCCGCCTGACTCTCATGAGTTGCTGGAGGAGGCGAGAAAGCGCCGGCAGGCCGACCTGAGCCGTCTCGATCCAGGAGTCAGGCGCCTGGTCAACCCTCACATCTATCACGTCTCCTTGAGCAGCGAGCTGCTCCATCTGAAGCAGGATTTGGTCTCCAGAGCCTCCATTTGACAATCCCTGCTTAAGGCCGACGGACCGATAGCCTCCCGACGATGTCCGATCAGCGCAGGTCACGGCGCGCCCGTGTCTCCCCGCTCGGAGCCGGCGTCAGATCGGCCTTTCTCCCCGGTTGGGGCCAGTACGCACAGGGCCGCAAGGAGACGGCCATGGCCATGTTCAGGGTGCTGATCCTGATCTTGGCGGCGGGGGCGGCGGCGATAGTTGCTGGGGATCGCCTCCTGTCGATGCTTGTGCGGCCGGGTTTCTTGCTGGGGCTTCTGGCCGCCAATCTGGTGGTGCTGGCCTTCCGCGGCTTCTCCGTGTGGGACGCGTGGCGGGGATCGGGAGGGCGGGCGGCCACGGCCGGGCTCATCGTCCTTCTGGTGCTGGTGGCCGTGCCTCACCTCGCTCTCGGATACTTCCAGGGCCAGGGTTATCGACTGCTGAATTCGGTCTTCGGGGGCGGCAGCCCGACCACGACGGTGGCGGCATCGCCCAGTACGTCAGGTGAGCCGGGCACCACCAGCGGGGGAGCGGTGGTGACCACCACCACCGTCCCTCCCACCACGACCACCACAATCCCTTGGGAGGGGAAGGAAAGGGTCAACATCCTGCTCCTCGGCGGCGACTCCGGCCCCGGCCGCAGCGGGATCAGGACTGACACCATGATCGTTGCCTCGATCGATCTGGACGACGGCGACATCGCCATGTTCGGCCTGCCTCGGAACCTCTCTGGCCTCGAGTTCCCTGACGGCACCGAGTTCACGGCGTACTCGGGGATCCTCAACGAGGTGTACCCGTACGGCTGGGACAACCCCGATCGCTACCCGGTGGAGAACCCGGGGGCGGCAGCGATCATGGACATGGCCGAGGGCATCACCGGCCTCGACATCGACTACTACGTGCTGGTCAACCTGCAGGCATTCGTCAAGGTG
The DNA here is from genome assembly GCA_036555105.1 of Acidimicrobiia bacterium. Lineage (GTDB taxonomy): Bacteria > Actinomycetota > Acidimicrobiia > Spongiisociales > ZC4RG35 > DATBMA01. Next base: position 2,088 of record DATBMA010000057.1, read on the forward strand.
GTCGATGCTCTGGGCGGGGTGACCATCTACGTCCCCACCGCCGTCCACGACGACGAGTATCCGAAAGAGGACGGCACCACCATCACGATCGACATCCCGGCAGGCACCCAGGAGCTGAATGGGACAGAAGCCCTCGCCTATGTGCGCAGCCGGCGCCAGTCCGACGACTACAACCGCATGGCCCGCCAGCGCTGCTTCCTGACCGCGGTGGCGGATCAGGCCGATGTCGGCTCGCTGATCACCGCCCTCCCGACCCTGGTGCCTGTGATCGAGGAGAACGTGCAAACCGACATCCCCCTCTCCGCCCTCCCCAACCTGATCGAGTTGGGCGGCATCGTCAAGGCGAGCGATGCCCTGGTGGTCGGGTTCGGCCCGCCTGACTGGATCACCGGCCGCACCGCCCAGCGTTACCCGATCCCGAACCTCGACAAGATCCACGAAGCGGTGCAGCTCTCGATCGAGGATCCGGATGAGGCCAGGGTGGTCTACGGCTTGCAAGAAGCCGGTGACGCATGTGGCTACGGGGAGGACTCCACCAACGGCCCTGCCAGCACCACCACCGCTGGTGGCTGAGGGCGCCTAGCTGCCTTCGGTGTGATCTTCCCGCCGGAGGGCGGCCACCGGGGTCCTCCACAGGATCTGTATGTCCAGGGCCAGGGACCGGTGCTCGATGTACTGCAGGTCCCAATAGGCCCGCTCCCCGAAGGTGATGTCGGAGCCGCCCTTGACCTGGGCGAGGCCGGTCATGCCGGGACGTACCTTGTGCCGGGCCCGGCTCTCCGCGTCCAGCAACTCCACCTCGGCGGGAACCAGTGGGCGGGGGCCCACCAGCGACATGTGGCCGCGCAGCACGTTCCAGAGGTTGGGGAGCTCGTCCAGTGAGAACTTGCGGAGCCATCTCCCCACCCTCGTCACCCGTTGATCCTGGTCGATGTAGAGGTGGGGGCCCGACGCCACTGCCTGAGGCCTGACCGTGCCGTCCACGGCCACGTTGGCCAGATGCTCGTAGAGGGCCTCGTCGTCCCCGCCCGCTGCCATCGTCCTGAACTTGGTCATGGTGAAGGGGCGATCGTTCTTGCCGACCCTGGTCTGATTGAAGAACACCGGCCCCGGGCTGTCGATCTTCACCGCCAGTGCCATCGCCAGTTGGATCGGCAGCGTGATCAGAAGCAGCACCGCCGAGCCGATCAGATCCATGGCCCGCTTGGCGAGGTCATAGCCGGAGTCGGGGCTCTCCGGCACCGCCATCTCGCCGGCCACGAGCACCGCCACCAGCGCGGCCAACTCACCGGCCAGCACCGACACTCCCACCCTGACCTCCGCCGTCCCCGACGACAGGATCAGAGCGGCCGTCGACACCGCCAACGCCACTGTCCATGCCCCCGCCAGCTTCCCGGTCGCCCCCAGGGCGATCAGCACCTGATCGAGGAACACGGACGCCGCCGCGAGAGCACAAGCGGCAGTGGCCAGGCCGGCGGCCAGGGAGCTCGGTCGGAAACCCGGCCCGAACAGCAGTTCGATGACCGGCGGGCCCAGCCAGGCACCGCCAAGGTAGGCGAGGGGAGCGACCGCAAGGCCGGCCAGGCCGAGACGGCGGGACCAGCGTCGGAGGGCGAGGTAGTCCGTCCTCGCCACCAGCTTGGTGAGCCCTGCCAGCAGGCGGGCCGCCAGGTTCTGGGCAAGCAGCAGCGGCGCCCTGGCGAGGCTGAACGTGACGAAGACGACCGAGACCACGGTTGCTACC
>DATBMA010000123.1:0-3822 GCA_036555105.1 Acidimicrobiia bacterium
CGGGACCCAGAACGTGGCGGGTGCGGTGGGGATGGCAACGGCGATGGAGCTGGCGGCTCAGGACCGCCCGCGGTTTCGGGCCGATGTGACCGAGGCTCGCCGCCGGTTCGAAGCCAAGCTGATCGGTGTGGCGGAGCGCACTGTCCCGGAGGAGATCAGCCTCGTCCAGCATTCACATCTTCGGTTCGCCCACCACCCGAGCGAGACGCTATTGGTCAACCTCGACCTTGAGGGGGTGGCTGCCTCGGCCGGGTCGGCCTGCCAGTCCGGGGCCACTCAGACATCCCACGTGTTGAAAGCCATGGGGATGGCCGATGAGGAGGCGCAACGTTGCCTCCGTTTCAGCTTCGGTTGGAACACGACCGCTGATGAGGCCGACGCGGCAGCCGAGATCGTCATCGCCGCCTGCGAGCAGCGGCGATGAGAGTCCTCGCCGCCATGTCCGGCGGGGTCGACTCGTCGGTGGCCGCCGCCCTGATGGTGGAGGAGGGCCACGAGGTGATCGGGGTGACCCTCAAGCTGTGGCGGGGTCCCGATGGGGAGTCGCCCACCGCCGGCTGCTGCACAGTCGAAGATGCAGAGGATGCGAGGCGGGTCGCTGCGCAACTGGGGATTCCCTACTACGTGCTCGACTACACGAAGGGATTCGGAGAGGGAGTCATCAGCCGATTCATCGACGACTACCGGCACGGCCGCACCCCCAATCCGTGCATCGAGTGCAACCGGACGGTCAAATTCTCGCAGCTGCTGGGACAGGCCCGTGACTTCGGCTGCCAACGCCTGGTGACCGGGCACTACGCCAGGGTGAGCCACCACGGCGGGCGCCACCGGCTCTTCAGGGGCGCCGATCATGACAAGGACCAGTCCTATGTCCTCTCGATGCTTGGCCAGAGTGCTTTGGCGATGATCGACCTCCCGGTGGGATCAATGCACAAGCAGGAGACCCGGCGCCGGGCCGCCGAGCTCGGACTGCGGACCGCCAACAAGCGCGACAGCCAGGACATCTGCTTCGTGGGCCGGGGCGGATATCGGGAGTTCCTGTCGCGCCATGGCACCGGTCCGGCCGTGCCGGGGCCGATCGTGGACATGAGCGGAGCCGAGGTCGGCGAGCACTCTGGAATCGGCGGCTTCACCGTTGGTCAGCGACGTGGCACCGGTGTCGCACTCGGGGAACGACGCTATGTGGTGGAGCTGGTCCCCGAAACGGCCACGGTGGTGCTCGGCCGGCACGAGGACCTGGCGGTGACGGCTCTCGCTGTGAGGCACATCGACTGGGTGGCGGGCAGGCAGCCTCCCGATCCCGCGGTCCTGGTGCAATACCGGGCCCATGGCCGCGCGGTGCCGGGCCGTTTGGCCGGGAGCGGAGAGATCCTCTTCGACCGACCGCAACATGGAGTGGCGCCCGGTCAGACCGCCGCCTTCTACCGCGACGACGAAGTGCTCGGAGGCGGCATCATCTCCTCGACCAGCCGCGCCTGATGGGGGTGACAGGCGACGAGGTCAGGATCGAGGAGCTGCGCCAGCTCCTCCGCTACCACTCCCATCGCTATCACGTCCTCGACGCTCCCGAGGTTTCCGACGCCCAGTACGACGCATGGTGGCGGGAGTTGCTCGCACTGGAAGAGCAGCATCCCGAGCTGATCACTCCGGACTCTCCGACCCGGCGGGTAGGGGCGCCTGTCTCCGCCCTGTTCGCCCCGGTACGCCATCTGCGGCCATTGTTCTCCCTCGACAACGTCGAGTCGCCGGAACAACTCGATGCATGGGAGCAGCGCAGCATCCGTCTGCTGGGACAGGCGCCGACCGGTTACAGCTGTGAGCTGAAGATCGATGGCTTGGCAGTCGTTCTCACCTTTCGCGACGGCGCTCTGGTAACCGCTGCCACCCGAGGGGATGGCACCACGGGTGAGGACATCACCGCCAATCTCCGGACCGTCCAGAGCGTTCCACTTCGCTTGTTGGGCGATGCGCCCACATTGCTGGAGGTGCGAGGCGAGGTCTACATGCCTTACCCGGCGTTCGAGGAGCTCAACCGCCGCCAAGCCGAGGCGGGCGAGCGGATGTTCGCCAACCCCCGCAACGCCGCCGCTGGATCGGTCCGTCAGAAGGACCCCAACGTCACCGCCTCCCGGGCCATCTCCCTCTGGGTGTATCAGATCGGGTTGATGGAAGGAGGGCCCAGCCTCGACTCCCACACCGAGCTGATGCAGTACCTGCGGTCGTTGGGGCTGCGGGCCAACCCCGCCTCGATGCACGTGACCGACATGTCGGGTGTGAAGGAGTACGTCCGGAGTGCCGAGACCGGCCGCCACTCCCACGACTATCAGACCGACGGGGTAGTGGTGAAGGTGGACTCCCTGGAAGAGCAGAGCCGGCTTGGCTACACCTCCCATGCCCCTCGCTGGGCCGTCGCCTTCAAGTTCCCGGCCGAAGAGCAGATCACGACCCTGAAGGCCATCGAGATCAACGTCGGCCGTACCGGGGCTGCCACCCCCTACGCGGTCCTCGAGCCGGTGTTCGTGGGCGGCGCCACCGTCACCTACGCGACCTTGCACAACGAGGACGAGATCCACCGCAAGGACATCAGGGTCGGAGACCAGGTGATCGTGCGTCGGGCAGGCGACGTCATCCCAGAGGTGGTCGGCCCGGTCGACTCGGTCAGGACCGGCAAGGAGAAGAAGTGGAAGATGCCGGCCAAGTGCCCATTCTGCGGTAACCCCATCGTGCGGCCGGCGGGGGAGAAGGTGGCCCGCTGCACCGGCGGTTTCACCTGCCCGGCCCGCATCCGTGAGTGGCTGGGCCACTTCGCCGGGAGGGGCGGGATGGACATCGAGGGCCTGGGATACAAGACCGTCGACCTGCTGCTCACCGAGCACCTCATTTCGGACCCGGCCGACATCTTCCTCTTGCAACCCGAGCAGCTCCTCGGCTACGAGGGCTGGGGTGAGATATCGGTCAACAAGCTCATGGCAGCGATCGACGCCGCCCGCCATCGTTCGGTGACGCGGCTTCTTCTGGCCTTGGGGATCCGCCATGTCGGCGGAGGCGCCGCCCGCCTGCTGGCGGCCCGCTACGGAAGCGTCCCCCGAGTCATGGCGGCCCCCCAGCAGGAACTGTCCGAGATCGAGGGGATCGGGCCGGTGATCGCCGCCTCGGTCGTGGAGTGGTCGTCCGATCCGGACAACCGGGCACTGGTCGCCAAGCTGGATGCGGCCGGGGTGTCGCTGGAGGACGAGTCGATCCCGTCGCCGGCCGGCTCCGATCTTCTGGAAGGGCTCAGCATGGTGGTGACCGGCACTCTCGAGTCGATGAGCCGGGAGCGGGCCGAAGCGGCCATAGCCGCCCGCGGCGGTAAGGCCACCGGCAGTGTGTCCGGCAAGACCTCTGCCCTGGTGATCGGCGAAGGCCCCGGAGGCTCGAAGGTTTCGAAGGCCGAACAGCTCGGAGTCCCGATGATCGATGAGGCTCGCTTCCTCCGTCTGCTGGAGGAAGGACCGGCGGTGCTGGCCGAGTAGTCGGTCACTGGATCCGGAACGTCCATTCGAACTCACCGGGAGCCGGCATCCCGGCCAGCGAGTCCCAAGTGATCCTCACCGTGTGATCGCCAGGGGTCCATTCGGTCATCACCAGGCTGGTCGGGCTCGGTGTCCAGCGGTGCACCCCGGTCGCCTCGACGAAAGAGACCTCCTGTTCCGGGATGGCGAAACCGTCGACGACGATCGTCGCCTTGAGGCCAGAATCGAGGTCGACTTCGAGCACGACCGGCCTCACCGCCGAGTCACCTGGAGCGGGGAAGACCTCTTGGAGCCCGGCCGGGAGGGG
>DATBMA010000118.1:0-6620 GCA_036555105.1 Acidimicrobiia bacterium
AGCCGAGCCTCTGCTGCCTCCGAGACCTCAACGTTCGCCATCAGGAGGCCAGGAAGAGAGCCGGCTCTTCGAGGTTCTCGAGCAGCATCGCCATGAACCTCCGGCCTTGACCGCCATCGATCACACGATGGTCATATGAGAGGGAGAGCGGCATCACCGGCGCCACCTTCACGCGTCCATCACGAGCCACTGGTGCCTCCGCCGCCCTGCCCGCCGAGAGGATGGCGGTGGTGCCGTAGGGGACGATGGGTGTGCCGAATCCTCCCCCCAGGGCGCCGATGTTCGAAACGGTGAAACTCTGGCCGCTGAGCTGTTCGGCCTTGAGCTTGCGGGCCTTGGCTCCTTCGGCCAGTTGCATGATCTCGTTCCCCAACTCGAGGAGCGACTTCGCCCCGGCGTCTGGCACGACCACTACGACCAGCCCCTCCGGAGTGTCCACTGCGACCCCAACGTCGAAGGTCGGGCGGATGACGAGGTCATCACCGTCCAGTGACGAGTTGAAGTCGGGGAAGGCCTGCAGTGCGGGTATCACCGCTTTCACCAGCAGAGCATCGAGGGGCAAGGAGGTCTGGTAGCGGGTCGAGAGGGCCCGGCGAGCAGCTAGCAACCGGCTGGCGTCGACCTGGTCGAACGTGGTCACGTGCGGGATCTCCGCCCAGGACCGGGCCATGTTGGAGGCGATGGTCCTGCGGAGCTTGCTCATGGTTCGTCGCTCCCCCGGCGAAGCAGCCGGCTTGGCCCTGGCCGGGGTGGCCGCAGGTGTCTTCACTTCTTCGGTCGGAGCCGGCTTGGGAGCCTCCTTCCCACCATCGGCGGCAGCCAGCACATCCTCCCGGGTGATGCGGCCGCTCGGGCCAGAGCCCGCAATCGTGTCGAGGTCGATGCCCATTTCCTTTGCCAGCTTGCGGACCACCGGCAAGGCCAGAGGGCGCACGGCGGCCGTTCCCTTCCGCTCGGTTCGAGCGGGTGCCGCCGTCGCCTCCTCGGTGAGGCTGCCGACGATCGGCTTGGCCGGAGGTTCCGCATCCTCGGGCGGCCAGGCCTCACCGGCTTCGCCGATGACCACCAGAATGGTGCCCACCTGCAGCGTCTCCCCTTCCTTGCCGCCGTGGTGCAGCACCACCCCGGCCTTGGGAGACGGGATCTCGACCACTGCTTTGTCGGTTTCCACCTCGACCACCGGTTGGTCCACCTTGACCGGCTGACCAACCGGAACCAGCCAATGGAGCACCTCGGCTTCGGTGAGCCCCTCTCCGATGTCGGGCAAGCGAAACTCGTATGCCATCAAACCTCCAACGTGGCCTCGACGGCGGCCACGATTCGTTCGGGCGAGGGAAGGTAGTGATGCTCGCTCCGCTTGAGCGGGAAGATCGTGTCCCAGCCGGTCACCCGCAGAATCGGGGCCAGCAGAGAATCGAGGCAGTTCTCCTGGATCTGGGCAGCCAGCTCGGCCCCGAACCCGCCGGTGCGGGGAGCCTCGTGGACGACGACCACCCTGCCGGTGGTGACCACAGACTCGAAGACGGTCTGGCTGTCGAGCGGCACCAGTGAGCGGAGGTCGATCACCTCGGCTTCGACCCCGCCCGCGGCCAGCCGCTCAGCCGCTTCCCTGGTCTCCTTCATCATCGCCCCCCACGAGATGAGAGTGACGTCTGACCCCTCCCGTTCGACCCTGGCGGAGCCCAGCGGGGTGGTGTACCACTCCTCGGGCACCTCTTCCTTGATGGCGCGATACAGCCGGATCGGCTCGCAGAAGATGACCGGGTCTGGGTCCTCCACCGCCGCCAGCAGGAGGCCCTTGGCGTCGTATGGAGTGGAGGGGACTACCACCTTGAGCCCGGGTACGTGGGCATAGACGGCCTCCATCGATTCTGAGTGGTGCTCGGCGGCGCCGATCCCGCCGCCATACGGCAGCCTGATGACCATGGGCGCCGTGAATCGGTGCCGGGAACGGTTGCGGATCCGCGAGACGTGGCTGACGATCTGGTCGTAGGCCGGATAGCTGAACCCCATGAACTGGATCTCGACGATCGGCCGCAGGCCGGCCATGGCCATCCCCAGCGCCACCCCGACGATGCCGGACTCGGCCACCGGTGTGTCGATCACCCGCTCCGCCCCGAACCTGCCCAGGAGCCCGTCGGAAACGCGGAACACGCCGCCGGTTTGTCCGACATCCTCACCGATCAGAACTGCTTCCTGGTACTTATCGAGGGCCTGGCCCAAGGCTTGGTTGAGGGCGCCGGCGACGGTGAGGACGCTCATTCCCCCGCCGCTTCCGACTGCTGGGCGAGCAGGTGCTCGGGGAGGTCGGCGTACATGCCACTGAAGATGTCGGCCGCATCGAATGCGACCAGCGCCTCGGCCGCGGTCACCGCCCTGTCGACCTCATCGGCGGCTGCCTCCTCCAACTCCTCCTGCCACTCGGGGCTCCACTCGTCCCGCTCCGACAGGTAGATGCGGACCCGCTCCAGCGGATCCCGCCGCTTCCACTCCTCCGCCTCATCTGTGCTCCGATAGCGGCCGGGGTCATCTGCGGTGGTGTGAGGCCCGATCCGGTAGGTGACTGCCTCGATCAGGGTCGGTCCTTCGCCCGCACGGGCCCGCTCGACCGCGGCGGCGGTTGCCTGATAGACGGCGAAAACGTCGTTGCCGTCGACCAGCACTCCCGGCATCCCGTATGCGATGGCCTTCTCTGCGATCGACTCCGAGCGGGTCTGGCGCTCGACCGGGAGCGAGATCGCCCACCCGTTGTTCTGACAGAGGAAGACGCACCCGACCTCGAAGACGGCGGCGAAGTTCATCGCCTCGTGGAAGTCCCCCTCTGAGGTGGCGCCGTCACCGAAGTAGGTGATGGCGATCCGATTCTCGCCCCGGAGCCTCGATCCCCAGGCGAGCCCGACCGCATGGACCATGTGCCCGCCGACTGTGATCGACGGCGGCAGTACCGGGACCCCGACCGGCGGCGATCCTCCTCGCTCGTCTCCGGTGCGACCGGCCAACAACAGCTCCATCGGATAGCCCTGCATCCACATCGCAGCGGCGTCGCGGTAGGTGCCCGCCATCCAATCGGTGGGCTCCAAAGCGGCGGCGCTGCCCACCTGGGCCGCCTCCTGGCCTTCGAATGGGGCGTAGGTGGCGAGGCGACCCTGGCGCTGTAGGGCGCTTCCCTTGTGGTCATAGACCCTCGCCTGAACCATCGCCCGATAGAGACGCCGGGTGAGGTCTAGGGAGAGGGGAGGCTCCTCGGTCAGGAGGGCCCCAGACGGGGTCAGGATCTGCAACATGTGGACGGCCTGGAGGCTAGGCCTTGACTCTTCTCATCTCCGTTCTGGCGCGGGATTGTGAAGCTATGGCGGCACATCCCCGCGCCAGAAGTGGATGGGGCCGCCGTCAGGCGTCGGCGCCGGCCATCAGCTCGTCGAGGTCGTCGACGGTGATCAGAACCTCTCGCGCCTTCGATCCCTCCGACGGGCCGACGATCCCGCGCTGTTCGAGGATGTCCATGACCCGACCGGCGCGGGCGAACCCGATGCGGAGTTTGCGCTGCAGCATCGAGGTCGATCCAAGCTGGCTGCGGACGACGATGTCCATGGCCTGGCGCACCAGCTCCTCTTCCTCGTCGTCCGCCTCGGCCGCGGCCGCCTGGGCCGCCTCCGCCGCCAGCTTCTCGACCACGTGGTCCTGGTACTGGGCCTCTCGCTGGGACTTGGCCCACTCCACCACCGCCTGCACCTCTTCCTCCTTGACCCAGGCACCCTGGATCCGCTGGGGACGGGGCTCGGTGGCGGTAACCATCAACAGGTCTCCCATGCCCACCAGCTTCTCGGCTCCGATCGTGTCGATGATCACGCGGCTGTCCATCTGGGACGCCACGGAGAACGCCAGGCGGGAGGGGATGTTGGCCTTGATGACCCCGGTGATCACGTCCACCGAGGGTCGTTGGGTGGCGATCACGAGATGGATGCCCACCGCCCGCGCCATCTGGGCGATGCGGACGATCGCCTCTTCGACGTCACGGCCGGCCACGATCATCAGGTCGTTCAACTCGTCGACCACCACCACGATGTATGGGAAGCGGTCGAACTGTTCTGGGTCGAGCAGGCCGGCGTCCATCTTCTCGCGGTAGCCGACGATGTCGCGGGCAGAGGCATCGGCCAACAGGTCGTAGCGCCGGTCCATTTCCGCCACCGCCCACTTGAGGGCATCGGCCGCCTTCTTGGGATTGGTGATCACCTTGGTCAGCAGGTGGGGCACGCCGTTGTACTGACCCAACTCGACCCGCTTGGGATCGACCAGGATCAGGCGCACTTCATCGGGGGTGGTGCGCATCAGGAGCGATGTGACCAGTGCGTTGATCGATGACGACTTGCCGGCGCCGGTCGCACCCGCGATCAGAACATGCGGCAGTTCGGCCAGGTTGAGCATGCGGGGGCGCCCGGAGATGTCGACCCCGAGCCCGATGTCGAGCGGATGGGTTGCCATCTCCGCTTCGGAGCTCGCGAGCACATCGCCCAGCGTCACCAGGCGACGCTTGCGGTTGGGAACCTCGACCCCGATCGCCGACCTGCCTGGGATCGGCACCAGCATGCGGACGTCAGGGGTGGCCAACGTGTAGGCGATGTCATGAGAGAGGCTGGAGACGCGGTTGACCTTGACGCCGGGTGCCAGCTCGATCTCGTAACGGGTGACGGTCGGGCCAGGAACGATGCGGGTCAGCTCGGCCGGGACCCCGTGCTGTTGGAGGAACTCCTCGAGCTGCGCGGCCGTGTCCTCGAGGGACTTGCGGCTCTGCTCCTCGCCACCACCCGAAGCGAGCAGCTCGAGCGGAGGCAGTTGGTAGCCCTCGATGCCCGGGTCGGGAACCGGCGATGGCACCGGCCGCTTGGCTTGCCGGGGACGGCGCCGCGATGGCGCCTCATCCGGCTCCTCTGGATGCCCCGCCGGCGCGTCCACGGATCGCTTCCTTGCGGCGGCAAGGTGACGGGCTGAAAGCTCGACCCTGGCGGGAACCGGTTCAGGGCGTACTGAGGCGGCGAAGCGCCTGATCGAAGCGAACACCTCCGCCACTCCCCGGCCCAACTCCTTAACCGTGGTCCTGGTCATGAGCAGCACGCCGATTGCCGAGCCGGTGGCGAGGATGACGAATGCCCCCCAGATGCCGAGCATCCTCCGCAAGGGGAAAGCAATGAGGGCCCCGATGGCTCCCCCGCGCTCCTTGACCTGTTCCATGTTGGAGGCGAGAGAGATCGCCCCCGTCAGTAGGTGAAACAAGGCCAGGGTGCAGATGAACGTGATGAGCGCACCGATCACGATCCGGCCGGCTCCGTCGCGTGGCTTGCCCATGATCACGGCCACCCCGACGCCGCCAAGCACGATGGGAAAGGCGTAGCGCCAGACCCCGAACAGCACGGTGCTGGCCGCCTCGACTCCCTGGCCTACCGGGCCGGCCTGCCGGATGTAGGAGAGGGCGAACAGAACGGCAGCGACGATGAGGGCCATACCCCAGATGTCGTCGGCGTGACGTCCGAGTCGTTCCCGGAGGAAGTTCCGAATCGATTCCAGCTTCGACTCGGTCGCTCCCCGGGCCCTTTTCTTGGTGGACACCCGCTTCCGCCCGCTCCCCGCGCGGGTGGGCGTCCTCTTGGGCATGTGCCCTGGAGACTAGCCAAGCGCGCAGGAGATCAGGGATATCCTGCGCGTCTCACGGTCTGACGGTCTCACCTCTCCCATGAGACTTCGAGACTTCGACGTCCTACAGCTCGAGGACAATTGGGAAGATCACCGGGCGGCGGGAGGTCTCGGCCCGGATCACCCTGGAGGCGGCCTCGCGGACGGCTTGTTGCATCGTCTGTGAGCCGCCCTCTCGATTGCGCGCTTCCTCCACTGCTCCCCTCACGGCTTCCGCCGCCTTGGTCAGAACGGCCTCGGGATCGTCCATCAGGCCGTGGCTGTCGAGGTCGGGGCCGTAGACCAGTTCCCCTGATTGCCGGCTCACCGCCACGGTCACCACCACCACCCCTTCGTCGGCCAGGTGGCTGCGGTCCCTCAACACCGCCTTCACGTCGCCCCAGCTGGTCCCGTCCAGGTAGACGTATCCAGCCGGCACCGTCCTGCGGTCGATCGAGGTCTTGCGCCCGTTGAGGACCACCGCGTCACCGTCCTCGCAGACCTCCACCCAGGGAACCCCCACCTGGCGGGCCAGCGCCGCATGCGCGTGCAGGTGCCGGTACTCACCGTGCACGGGCACGAAGGCGCGCGGTTTGACGACATTCAACAGCGTCATCAACTCATCGGCAGCGCCGTGTCCTGACACGTGGATCGGGGCGTTGCGCCCGTGATAGACCGTCGCGCCACGCCTGAGCAGTTGGGAGATGACTCTGGACACTGCGGTCTCGTTGCCGGGTATGGGTTGGGCCGAGATCAGGATGGTGTCGCCCTTCTGTACCTCGACGAACTTTTGGCGGCCCGCCGCCATCAGTGACTAGGCTGCGAAGGGCTCGCCCTGGCTCCCGGTGGTGAGCACCAGTTGGCGCTGGGGTGGGAGCTTCAACAAGTCTGTGATATCGAGCACCCGCTCGCTCGGGATGCGAATCGCTTTGAGCTCTTGAGCGACGGTGGTG
>DATBMA010000119.1:0-22476 GCA_036555105.1 Acidimicrobiia bacterium
GGTCTCCAGGATCTGGCCCAGGTTCATCCGGGAAGGGACCCCGAGCGGGGAGAGGATGATGTCGACAGGTGTGCCGTCGGCCAGGAAGGGGACGTCCTCCTCGGGCAGGATCTTGGCGATCACTCCCTTGTTGCCGTGGCGCCCGGCCAGCTTGTCGCCTTCCGAGATCTTGCGTTGCTGGGCGACGTAGACCCGGACCAGTTCGTTGACCCCAGGCGGCAGGTCGAAGCCCTCGCTCCGCTTGAAGACCTTCACCCCGATGACCTTGCCCGACTCACCATGGGGCACCTTCAGGGAGGTGTCTCGCACTTCGCGCGCCTTCTCACCGAAGATGGCCCGCAGGAGGCGCTCCTCGGGGGTCAGCTCGGTCTCGCCCTTGGGGGTGACCTTGCCGACCAGGTAGTCGCCCGGCCCGACCTCGGCCCCGATGCGGATGATTCCGTCCTCGTCGAGGTTGGCGAGGATCTCCTCGGCCACGTTGGGGATGTCGCGCGTGATCTCCTCTGCGCCGAGCTTGGTATCGCGGGCGTCGATCTCGTGCTCCTCGATGTGGATCGACGTGAGCACGTCGTCCTTCACCAGGCGCTCCGAGATGATGATGGCGTCCTCGAAGTTGTGTCCCTGCCACGGCATGAAGGCCACCAGCAGGTTGCGGCCAAGGGCGAGGTCGCCCCGGTCGGTAGAGGGCCCGTCGGCGATGACGTCTCCCTTGCGGACCTTGCTGCCCTCTGCCACCCGCGGCTTCTGGTTGATGCAGGTGCCCTGGTTGGAACGCTCGAACTTGTCGAGCTTGAAGCTGTGCTTGCGGTTGGTGGACCCGTCCTTGAGAACGACGTGGTCGCCGGACACCTCGACCACTTCTCCGTCAAAGGGGGCGACGATCAGGTCGCCCGAGTCACGGGCAGCCCGATTCTCGACCCCGGTGCCGACCAGCGGCGCGTCCGCCTTCAGCAGGGGGACCGCCTGGCGCTGCATGTTGGAGCCCATCAGCGCCCGGTTGGCGTCGTCGTGCTCCAGGAACGGGATCAAGGCGGTGGAGACCGACACGATCTGCTTCGGCGACACGTCCATGTAGTCGACGTCCTTGGGGATCACGTAGTCGACCTCGCCGCCGGCCTTGCGCACCAGCACCCTGGGATTGCGGAAGGCTCCTTCATCGGTGAGTGGGGCGTTGGCCTGGGCGATGACGTACCGCTCCTCCTCGATCGCCGTCAGGTAGTCGACTTTCTTGGTGACCTTGCCGTCGCTGACCTTCCGGTACGGGGTCTCGATGAAGCCGAACTCGTTGACCCTGGCATAGGTGGCGAGCGACCCGATCAGGCCGATGTTCGGGCCCTCCGGGGTCTCGATCGGGCACATCCGGCCGTAGTGGGATGGGTGCACGTCGCGCACCTCGAAGCCGGCCCGCTCACGCGAGAGGCCACCGGGGCCCAGGGCCGAAAGGCGGCGACGGTGGGTGAGTCCGGCCAGAGGGTTGGGCTGGTCCATGAACTGGGAAAGCTGGGAGGTTCCGAAGAACTCCTTGATGGCGGCGGTGACAGGGCGGATGTTGATCAGGCTCTGTGGTGTGATCGAGTCAGGATCCTGAGTCGTCATCCGCTCCTTGACCACACGCTCCAACCGGGTGAGGCCGACCCTGACCTGGTTCTGGATCAGCTCCCCGACGGTGCGGATGCGGCGGTTGCCGAAGTGGTCGATGTCGTCGGTGGTGACCGCCACCTCCGCCTTCCGGTGCGTGACCATCGTCGGCTGCCCGGCATGGAGATGGACCAGGTAACGGATGGAGTCGATGATGTCCTCGTCCCGGAGCAGGGCGAGGTTGGCCGCCCGGTAGTCCTCGACGATCTCGTCGTCGAACTTCTGGCTCATCTTGTAGCGGCCGACCCTGGTGAGGTCGTAGCGCTTGGGGTTGCGAAAGAGGGTCTGGATCAGGCTGCGGGCAGACTCGACCGTGGTGGGCTCGCCGGGGCGGAGCTTTCGGTAGAGGTCGAGCAACGCCTCATCGCGGTCGTGGACGGGGTCGCGCGCCAGAGTGTTCTCGATCGACTCCGCCCCCTGGAACAGGTCGAGGATCTCCTGATCGGTCTCGGCAATGCCGAGCGCCCGGAGGAAGGCCGAGATGTATTGGCGCCGCTTGCGGTCGACCCTGACCCCGATCGTGTCGCGCTTGTCGGTGTCGAATTCAAGCCAGGCCCCGCGGCCCGGGATGATCTTGCCCGAATAGATCGAGCGGTCGCTGCCCTTGTCCGGGGTGACGTCGAAATACACGCCAGGAGAGCGGACCAGCTGGGACACCACGACCCGCTCCGTGCCGTTGATGATGAACACCCCGCTCTCGGTCATCATCGGGAAGTCGCCCAGGAAGACTTGCTGCTCCTTGATCTCGCCGGTCCCCCGGTTCATGAAGCGGGCGGTGACGAACAGAGGGCGGCCGAAGTTCTGGTCCCGCTCCTTGCACTCGTCGATGCTGAGAGGCGGGTCGCCGAAGCGGTGATCGGTCAGCTCGAGGGCGAGCCCACCTGTGAAGTCCTCGATCGGGGAGATCTCCTCGAAGATCTCGCGTAGGCCTTGTTCGAGGAACCAGTTGAAGGAATCGTGCTGGACTGCGAGTAGGTCGGGTAGGGGAAGGACTTCCGGGATCTTGGCGAAAGACAAGCGCTCGGCGACGCGCGAAGCCAAAGGGAGCCTCCTTGGGGTTCCAGACGGGTGAAGGCATGTTAGCACACGCTGAAACATGCCCCAAAAGTGTCTGGACGTTGCGGCCGAAGCCGCCGGCCTGCCCGGCAGGCCCGGCCATCCTATCCCAAAGCCGCGAACGGCGTCAAGGGTCTCGAGGTCGCACCGTCTCACGCTCTCGAGATCGCAAGGTTCGGGGGCGGCGGCAGGCGGCGGCTTATGCTCCCGCCCGATGACGCTCCCGGGCCGGCTCCGACGGTCACCCGTCAATCTCCTCGCCGACCGGATCGACCGGGTGATGCTGACCTGGTCAAGGTCTCTGCGCCAGCCCGAGGTCGACACCGGGCTCACGCCAGAGCGCCTCGAGCTCTTGGATCTGCTGGCTGCCTCCGGCCCCCTAGCCCTGGGCGAGCTGTCGGTGGAGATCGGTGTCAGCCCGCCTGCCATCACCCGCCTCGTCTCGGGGCTCGAAGACCGGGGGTTGGTATGGCGGGGCCCCGCCGACGCCGATCATCGGGTGGTCATGGCCGGCATCACCACCGGCGGAAGGCGGGCCCTCGATCGCGGCCGCGGGAATCGCCTCCGCGCGCTCGCCGAGCACTTGCGGGCGCTGGGGCCCCAGGACCGACGCGCTCTCGAGCGGGCATTCGAGGTGCTCGACAGAATGCCCTCTCCATGATCGAGCCGGCGGACCACAAGCCAGTGTTGCCGCGTCCGGAGCGGCGCCCCCACCTGCGCACCTTGCACGGTGAGAGCTTCACCGACCACTACTTCTGGATGCGGGACCGCGACGACCCCGCCGTCCTCGCCCACATGAAGGAAGAGGAGGCATACACCCAGACGATGACCTCCCACCTCGAGGACCTGCGCCGGGCCATTGTCGCCGAGACCCAGGCGCGCTTCGTGGAGGACGACGCGGTCCCCCCTGCCAAGAAGGGGGAATGGTGGTACGGGTGGAAGACGGTGCCAGGCCTGCCCTACTCGCTCTACGTGCGCCACCGCGGCGGGCCAGATGGGCCCGAGCAGGTCGTCCTCGACGAGAACCAGCTGGCGGGCGAGCACGACTTCATGGCCGTCGGATTGGTCGAGGTCGACCCTTCCCACCGGCTCGTGGCCTACTCGGTCGACTACTCCGGCGATGAGCGGTTCGCATTGCGCTTTCGCGAGATCGAGGCGGCAACCGACCTTCCAGGTGAGATCCCCGACTCCTACTACGAGGGCGCATGGTCGGCGGACTCATCGACGTTCTTCTACATGACGGTCGACGCGGCGGTGCGGCCCTATCGGTTGTGGGCCCACCGGCTTGGCGCCGACCCGGCCGAGGATCGACTCGTGTTCGAGGAGCCGGACGAGCGCTTCTACCCGGAGGTGCGGACCACGCTCGACGGGCGGTTC
This sequence comes from Acidimicrobiia bacterium, assembly GCA_036555105.1. GTDB lineage: Bacteria > Actinomycetota > Acidimicrobiia > Spongiisociales > ZC4RG35 > DATBMA01. Next base: position 4,072 of record DATBMA010000119.1, read on the forward strand.
ATCCTGATCGATGTCGCCAGCGAGACGACTTCCGAGACCCTCTACCTCCCCAGCGACCAGCCCGACTCCAAGCCATCGGTGCTGATGCCAAGGCAGGTCGGGACTCGCTACCTGGTCGAGCACCGCCGTGGGCAGTGGCTGATCGTCACCGACGAGGGGGCCCCCAATGGTCGGCTGATCCAGTTCCCGGTCGGACAGGACCCCGCTGGGGCAAGCGTCCTGATCAACCACGATGACAACGCCAAGATCAGATCGGTCCTGCCGTTCGACTCGCACCTGGTGGTTTACGGCCGCCGGGGTGGTCTGCCCTCCGTCACGGTGCTCCCTGATGGCGGCAGCCCGGAAGTGCTTCGCTTCGACACCGAAGTCTTCGATGTCGCTCCGGTCGACAACCTCGAGCCAGGCACCACCTCGTTGCGCCTGTCCCACGAGTCGTTCACCTGCCCTCCCACGATCATGGAGGTCGACCTCGCCTCGGGAGAGCGCCACATTCTCAAAGAGATGCCGGTGCGTGGCGGTTACGACCTCGGCGACTACGAGGAGAAGCGAGTGTGGGCCAGGGCGGCCGACGGCACCGAGATCCCAATCTCCTACGTCCATCGTGTAGGGCTGGCGTTGCCCGCCCCCACCGTCCTGTCGGGGTACGGCGCATACGAGGCCAGCTACGAAACCGACTTCTCCCACACCCGGGTTTCGTTGCTGGATCGCGGGGTGGTATTTGCCATTGCCCATGTCCGAGGTGGCGGCGAGATGGGAAGGCTGTGGCACGAGCACGGCCGCATGGCCTCGAAGATGAACACCTTCACCGACTTCATCACCGCGGCCCGTCACCTCATGGACATCGGAGTCGCCCTGCCAGGGCATCTCGGGGCGCGCGGAGTGAGCGCAGGCGGGCTCCTGATGGGAGCCGCCATCAACCTGGCCCCCGACCTCTTCAACGCAGTGGTGCCGGAGGTCCCGTTCATGGACGTGATCAACAGCATGTTGGATGCTTCGCTCCCACTCACCGTGGCGGAGTGGGAGGAGTGGGGCAACCCGATCGATCCCGAACAGTACGAGTGGCTCCGGGCCTACTCCCCGTACGAGAACCTCGACCATTGCCCCCATCCTGCAGTGCTCGCCACCGCCGGGCTGAACGACACCAGAGTGGCCTATTGGGAGCCCCTCAAGTGGGTGGCCCGCATGCGGGAGGTCGACCAGGGCCCGGGCCCGATCCTGCTCCACACCAACTGGGAGGCGGGGCACGGCGGCCGCACCGGCCGCTACGCAGCCTGGGAGGACGAGGCGTTCATGCTCGCCTTCCTGCTCGATCGCCTCCTATAACTCACCCGCATGAAGGCTTGGGACCAGGCACTGGACCTGGCCCGCCGGACACCCGCCGACCGCAACCGCTACGTCGACTTCCTGCGCGCCTTCTCGATCCTGGTGGTCGTCTGCGGGCACTGGCTCGGCGCCGCAGTGCAGATGGATCCGAACGGCGAGCTGTCGGTGGTCAATCCGCTCGAGCTGCATCCCTGGCTCACCTGGCTGACCTGGCTGTTCCAGGTGATGCCGATCTTCTTCCTCGTGGGCGGTTACTCCAACCTGGTCGGGTGGCGTTCGGCCATACGGGACGCAACCCCTTATGGCGCGTGGTTGCGAACCAGGCTTCGCAGGCTCTTGCTGCCGGTGGTGCCGCTGATCCTCTTCTGGGGAGTGGTGGGAGGGGGGCTGGCTCTCTGGGGAGCCGACCCTGACGTCCTCGACACCGCCTCCCGCGCCGCCCTGATGCCGGTCTGGTTCCTGGCCACCTACGTGCTGGTGGTGGCACTCACCCCGCCGTTGATCCGTGCCTGGGATCGCTGGGGATGGTGGTCACTCGCAGCCCTCGCCGCGGCGGCGACGCTCATCGACCTCTTGTTCCTCGGCGACCTCGTCCCCGGTTTCCTCAACTACGTGTTCGTTTGGGGTGGCGTGCACCAGTTGGGGATCGCCTGGGGAGCGGGGGCGATCGACCGGACCGGCACCAGGAGATGGCTGGCGCTGGGCGGGCTGGCGGCGGCCCTACTGCTGGTCGTACCGGGGCCATACCCGGTCTCGATGGTCGGGCTCGACAGCAATGAGATCAACAACACCGTGCCCCCCACCATCGCGTTGCTGGCCGTAGGGGTGATGCAGGCAGGCTTGGCTCTCCTGGTCGAGAAACCGGTGAGGCGATGGCTCGACCGGCCTCGGGCGTGGGCCGGCGTCGTGCTTGTCAACGGGATGATCATGACCATCTACCTATGGCACCTCACCGCCCTGATGGCGTTCGGCGTGCTACTCGTACTCAGCGGCGGATTCGGCCTCGGGCTCGAGGTAGACACCCCTCTCTGGTGGGCGACCCGGCCCTTGTGGCTCCTGCTGCTCGCCCTCGCCCTGGTGCCGTTCATCATCGCCTTCGGCCGCTTCGAGCGGCCCCACCCCGATCATCGGCCCCCGCCACCCTCTTGGAGGCCCATCTTGGGGGTCGTGCTCGCCTGCATCGGGATGGCCTTTCTGGCGGCGGAGGGGCTCCTGGTGGGCACCGCCCTCAACGTTCTCGGCCTGGGGCTGCCGCTGTTGGCGGCCGCTGTTGGCGGCGTGGGCGGGGCCAGGTGGTTTGAGCGCAACGGGCCGGTGCTGGTAGAGGTCTGATCGGTCAACGCCCGGTTGCCGAGAAGTGCTGGTAGTCCTTCGAGCCCGACCAGTTGCCTCCCCAACTCCAGCCGATGCGGGCGAACGACTGCACAACCATGTCGCCGGCCACGATCAGCCCCGGCACATCAGCGTCGCGATCGACGTAGTCGGCTCCTTCCGGGGGGAAGACGGACCCGTTCGCCAACACGTACGGGTTGATCAGGGGATTGAGGTCGATGGCGCGGCCGTAGGCGTGCTCCGACCAGGTACTGGTCCCGGCCACGACACGGCAGTTGAAGGCGCTCGTGTTGTTTGCCGCCATCGACGCATCGTCGTCCGCTCCGTACCGGTCCACCGGCTCCATCCGCTCGATCGGGAAACCGGCTTCGAAGAGGTCGGAGAAGACAGCCACGAGATCGCCGGCGTAGGCGGAGCCGACTATCAGGGTGCCGGTTCTGGCGGTTCCGGACATGTCCCAATGCGACACCCGGATGGCACGCAGGTCAGCCGGGCCGACCGGACATCCGGTGTGCCAGCTCACCGCCAGGTCATCTGCGGTCACCGCCAGGATCTCGCTCTCGAACCCCGATTGCTGGTTGCCCGGCTGGGTCGTCATCGGGGCAGCCGCCGAAGTGGTGACAACAGGCGCGGCGGTCGTCTCGGGAGTCGCGCCGGTCGTGGCGGTTGATGGCGATTCGGTCACCGTGGTGGGAATCATGGTGGAGCTGACAACCGCGGTCGAGGTCGGAGCGGCCGTTGTCGGAGTCTCGCCGCCTCCGCCGCTGGTCGTAGTCGCAGACGACGGCGCGCACCATGCCAGCAGGGCCACCAAGGCGGTGGCCACCACTCTCATGCGAGGTCCGCGATCGCATCCAGTGTCCGCTCGACCTCCTCGACCGTGTTGATGTGGACGAATCCGATCCTGACCAGGCCGCCGGCCTCCAACAGCCCCAGCCGGCGCATCGGCTCCACTGCGTAGTAGTGGCCGTCCCACACGTTGATGCCGGCCTTGCCCAGAAGTGCCCCCGCCTCGGCCGGGGAGCGGCCGTCGAACTGCACGGCAAACGTGGGCACTCTCCCTTCAGGCCCAGGGCGGCCGAAGATCTTGGCCGATGCCGGCAGCCCGGCCAGGAACCGCCTGCTCAACTCGGTCTCGTGCGAATTGATCAATTCATAGGCGAGGTCGAGCGAGGCCTTCCTCGTGGCCGGCGGTGCCGCCCCTGAGGCCATACCGGGAATCGAGGCCAGGTAGTCGATCGCTGCAGTGAGCCCGGCCAGCAGCTCGAAGGTCGAGGTGCCGGTCTCCCAGCGTCCGGGCGCCTCGTCCGGTGCGGGGCGGACCTTGAAGGCAGGCAGTTGCTCGAGCAGCCCGACTCGCCCCCAGAGCACGCCAAGGTGAGGACCGAAGAACTTGTACGGGGAGCAGACGAGGAAGTCGCAGCCGATGCCGGCCACATCGATGCGCCGGTGAGGAGCGAGGTGGACGGCGTCGACGTAACTGAGGGCGCCGACGGCGGAAGCGGCGGCACACACAGTGCCCACGTCCACCAAGGATCCGAACGCGTTCGAGCAACCGGTAACGGCCACCAGCCGGGTGCGGTCGTCGATCAGGCTCCCGAGTTCATCCAGGTCGAGGGTGACGGTGTCGGGGTCGATCCCGGCGAGAACCACCTCCACGCCCTTCGACTCTGCGGCCCGCACCCAGGGGGTGACGTTGGCGTCGTGGTCGAGCCCGGAGAGCACTATCCGATCTCCTGGCATCCAGGTCTCGGCCAGGGCCCGGCTGATTGCGAACGTCAGAGAGGTCATGTTGGGGCCAAAGACGATTTCGCTCGGCTGGCCGCCAATCAGGTCGGCGGCGGCCTGACGAGCCGCCTCCACCACCGAGCCGGAGCGGGCGCTGGCGGCGAAGGCCCCGCCGACGTTCGACATCGACTGCACCATGGCGTGTGAGACCGCCTCGACCACCTGGACAGGCACCTGGGTCCCCGCCGGGGCATCGGCGTAGACCGTCCGGCCGTCCATGGCCGGGAAGAGGCTGCGCAGTTCCTCAACCGGAAACACCCGGCCAGGCTATGCGGGCGAGGGCCGGTTTCACTTTCCAAGCCCGGAACCAGGCCGGCATTTGCCCCCGGTAAGTTCCTCGTCCCGGCGTGAGCACAGGCCGCCAACGCAAAGTGCCCCGAACCGGGGCCGGTTTCACTTTCCAAGCCCGGAACCGGGCCGGTATATTGCCCCCGGTAAGTTCCTCGTCCCGGTCCAGGCTTCCCGCCAACGGTGTGCGAGCTGATCAACGGAGAAGTCAATGAACCTGTACGTGGGCAACCTGCCCTTTCGCACAACCTCTGAGGACCTGAGCGCGTTATTCGCTCGCTTTGGGGAAGTGCGCTCAGCCCAGGTCGTCCTGGACCGTGAGACCGGCCGCTCCCGCGGCTTCGGGTTCGTGGAGATGGATGACGAGAACGCTCGCAAGGCGATCGAGGAGCTCGACGGGTACTCCCTCGACGGGCGCAACATCGCCGTCAACGAGGCGAGGCCGCGCGAGCCCCGCCCGCCCCGCCGCGAGGGCGGCTACCAGCGGCGCTGATTCTCGCCTCTGGCGCGGGAACACCGACCTGTAAGTCGTGAATCCTGCGCCAGAAGGACAGCAGCAGCTGTCTTTGCAGCCCGCTCAGCTGGCCTGGCGAATCTCCTCGAGCCATCGTCGGCGCAGTTTGGTGCGCTCGCGCGGAGTGTGACCCCCCCAGATCCCCTCGGTCTGATTGGTCTCGATCGCAAAGGAGAGGCACTCGTCTGCCACCGGGCAGATCGAGCAGATCTCCTTGGCGGCGGCGATGCCCTCCAAGTCGTCCGGGCCAGGGAAGAACGAGACGGCCGTGACGCGGCAGGCCGCCGCTTCCCGCCAGCTCCTCTCTTCCTCGAACGCCGTCATCCCAACCACCATTGTCGGGGTCAAGTAAAACGCTGGTCAAGGGGTTTTCGTTCCCGAACCGGCCGGTTCGGTGCGGTTTTTCGGCCCTTGCGGCGGATTTCCGGCTCAAGCCGGAGCGGAGAACCTCCGCAACTCGCTCCTGGCCACGCTCCGGCGATGGACCTCGTCCGGCCCATCGGCGACCTGGAGCCACCTCCCCATCGAATAGAACCGTGCGAGCGGCTCCAAGTCAGTGAACCCGGCAGCTCCAAACACCTGCATCGCCCGGTCGGCTGTGTAAACGAGGGCGGCCGGTGCGGCCACCTTGATGGCGGAGATCTCGGTCCGGGCCGAGTCGACTCCGCCATGGTCGATCATCCATGCGGCTTTGAGGACCAATAGGCGGGCCTGCTCGATCCGGATCCGTGACTCGGCGATCCACTCCTGGATGACGCCCTGCTCAGCCAGAGCCCGGCCGAAGGCCACCCTCGACTGAGCCCTCAGGCACATCAACTCGTGGGCCCGTTCGGCGGCACCGATGGCGCGCATGCAGTGATGGATCCGCCCCGGTCCCAGGCGGGCTTGGGCGATGGCGAAGCCCTGACCCTCCTCACCAAGCAGGTTGGCGGCGGGGACCCTGGCCCCATCGAAGGTGATCTCGGGATGCCCGCCTCGGTCCTGCCAGCCGAAGAGGGTCGGGGTCGCGCCCACCTGCACCCCGGCCGTGGCCAGGGGTACGACCACGAGGGCGTGGCGGTGATGAGGATCGGCCTCGGGGCTGGAGACGCCCATGACGATCGCGAAGCGGCAGCGGGGCGAGGCCGCCCCGGACGAGAACCACTTGCGGCCGGTGACCACGTACTCGTCGCCATCGCGCTCGATCGTCGTCCGCAGGTTGGTGGGATCTGAAGAGGCAACGTCCGGCTCGGTCATCGAGATGCACGAGCGGATCTCGCCTTCCAACAGGGGTGTCAGCCACTCGGCCTTCTGGGCGTCGGTGCCGAAGCGTTGAAGGATCTCCATGTTGCCTGTGTCGGGGGCCGAGCAGTTGAGTGCCTCGGGAGCCAGGTCGGGGCTACGCCCGGTGATCTCCGCCAACGGGGCATAGTGGGACACCGTCAGGCCGGCCCCGATTGACGGATCGGACATGAACAGGTTCCAGAGCCCGCGCCGGCGAGCCTCGGCCTTGAGCTCCTCGACCACCGGCGGGTGGAAATGGGGATCGCCGGCGGCCGCCATCTGCGCGCTGTAGGTCGCCTCGGCCGGATAGACCCGCTCATCCATGAAAGCGATGAGCCTCTGCCTGAGCTCGTCTACCGCGGGGTCGTTGGTGAAATCCATGGTCTCCGATCTAAAGGTACCGCCGCCAGCTTTACGCTCGGGCCCATGCACCACGACCTGCGCGATCGCATTGGCGACCTGTTCCCTTCCCTCAGCTCGACCCTGGCGGACCTTGTCCGCATCCCTTCGGTCAGCGCCCCCGGCTACGAGGCCGCCGAGGTTCGCCGTTCCGCCGAGGCAGTTGCCGACCTGTTGACTGGGGCCGGGGCCTCCGGGGTTCGCCTTCTCGAGCTCGACGGCGCCCATCCGGCCGTGTTCGGGGAGTTGGAAGGGCCCCCTGGCGCCCCCACCGTGCTGCTCTACGCCCACCACGACGTGCAGCCACCTGGTCCCGCCGAAGAATGGGAGACCGGGCCGTTCGAGCCGTTCCAGCGGGACGGGCGCCTGTATGGGCGGGGGTCGTCCGACGACAAGTCCGGGGTGATCATGCACCTTGGGGTGCTGCGAGCGTTCGGAGGGAAGCCGCCGGTTGGGGTCAAGGTCTTCATCGAAGGCGAGGAGGAGGTGGGGTCCACTCATCTGGATGAGTTCCTCGAGCGGTACAGCGAGCTTCTGGCATCCGACGTCATCGTCATAGCCGATGCGGGCCTCTGGAAGGTAGGCGTGCCGGCCATTTTCACCTCGCTGCGAGGAATCACTGCCTGCACTGTGGAGGTGCGAACTCTGCGCTCGGCGGTCCACTCCGGCGGGTTCGGTGGTGCTTTCCCCGACGCTTTGATCGTCCTCGCCCGGCTGCTCGCTTCACTCCACGACGACGATGGCAACGTGGCCGTGCCGGGCCTCATCTCGTACGAGTCCGACCCGATCGACCTGACCGAGGAAGAGTTGAGATCTCAGGCGGGTGCCTTAGCGAGTGTGGAGCTGATCGGGAGTGGCACCCTCACCTCGCGTCTCTTCTCACAGCCTGCGATCTCGGTGTTGGCCATCGATGCCCCTCCCGTCAAAGAGGCGATCAACCAATTGGTGCCGGTGGCACGGGCCAAGGTGAGCATGCGGATCGCGCCTGGCCAGGACGGGCCGGCTGCGCTACAAGCTCTGCATCAACATCTCCAGCAGCACGTTCCATGGGGAGCCGAGCTGACGATCACCGGTGAAGGTCACGGCGATGCCTTCCGCTTGGAAGCGAATGGGCCCGCCTACGACGCCTTCCGCACGGCCATGCGGGAGGCGTGGGGAGTGGTTCCGGTCGAGCCAGGGGTCGGAGGCTCGATTCCGTTTGTCTCCTCGTTCTCGGAGAGAATGCACGGCGCCCCGATCCTTCTCATAGGAGCGGCCGATCCCACCTCGAACGCGCACGGGCCTAACGAGAGCCAGGATCTCGGAGATCTGGAGAAGGCCACGCTGGCCGAGGCGATCGCCCTGTCCTTGCTGGGAGCTCAGCCGTCCTGACGCGGGGCCGGAGCCGGCTGTATGGCGCCGACGAACCCGAACTGCCGCCATGCCTCGTATAGGACGACTGACACCGCGTTCGAAAGGTTGAGCGAGCGGACGCCAGGCTGCATCGGGATTCGAAGCCGCTCCGTTATCCAGGCGGAGTCCAGCGTCGCGGGCGTAAGACCCACCGACTCTGGTCCGAAGAGGAAGGCGTCGTCCTCCCTGAAGTCGACCTCGGTGTAGCCCAGTTCGGCCTCGCCGGCCAGGGCATAGATCCGGCCAGGCTGTGTGCTTGTCCGCCATTGCTCGAGGTCGGAGTGAACCTGAACCACTGCCCTGTCCCGATAGTCCATGCCGGCCCGCCGCAACTTGGCGTCGTCGAGATCGAAGCCAAGCGGTTCGATCAGATGCAGCGGGGTCCCCACATTGGCGCACAGGCGCATGACGCTCCCGGTGTTGGGAGGGATCTCGGGGCGGAACAAGACGACCTGGAACATCAGAAAAGGCGTAGCTCCCTGCCCTCGGCCTCGCGCAGGCCGTCGTAGTCCACCTCGATGGTCGTGATCCCGCGGGCGGAGGCGAGGTTGTGAGCTTGGGGGGCGATGACCTGGGCGGCGAGGATCCCCCGCACCGAGCCGAGACGGGGATCGAGCCCGAGCCTCTCCAGGTAGCGGGCCAGCTGCTCGACCCCGTCGATTTCCCCCCTCCGTTTGACTTCGACTGCCACCACCCTCCCGGTGAGGTCGACGCACAGCAGGTCCACGGGGCCGATGTCGGTCGGGTACTCACGCCTGATCAGAGACAGCCCCTCCTCCAGTACCCACGGTTTGGCGGCCAACAGCTCCTGCAGGTTGGCCTCCACGCCATCTTTGGAAAGCCCGGGATCGGCCCCTAGCTCGAAGCTGCGGTCCTCCAGCAACTCGATGAGGGTGATGACCAGCCGCTCCCCCTTGGGGTTGGTGACCTCCCACAGCCCTTCCTCTTCCACCAGCGTGTTGGGAGCGTTCATCCAGTTGAGGGGCTTGTAGGCGCCGCCGTCGGAGTGGACGGCGACACACCCATCGGCTTTGACCATGATCAGCCTGATCGCCTCGGGCAGATGAGCTGTCAACCGGCCCTCATAGTCGACTACGCACCGGGCGATGACGGTCCGCACCGCCGGGAGCGTAGGGCCGGTCGGGGAACCGGTTGCGGGCAAGCAGCCGTCAAACCACAGCGCGTATGCACGAGGGAGGGCTCGATGAGCTCGCGGACGATGATCTGGTCAGGGGTGATGTTTGCGCTGCTGACCTCGGCGTGTGCCTCCAGCCCTGCCAAGGGCACGATGCGGGTGACCGAGGACACCGGCTGTTGCTACATGGAGGGCTACCAGTCGGTCTTGCAGGTGACCCAGGGTGATGAGGTCGTGCTCGAGGAGGTCTACGAGGGAGCCACCGGGCCCCACCTGCTGGCCGAGTTGGAGCTGGATGAAGGCACATACACGGTCGCCAACTGGCACCTGGTCTCGGCCGGCGGGGGCTTCGGGAGCGCCACCGATCGGATGGACGAGTGCTCGACCGTGGCCGAGATCGCCGGGGGTGCCACCGTCGAGCTCCTGTTCTCACATCCACTGAGCGAAGCCTGCTCGGTGAGCAACGTCTGATCGCATACAGAAGAACTCGCGGCGGCCCCTACCCTCGGGCTGGTGCCCGTCGCCGTGAGAGCCGTCGACGCCCTCAAGGTCTACGGCGAGGGTCAGAACGAGGTCATCGCCCTCAACCACGTCGACCTCGAGATCGCCCAGGGACGCTTCACGGCGATCATGGGGCCGTCCGGTTGCGGCAAGTCCACCCTTCTCCACTGCCTGGCCGGCCTCGATTCCCTCACCTCCGGGAAGGTCATGGTCGGTGAGACGGACCTGGGTGGGTTGGACGATGATGAGCTGACCCGTCTGCGGCGAGACCGGATCGGCTTCGTCTTCCAGGCGTACAACCTGCTGCCGATGCTCACCGCCGCAGAGAACATCCGGCTGCCGATGACCATCGCAGGCCGCGAGCCCGATCCCGACTGGCTGGAGGCGATCGTGGAGGTGCTCCATCTGGCGGATCGCATGCACCATCGACCGGCGGAGCTCTCCGGGGGCCAACAACAGCGAGTGGCGGTCGCCCGAGCCCTAGTCACCCGACCCGACATCGTCTTCGCCGATGAGCCCGCTGGCAACCTCGACTCACGGGCCGGGACCGAGCTGCTGGCGTTCCTGCGGGAGGCGGTCGACCGCTTCGGCCAGAGCCTGGTGTTGGTGACACACGATCCCAACGCAGCCGCCCTCTCAGACCGTGTCCTATTCATGGCGGACGGGTCGGTGACCGGTGAGATCAACGCCCCCTCCATAGAGGCCATCCTCGACCGGGCCCGCACCGGCGCCTGATGCTGATCGTCGCCCGCCGTGGAGTGGCGGGACACCGCGCCCGTTACATCCTCACTGGCCTGGCAATTTCATTGGCGGTGGGTCTGGTGGCCGCCAGTTTCATGTTCACCGACTCCCTCGGACGCGCCTTCGAGAACCTGTTCGGATCCGCCCTGGCGGGCTTCGACGTCCAGGTGCGACCGGAGGTCGATCCAGAACTGATATTCGGCGTCGGTGAGCCGATGGACCAGAGACTCATCGAGGACGTGCTGGCGGTTGCGGGCGTCGAAGCGGCCCAGGGCAGCCTCTTCGGCTTCGTCCAGGTGATCGTCGACGGAGAAGCAATCGGGGCTGGCGGGGCGCCATCCTTCATGGTCAGCTGGCCGGACCTGCTGCCCACCTTCGAAGTCAGGAGCGGGTCCAAACCCGAGGCGGCCGGCGAGGTGGCGATCGACCCCGCCACAGCAGACAGGACCGGGTTGGGCATCGGTGATCGGATCGAGATATCCGGGGGCGGCTCACCGGCCACCTTCATTGTCACCGGCACCGCCTCGATCGAAGGGTTCGACAGCTTCGGCGGAGCCGTGAGCGCCTATGCGCCCTTGTCCACCGTCCAGGAGGTGCTCGGGTTGCCTGGGAAAGTCTCGACGATCGAAGTGGCAGTCGAGCCCGGGGCGGACATCGATCAAGTCATCGATGCAATCAGTCCGATGCTGCCGGAGAGGGTCGAAGCGGTGTCCGCCCAGACCGCGGCCGACGAGCAGCTCGGGACCCTCAAGGATGCCCTCGGCTTCCTCAACACGTTCCTGCTCGTGTTCGCGGGGGTAGCGGTGTTCGTCGCTGCCTTCCTCATCCAGAACACCTTTCGCATCCTGGTGGCGCAACGCACGCGAGAGCTCGCATTCCTGCGTGCGATTGGCGCCGGCCGCCGACAGGTGGCGTGGATGGTGCTGGCGGAGGCATCTCTGGTGGCTGTCATCGCCTCGCTCGTGGGGATCGGGCTTGGGGCGCTGCTTGCCCTGGGCATCCGGCTCCTGCTGTCGTTTGGCGGCAACCTCCCCGACGCCCCATTGCAGCTGCTGCCGAGAACCGTATTGGTGTGTATCGGAACCGGTCTGGCGGTGACCCTCCTCTCCGCCCTGCTTCCGGCGGTCATCGCCGGGCGGGTGCTGCCGCTGCAGGCCATCCGCCAGGTGGAGCTGAGCCCGGTCCGCCGGGTGCGGCGGCGTCGGGCCGCGGCCGGGTCGATTCTGATCGCGGCGGGACTGGCCCTGCTCGCGGGCGGACTGTTGGCCGACATACCTGACGGTCCTGTCTCCGAGATAGGGCTGGTTGGCATGGGAGCCGCCCTCCTCTTCATCGGCGTTGCGGTGATGGCCGGGTTGGTCGCCAGGGCCGCGACCAGGGCGCTTGGGGCTCCGCTGCGCGGGCTGGGGATGCCGGCCCGGCTGGCAGTCGACAATGCCGGGCGCAGCCCCCGGCGCACGGCGGCGACGGCCTCGGCGATCATGATCGGCCTGGCCCTGGTGGCACTGGTCATGGTCCTGGCGGACTCACTCGAGACATCGGCGGATCGGCTGGTGGCTGATCGATTCCGAGCCGACCTGGTGGTCTCACCTTCTGGCCTGGGGGGAGATCGCCTGAGCCCCGACCTCGCCCTGGCATTGGCCGAGGTGCCCGAGGTGGCGACCGCAGCTCCGTTGAGAATGGGCCAGGTTCTTGCCGGTGGCGACACCAGGCTGATGGCGGGCACCGACCCGGCCCTCATCCCCCAGGTGCTCGAGTTCAACTTGGTGGCGGGGGAGATCAGCGATCTTGGCCCTGGTGAGGTGGCAATCCGGCAACGGCTGGCGGATCGCATTGGAGTGTCGGTGGGTGATGTGATCGACGTCACCTTCGCCCGAACCGGTGCCAAGCCGATGACGGTGGCCGCCATCTGGGACGCGCAGGGCGTGGGAGCGGGCCTGCTGGTCGACCTCGCTACGTATCAGGAGAACTTCGTCGAGCAGTTCGACGACTCTGTCTTCATCAACCTGACCGAAGGTGTCGATCCGGAGGACGGGCGCCAGGCCGTCGAGGCGGTGGTTGCGCAATTCCCGGGTGCCGAGGTGCAAGACCAGAGCCAGTTTGCCACCAGCGCCACAGACCAGATCGACGGGCTGGTGCGCCTCGTGCTGGGGCTTCTGGGAGTGGCCGTATTCATCTCCCTGTTTGCGATCACCAACACTCTCTCGCTGTCGGTTCTGGAGCGAACCCGCGAGATGGGGATGTTGCGGGCGGTTGGCATGAGCCGGCGCCAGCTGCGGGGCACTGTGATCTGGGAAGCCGTGTTGATCGCGGCCTTCGGCGCCATCCTTGGCATCGGCCTTGGGCTCTTCTTCGCCTGGGCGGTCGTGCAATCGACTGACGCGCAAGCACTCATCTTTTCCGTCCCCATTGCCAGGCTGGGTTTGGCCCTCGTGGTAGCGGTTGGGGCATCGGTCCTGGCTGCGGTGTTGCCGGCCAGACGAGCCGCCAGGGTGGACGTCGTGAAAGCCCTTGCCTATGAGTAGGTCGCACGGTCTCACCGTGAGACTTCGAGACAATCCGAGTAGTTTCGGGGTGTCGCTGACCATGGAGCTTGGGATATGACCGCATTGGCAATTGGCACCGAGAAGGGCGGATTCCTCTGGCGAAACGGTGAGCTCACCGGACCGCTGTTCAAGGGGTGGAAGGTGTCCGCCTGGGGCCGGGCTCCCGACGGGCAGTACCTGGCCGGTCTCGCCTCCAACTGGTTCGGAGCGTCGGTTCACCGCAGCCCCGACCTCGAGACCTGGGAGCAGGTGGAGAACGGGCCCAGCTACGAGGAAGGACGCAAGCTCAACCAGATCTGGACTTTCTGCACGTCGGATTCCAAGGTGTGGGCGGGGGTCGATGAGGCCGGCTTGTTCGTGAGCGCTGACAGCGGGCTCAGCTGGGACCCGGTGCCCGCCTTCAACGAACATTCGAGCCGGGGGTCCTGGTCTCCAGGGGCAGGCGGCCTGTGCGCACACCACGTGCTGGTCGATGGGGACCGGATCTGGGTAGCGGCATCGGCCGTGGGAGTCTTCAGGTCGGATGATGGCGGCCAGACGTTCGGTCGTTACGACGAAGGAGTCCCTCCGGGAGTGACCCCGGACGAGGACGACGTCGAGGAGTTCGGTTACTGCGTGCACGCGTTGGCAGCTGACCCGTCCAGGGCCGACTTGATCTGGCGGCAGGACCACAAGGGGGTCTTTCGCACCAGCGACGCCGGCGCCCACTGGGAGCAGATCGAAAAAGGCCTGCCGGCCAACTTCGGGTTCGTGATGGTGCGAGATGCATCGAGCGGCGCTCTGTTCACGGTCCCGCTCGAGGCCGATGTGAATCGGTTGCCGGTTGACGGTGACCTGGCTGCCTATCGCAGCTTCGACGACGGCGATAGCTGGGAGCGGGCAGGCAGCGGGTGGCCGGAGGGCCCTCATTTCACCGGGGTCCTGCGCAAGTCGGCGGCAACCGACGGCAATGGAGGGGTCTGGCTCGGAACGACCGGTGGTGACGTCTACGAGACCACCGACGCCGGTGACACCTGGCGCGCCCTCCCCTTCTCGGTCCCGCGAATCCTCTCGATGGCGGTGCTGTGAGCCCGACGGTTCGACTGCCAAGCGTGCTGGAACCGGCCATCGGCAACGTGCGCACGGTGGAAGTCGAAGGTGAGACCCTGGCTGCTGCCCTCGACGACCTCATGGCCGCATACCCATCTCTACGAGTACATCTGTTCGATGAAGGCGGGCGCCTACGCACACACGTGCTGTGCTTCGTGGATGGTCACTCGACCAGGCTCGAAGACTCGGCGACGACTGTCGGCGACCGGACCGAGATCAGGTTCTTGCAGGCGGTGTCGGGAGGGTCGCTGCCTGGACCGTCTTTGCCTTGGTCGGCCGGCTCCAGATGAACCAGACGGCGTAGATCCCGACCAGGGCCAGGACCATCCTCACCCACCGTATGTCGGTCAGCCACACGACTGAGATCGTCAACGACCCGATAACCGCCAGCGACGCCCATACCTTGGTGCCGACCGTGAACCCATCTGAGCGGTAGCCGCGGATGATCTTCCCGAAGACGCGGTGGTTCACCAGCCATGAGTGGAACCGGTCGGACGACCGCGCAAAGAAGAAGGCAGCCAGGATCACGAAGTCGAAGGTGGGTATCCCCGGCAGCCAGCTGAAGTAGACCACCCCCACGCACAGCAGCCCGAGTACCAGATAGGTGCCCCGCAACAGCCGGCTGCGCGGCTTCGTCACCACCGCGGACTGGTCGGGGACCACGGTCACCCGCGCAACCTACCGCCGGCCTTGCGGACAGCGAGTCGGCTCCTTGCTCCCGGAAGACTCGGGCCGGGTAGGTTGGGCCGATGCCGATCGTCGGGCCTGACAAATACCGGGAGATGTTCGTCACCGCCCGCCAGAAGGGCTACGCCTTCCCGGCCATCAACGTGACGGGGAGCGAGTCACTGAATGCAGCCCTCGGCGGTTTTGCCGAGGCGGAGTCGGATGGGATCGTGCAGGTCTCGACCGGGGCCGCGGAGTTCCTCTCTGGGCGTGGCGTGAAAGACATGCCGACCGGGGCGGCCGCCCTCGCCGAGTTCGCTCATATCGCGGCTGCCCGCTATCCGGTGAACATCGCCCTCCACACCGATCACTGCCCGCCGGAGAAGGTCGACACCTATATCCGGCCGCTGCTGGCGATCTCGGCGCAGCGGCGGGCGAGCGGACAGGGCCCGCTGTTCCAGAGCCACATGCTCGATGCCTCGGCTCTGCCGCTCGAGGAGAACCTGGCTCTGGCTCGGGAGCTCCTGGATGAATGTGCCCACAACGACATCGTTCTCGAGCTGGAGATTGGGATCGTCGGCGGGGTCGAGGACACCATGGACCATGAGCACCTCGATCGCGACAAGTTGTACACCAGCCCGGAGGACATGGTTCGGACGGCCGAGGCGCTCGGCACCGGAGAGAGCGGCTTCTATTTGCTCGCCGCCGTGTTCGGGAACGTGCACGGCGTCTACAAGCCAGGCAAGGTGCAGCTGCGGCCTTCGATCCTGCGTGACGGGCAGGAGGCGATGGCGGCCAAGTTCGGCGAGGACGGGCGCCACTTCCTCGTATTCCACGGAGGCAGCGGCTCATCGTTGGACGAGATCCGCGAGACCATCTCATACGGAGTCGTGAAGATGAACGTCGACACCGACACTCAGTACGCCTTCACCCGCCCTATCGCCGACCACATGCTGTCCAACTACGCCGGAGTGCTGAAAGTCGACGGCGAGGTCGGGGACAAGAAGGCATACGACCCCCGTTCGTACATGAAGAAAGCCGAGGAGGGCATGGCCGCCAGGGTGATCGAGGCTTGCCGCGATCTCGGCTCGATCGGCAGGACCCTCAGATGACCCAGCAGCACCCACTCCGGCCGCCGTCGATCATCGAGTGCGTCGACTGCGGAGAGGAGGCGCATCTCTTGAACCCGCCGCGTGCCGGTGAGCGCCTGTTCCCCGGCGACGTGCTCACCTACCGCTGCACCGCATGTATGGAGCGGTTCGATGTCGTCTGGGAGGAGCCGGTGGGAGAAGAACGCCCGGTATCGGAGATCTGACTGGCGGCCAACTCGGGACCGGAAGTCTTCTTGGTTCGGGCTAAGCCGCCTTGGGCGGCTGCTCGCCCTGCAGCTGCTCGCCCCACTCGACGAGCTTCCTGCCCAGGCGGGCGGGGAGAGTCGGCCGCTCCACCGGCTCGGAGAGCGGGGAGCGGCTGGCCTCGATGATCACGTAATGAGAGCGGACGTAGCCTTCGAGGAAGGGGATCACGCGATGGCTCCTTTCTCGTCTGGTTGGTTGAGATACCCGTCGAGAGATCGACCGGCATCAGGAAGAGCTTCCAAGCGCAGGGCGTAGCTGGCGTTGTCGTTGGCATCGAGCTGGACCCGCAGGAGGCCCGCCCCCCGGAGCACTGCCAGGTGATGGTGGACAGTCGACTTGGCGAGGCCGAGGTGCTCGGTCAGCTCGGCCAGGGTGGCCGTGCCCCGCAGCGAGATAAGGCGCAGGATCCGAAGCCGGTTCTCATCGGCCAGGGCCTTGTAGGCCTCGAGCAGCCATCCTGGGGGCGCTTCGGGATCGGCGGTGAGGTGCTCCGAGTCGACCGGGTAGCAGACGATCATCGTCGACTCGTGGTCAGTGACGAGCGTCCACGGCCGGAGGCTGACTGTCGGCACGAGCACCAGCCTTGCGACCCCGACCGGCATCTCGAAGCTGATGCCCTTGGTGATGTCCTCGATCAGGGCCGGGAGAGAGGTCGTCTTGGCCAGCTTGGCCCGGGTGGCGGTCGCATCCGCCGTTAATGGGCCTGCCCACTCCTTCTCGAATGGCAGGAAGGCGTCCGAGCGAATGGCTCGCAGCGTACCGGCCAGGCGTCCCGCCACCTCCGCCTCCGGCAACGTCAGCAACCGATGCATGGCAGCCCGCTTGCGCTTGGGGATGTGCTTGCCAGACGGCCCCTCGAGTAGCCGGTCGCCGGCGGCCAGGTCGCCGGCGGCGGCCGCGTCGAGATCTGCCTCGACCTTGGTGGGATCGGCCGCCTCCATCGCACAATGAGCGGCCAGCATCTGTCGCCGCAACCAGCGCCCATCCTGTTCGCCCAGCCAGGTCAACATGGCCTCGGGGTCGGTCGTGGGCGCCTGCTCGAGGATCCCGAGAAGGTTCAGCCACAGCGCTCCGTAGTCGCCTCCCACCTCCGCCATCGCCGCCTTGGTGTCGCTCGACAGCGAGGAACGGAAACGGTCGAACCAGCCCTTGCCCAACTCGTGGGCGGCCACCTTGTCGTCGGCCCCCAGCGCCGACCACAGCACCAAGATCAAGTCGAACAGCGGGGAAGGCTTGACCACAGCGGCCAAGCCTCGGGGGCGGTTGCGCTGATCGTGCAGGGTGCGGAGTTCGCTCGGCATCGCTCGTTTTACTTTCCTAGTCCCTTGGACCTTTTTGGATCGTTCGAAGGATATCGAACGTTCGGGATTTGTCAAGTCGGCGATCCGGGCTGAGAAGTGCTTGCTGGGGAGCGGGCCGGGGCGGGGGCAGAATGTCGAAGGTGGTCGAATACGACGCGGTCGTGGTGGGATCCGGCCCCAACGGCTTGGCAGCTGCGGTCGCCATCGCCCAGGCCGGCCGCAAGGTGGTGGTCTTCGAGGCTTCGCCCACGATCGGGGGCGGGGCCCGCACCGCCGAGCTGACCCTTCCCGGGTTCCGGCACGACGTCTGCTCGGCCGTCCACCCTTTGGCGGCGGGGTCGCCGTTTTTCCGGTCGCTACCGCTCGAGGAGCATGGCCTCGAATGGGTCCATCCCGACCATCCGCTGGGCCACCCGCTGAGCCCGCGCGAGGCCGTGATCGTCCACCGCTCGATCGTGGCGACTTCGGCCGGGCTCGATGAGACCGACGCCGAGGAGTACCAGCGCAGGGTGGGCTGGGTGGTCGAGAACTGGGACGAACTCGAGGGCCAGCTGCTGGGGCCGATCCTGCGGATCCCTGGACACCTCGGCCCGTACCTGAGATTTGGAGTCGTCGGAGCCCTGCCGGCAACCCAGGTGATGGCCGGCTTCTCATCGGAGGCGGCCAAAGCGGTCTTCGCAGGCGCCGCCGCCCACTCCTTCCTTCCGCTCAACCGTCCCCTCACCGCGGCCTTTGGGCTCATCTATCTGGCCACGGCTCACAAGTGGGG
>DATBMA010000121.1:0-3102 GCA_036555105.1 Acidimicrobiia bacterium
TCCAGGCGGACGATCACCCGCTCCAACGGGGAAAGGGAATCGAAGCCGATCTCCATGGTGACTCCTCCGCTCGGTCCGCCGTCAGCCGTTGAAGACTGCGTCCTCCGAGTATGGCTCGATCATGATGCATTCGCCCGGGCATTCCTCGGCCGACTCGATGGCGTCGCGGACCAGCGCGTCGGGGATCCGTGCGAGGCCCCTGGCCCCATCCGGGCCATGACCGTCGCCTTCCTTGGCATCGAACAGGACCGTGCGCCCGAAATGCTTGCTCTCCTCTTTCACCACCCAGAGCCCGTCGGCCCGGCTGGTGAAGACGTCGGGCGTGATCTCCTCGCAGATCCCGTCGCCGGTGCAGAGGTCCTGGTCGATCCACACCATCAGTTGGGTCTTCTGAGCCACTTTCGGTTCGCTCCTTCAGCTTCGCACTACCCACGATAGGCGAGGTCCATTCCTTCACCCGCTTTGGCGCGGGAATCGGAACCCATAGGGGCGATATCGCGGGCCAAAACGGTGGGGCAGGAACGCTCCGGTACCCTGTCGCAATGCCGCGCATCCTGCCGGAAAAACCAACTCTGGACGGGTTGGACGAGAAGTGGAGCGAGGTCTGGGAACGGGACGGGACCTACCGGTTCGACCGAACCAAGGCCCGGAGCGAGATCTTCTCGATCGACACGCCGCCCCCGACCGTGTCCGGCTCACTTCACACCGGCAACATGTTCGGATACGTCCAGACCGACGCCAACGCCCGTTACCGGCGGATGTCGGGCTGGGAAGTCTTCTATCCAATGGGCTGGGACGACAACGGGCTGCCCACGGAGCGGCGGGTCCAGAACTACTACGGCGTCACCTGCGACCCCTCCCTGCCGTATGAGCCAGGATTCCAGCCGCCCGACCAGGCTTTCGAGCCCAGCAAGCCGATCAGCCGCCGCAACTTCATCGAGCTGTGCCATGTACTGACGGCAGAAGACGAGAAGCTGTTCGAGCATGCATGGCGGACGCTGGGGCTGTCGGTCGACTGGAGCCACACCTACGCCACCATCGACGAGCACAGCCAGCGCACCTCCCAACAGGCATTCCTCAACAACCTGGCCAGGGGTGAGGCGTACTCGGGGGAGGCGCCGGTGCTGTGGGACATCGACTTCAAGTCGGCGGTGGCCCAGGCGGAATTGGAGGACCGGGAGCGGCCGGGCGCCTATCACCGGGTCGCCTTCCATCAGAGTGACGGCGGCAGGCTCTACATCGAGACCAGCCGGCCCGAGCTGATCTGCTCCTGCGTGGCCCTGGTCGCCCACCCGGACGACGCCCGCTACTCCGCGCTGTTCGGCACCACCGTCACCTCGCCCCTCTTTCGAGTGGAGCTGCCGATCGTCGCCCACGAGTTGGCCGACCCGGAGAAGGGGACCGGCCTGGCGATGATCTGCACGTTCGGGGACACCACCGACGTCACCTGGTGGCGGGAACTCCGACTGCCCACCCGTGCCGTGATCGAGGCGGATGGGCGGTTCCAGGCCGAGACCCCCGACTGGCTGTTGGGGGAGGCCAACGTCTACGAGGAGATCGCCGGGCTATATGCCAACCAGGCCCGGACTCGGATGGCCGAGCTGCTGGCCGAATCGGGCGACCTCGACGGGGAGCCCCGTCCCATCACCCACCTGGTCAAGTTCTACGAGAAGGGCGACCGCCCACTGGAGATCATCACCAGCCGCCAGTGGTACATCCGCAACGGCGGCCGTGACGACGACTTGCGCAAGCAGTTCCTGAACCGGGGCGACGAACTGCACTGGGTCCCCGACTTCATGCGGGTGCGCTACCGGCACTGGGTGGAGGGGCTGAACGGGGACTGGCTGATCTCACGCCAGCGCTTCTTCGGGGTGGCCATCCCCGTCTGGTATCCGATCCGGGAGGACGGCAACACCGACTTCGAACATCCGATCCTGGCGACTTCGGAACAGCTGCCGGTCGATCCAACTTCGCACGTGCCGATCGGATACGACGAGTCGCAGCGGGGACAGCCGGGAGGGTTCGTCGGCGACCCCGACGTCATGGACACCTGGGCCACCTCGTCGTTGACCCCTCAGATCGCCGGGCACTGGCTCGACGATGCCGACCTGTGGGATCGGGTCTTCCCGATGGACCTGCGCCCACAAGGCCCGGAGATCATCCGTACCTGGCTGTTCGCCACCACCGTCCGAGCCCACTTCGAGCACGGGCGGCTGCCATGGCACAACGCCACCATCAACGGCTGGATCCTCGACCCCGACCGCAAGAAGATGTCGAAGTCGCACGGCAATGTGATCACGGCTCAGGATCTGATGGACGAGCACGGACCCGAGGCAGTTCGCTATTGGGCGTGCAACGGCCGACCCGGAGCCGACACCGCCATCGACACCGGGGTGATGAAGATCGGGCGGCGGCTGGCGATCAAGATCCTCAACGCCTCCAAGTTCGCCCTCGGGTTCGGGGACGACACCGCTCCCGGCCCGATCACCGAGCCGCTCGACCTGGCGATGCTGGCCGGCCTGACGGCGACGGTGACAGAGGCCACCCGGGCGTTCGAGGAGTTCGACTACGCGCGGGCGCTGGAGGTCGCAGAGCGTGCCTTCTGGGACTGGACCGACGACTACGTCGAGTTGGTCAAGGTCCGTGCATACGGCGAGCTGCCGGGCACCTCCTCGGCCCATGCCGCCCTGCAGCTGTCCCTCTCGATCTTCCTCCGGCTGTTCGCCCCGTTCCTGCCATTCGTGACCGAGGAGGTGTGGTCGTGGTGGCAAGAGGGATCGGTCCACCGGTCATCGTGGCCGACGGCCGCCGAGACAGGCGAACCGTCTCACGGCACTGCTGCCCTCGAGGCCGCCAGCCAGGTCCTCGCCGAGGTCCGCCGGGCCAAGTCGGAGGCGAAGGTCTCGATGAAGGCCCCGGTCTCGCGGCTGGCCGTGGTTGCGTCATCCGAATTCCTGGCCAACCTGCAGCTCGGCCTCCCCGATCTGCTGTCGGCCGCCGGGGCCGAAACTCTCCAAACCTCCGAAGGCGAATTCGCAGTCGAGGTGAAACTGGCCTCTTGATGTTTCCCCCTGGAGGGGGGAATGCTGGCGTAGCCAGAAG
>DATBMA010000082.1:0-12029 GCA_036555105.1 Acidimicrobiia bacterium
CCGCTACCAGCGCGATGATGGCGATGAGCACCACCAAGAGCGCGTACTCGACCATGCTGGCACCCTTCTCAGAGTGATACCAGGCGGTCAACTTCGACCACAAAGCAAGCATGAACCTGCTCCTTCCGTAGGCGCCTGCACCGTGAATATCGGCCCTGAGCGCCCGATCCTTGAATGGCGCCGGCAAGGGGCGGGGTGTATAAGGCCGACCTGGGGAGACCCCTGTGGGTCCAAATAGGGAGAGGGGCCCCGTGTGGGGCCCCTCTCCACCGACTTCTTCGGTTCGATCAGTTGCTGGGGTTGTTCAGCGTCTGGCCAACACTGTTGAAGGTGTTCGACACAGCCTGACCGGCGAGACGCACGGCCACCAATGCGATGATGGCGATGAGCACCACGAGAAGCGCGTATTCCACCATGCTGGCACCCTTCTCAGAGTGGTACCAGGCGGTCAACTTTGACCACAGAGCGAGCATCAACCTGTCCTTTCTTTCCGTACCTGGCGGTCAGTTGCTGGGGTTGTTCAGCGTCTGACCGACACTGTTGAAAGTGTTCGAAACGGCACGCCCGGCGAGGCGCACTGCAACCAGTGCGATGATGGCGATAAGCACCACCAGCAAGGCGTACTCGACCATGCTGGCTCCCCGTTCGGAGTGGTACCAGCTGATCATCTTCGTCCACATGGCAAGCATCGGGCCTCCTTCACGGTCCGCTATCGGCTGTGACAGGGTATTCCCATCCCAGTTGTGCCCGTATAGGTCGTCAGCCTCATGACCAATGACCACTTGGCCCCTGTCTGTCATGCCGCAGTTATCGGCATGTAGCAGGCGATATGTATGGGTCTTGCGGACTAGTGAGGCTTGGCCAGACCCAGCCGAATCGCTTCGACTGCCGCCTGCGTCCGGTCGCTAACCGCCAACTTCGAGAAGATCGAAGCCAGGTGATTCTTGACCGTTTTCTGAGATATGAACAATCCGTCGGCGAGTTCCTCGGTGGATGAGACACCCTTGGCAAGGAGCTGCAGGACCTCGATCTCCCTCTGGGTGAGGCTGGCGGCGCCAGGGTCGAGCTCCGGCTGCTGGTAGTCGGCGAGCGTGGCCGAGAGATCTTCTCCTCGCAGGTCGAGCAGCTTGTGGCCGGCGACCACCGCCCTGATGGCGGCCGCCAGTTGAGCCAGGGGCACACCTTTTGAGAAGAAGGCGGCCGCCCCGGCCTCGGCCGCAGCGGCGGCCATCTGGGTGTGCATCGTCACCACTATCACCGGAGTAGTGGCTCCTATCTGGCGGATGGCCTGCAAACCGTCCCCGCCCGCCATCTCGAGGTCCACGATCGCAACCTCTGCGGGCTGCCGGGCGAGCAAAGCCACCAGATCGGGTCCGGAGGGGGCGGTGCCCACCACTCTGGTGTCGGGGAGGGCGGCCAGCGCCTGAGACAAGCCTTCCGCGAACAGCTGGTGGTCGTCGGCGATCACGACCCTGATCACGCCGGCTCCCAGCGGAGGCCGATGGTGGTGCCCCCAGGCGAGCTGTCGATAGAGAGGTCGGCGCCGATGCGGGCCGCGCGCTCCCGAATCCCCATCAGGCCAAAGTGGCCGCTTCCCACCGTGGCAGGGTCGAATCCGTGGCCGTCGTCCTTTACCAGGACATAGCCGCGGTCGAAGTCGGCCGTCCCCGCCACCCAGATGTTCTTGCCTCCGGAGTGGCGGTGGGCGTTGCGGACGGCTTCGACGACCATCGCCGCCAGGTCCTCTGCCTGTGAGGGCCGGGGAGCGCGTCGCTCGTCGAGCTCGATGTGGATGTCGGGCTTGCCGGCCAGCCTGGTTGCCTCCGCTTGCAATCGCTGGGTCAGGGTACCGGTGGCTCCCGACCTGAGGTCGCTGACGGTGAGGCGGACGTCGTCAACGAGGCCGCTGACCGATCCCCGCAGCTGCGCCAGCTCGGCCGCCACCCCAGGTTGGAGATTCTGTTGCAGGAGGGCGAGGTCGAGGCCAAGTCCAAGGCTGGCCAATGACGGCCCGATCCCGTCGTGGAGCTCTCTCGCCAGGCGCAGCCTCTCCTGGTCGACCGCCTCCCGGGCGATCGACTGGAGGAGCAGCACGTTGGCGAAGGCGAGGCTGACCGGGCCCAGCAGCGAGTTGACATCCTCGATCTGGGCTTCGTTCAGGGGCTCGCGGCTGGCGACGGTGACCGACCCCACTTCACGGTCGCCGACCCGCAACGGCAGGGCCAGCTCGAGGTCCTCGGAGCCAGGGACGTTGGAGCGGCCGACAACCACGGGGCCCCGCTCACCGTTGATGGTGGCGGTGGCAGCGGTGACAGGCGGATGCGAGGTGATCTCGGCCAAGGCGTGGTTGCCGATGGTTATCGGGTTGAGCTCGCCACCTTCCATCAGCTCCCGAACTGTGCCAAGCATCTGGTGGGTCCTCTCCAGTCGCTCGAGCTGGGCGGCTGTGACGGCGGACGAGGCCTCGAGGTCTCTCGCCCGCTGCTCGAGGTCGGTGAGGATCTTGGTCACCTGGCCTACCAGCAAGGCCACCAAGGGGAAGAGGACGACCATCCCGACCGCGTCGTTGAGCATGAACCCCTGGCCGAGCGCCAGAGCAAGGAAGAGCCCGGCCGAGAGGAACGAGGTGGCGAGCCCGAGGCGGTTGCCCCCGGCGACGGCGGCGAAGATCGGAGGGGTCAGCGAGAGGAGCAGGTAGGGGCTCTCGATGGTCCCGGTCAGCCCGACCGCGATCGCACAGCAAATCGTCCCCGAAAGCGCCACGACCTCGGTGACCAGGCGGCGGTCGGCAAAACGGAAGGACACGGTGAGTGCCACCACATAGGTACCGGCTGCAGCTGCGGCAGCGATCGACTGGATCGATCCGGCAGAGCGGACGAAGTCGACGAAGATCCCGATGGATAGGCCGACCCAGGCGGTGACCAGGAATACTCGGAGAACGCGATCTCTCCACGGGGTGGTGGCGGCGGCCACGCCCGCCAGGCTACCCAGGGACCACGCTTGGCTTGCGGACACCCGACAGGCTCCACGTGGATTGCCGTCCAGAAGGCAGCGCCGCGACCCGATACTGAGGGCGGCATGGTCCTGACCAAAAATGCGCGCCCGTTCGCAGTGGGGGCGGTGGGGCTGGTTGTCGGCCTGACCCTCATGGCGAACCTCTTGATCGGGTTGGGTGGCAACCCGGTGGTGCTCATGCACTTCGGGAAGGAATACCCGCTCGACCCCCGGGTAGAGGGCTTTGCCCGCCAGGAGTTCGGCGACAACCTGGTTCTGGTTCCCTACAGCGGTCACGACGGCAAGTTCTTCTACATGCAGGCTCGAGATCCGTTCCTGCTCCACCCCGATCAGTTCGCCACCTACTTGGATCGCCCCGGATACCGGGCTCAGCGCCTCGGCTACCCGTTGATGGCTTCCCCCGGCAATGTGTTCGGGCCGATGGGGGTGGTCGTCGCCCTTTTGACCCTCAACGTCGTTGCCTACGGCTTCGGCACCTGGGCCAGTGCCGGGCTGGCCAAGGCCATGGGCGCCTCTCCATGGTGGGGCATGGCCTTTCCGTTGTGTGTGGGCTTCGCCTTCGAGATGCTCATCACGGGGTCGCAAATCTGGGCGAGCGCATTCGCCATCGCCGGCCTCTGGGCCATCCTCTCCAAACGCCTCCCACTCGGGGTCGCCTCCCTGGCGGCGGCAGCCTTGTGCAGGGAGACCGCGCTCCTATGGGCTTTTGGGGCGGCCGCATTCCTTTGGCGGGAGGGAAGGAGAAGAGATGCGGCGTGGGTGGCAGTTGCCCCGCTGGCGGTGGTCCTGGCCTGGGCTGGTTACGTCTACGTCAGGTTGCAGAGCCCTCCCTGGGCCGGAGGCGACGGAGGCCTTGCTCTTCCGCTGGTCGGCTTCATCCAGGCCATGCGCGGGTGGCTGGCGACCAGCGAGCCCGAGATCTGGGTCGGCCCGGCCATGCTGCTCCTCGTGGGCGTGATCTTCTGGCAGGCATGGAAGCGACCTTCGCTCCTCTCGTGGTCGGCCGCAGGCTGGGCGCTTTTGGTCCTCATCCTGGGACCGGCAGTGTGGAAGAGGGCTTCGGACTTCACCCGCATTGCCGCCATCCTGATGGTGGCTTTCCCGATCTCGGTCGGGGTGGGGATGGCCAATCGCGAGTCCGAACGGATCCTCGAAGAGGTGCCTGCATGACCAGGGGCGCCATGGTCGTGACCGGCGGGATCGGGTCCGGGAAGTCGGTGTTGGTGGAAGCACTCGGAGCCACAGGATTCGACACCGTCGATGCCGACCGGATCGGTCACCGCCTCCTGGCGTCAGGAACCGTCATCAACCAAGCGGTCCGGAGGCGGTGGCCGGAGGTGGGCATGCCTGATGGTGAGGTGGATCGAAAGCGCCTCGCTCACATCGTCTTTGGCGACCCCGATGAGCTCGCCGCGTTGGAAGCCATCACCCATCCGGCGATCAGGAGCGAGCTGAGGTCCTTGCTGGAATCTGAGGGCGATTTGCTGGTGATCGACCTGTCGGTCCCCCGAGCCATCGCTGACGACGAGGACTTGGCACGGCTGCCAGTCGTCGTGGTCGATGCCCCGGTGGAGCTCCGTCGCCGCCGGCTGACGGAGAGGGGGCTCGAGGAACCGGATGTGAGCCGGCGCCTGGCAGCACAGCCATCTCGCGGCGAGTGGCTGCGGCTGGCCGACCTGGTCGTTCCGAACCACGGTGGCCTCGACTCACTCAGGGCTGCCGCCGAGGCGGTGCGAAGGTGGTTCGCCGCTAGGCAGACCTGACGGCGAGCTCTTCCGCCGGCTGTCGCTGACGGTCGGCGGGGGTGAGGACTTGCACCACAAACGCCAGGAAGATCGGAGCCAGCGCTCTTGAGATGTCGTGCCACTGGAGCCATACCTGGCCGGTGAGGAACGGCATCAGGGCCACGAATCCGAGGCACGCCCATGACAACGACAGGTCGGACTTGAGAGCCCTGATGGTGAAGGCGACCGCGATCGCCAGCGTGGCGATGCCGGCAGCGAGGTTGGCCGGATCCTGTGGCCAGAGGCGGGCAGCAGCGATCAAGCCACTGAAGGGAACCAGGGTTATCTCCTGGATCTGAGCCTGCTCGGGTGGCCAGCCCAGCCGCACCCGCACATAGACGCCCCACAGCAAGACCGCCGCAGCCGGGGCAGCAAGGAGTGACCAGCGTGCGGGCCGGCGGCGCACGATGGCCCAGGCGATCAATCCCAGCGGCATCAGCAGCATCACCTCACGTGCCAGCGCCGCAGCCGCGAATGCGGCTATCGCCCAACCCCAATTGCGCCGATCGGCCATCCACACCCCGGTGACTCCGAGGGCTAGCGCGGCGATGCCGGCTCCATCGACGTACATCTCGTTGATGAGGCCTAGGTTCAACGCGAAGGCAAGGCCCAACCAGGGGCTGGCCCCGTAAGAGCTGGCCAAGGCGGCGGTGGCGAGGGTTCCCATGCCCAGGAAGGCAATGTTGGCGATGACCATTCCCCAGGCCACGCCGGTCGGTGGCAGGGCGCCGAGGACACCCGAGATCGCGGGGTAGATGATTCGCTGGGCTCGGTAGGCGGGCCGGTCAAGCGCGGCTGCGTTGTGAGCGGGATCGAGCAGTAGCGGGTCGTTGGCCAGTACGAAGAAGAACTTCCCATCATGGCCCTGCGCCTCCCGTACCGCGACTTCGCCCAGCAAGGCGCGCCCATATTCCAGGGTGGCTGCGTTGTCCTCTCCGAAGGCGATGAAGGCGCTGGGATCCCAGTCGTTGGGCACGAGGAGCCTGATGGCGAGAGCGGCGCCGACCACCAGCCCGATGAGCCCGACCAGCTGGACCTGCCGCCGGCGGTTCACATTTGACCCGTCAGGCGTCACCAAGCGGTCCCGGCGTCGTTGCCACTGCCAGGTAGCTCAAACCCGGCCCACCCAAGGTCTCCACCCGCTCGGCCAACGGGGTCAACAACCCGAATGCCCGCGCCTCGAACCCTGATAGGGGCTTCATGCCGGCCGAACGATGCAGCTTCCATCCCACCCGTCCTAGCCGATTGAACGAGCGCAACCACACCACTTGGAGCCCGCCGGCCTCGAGGATGGCGCGCAGACCCTGACTGGTGAAGCGCCGCCGGTGCCCCAGCGCCTTGTCCGCGGCGCCATAGAGGCGGGGGTCGGCAGGCACTTGGACGAGGAGGTGGCCTCCTGGGGCGAGCACCGAGGCAAGCTCGGAGGCGGCCCGAGTTGGGTCCTCCACCCTTTGCAATGCCTCGAGAGCGAAGATCGTGTCGAATCCATGCTTGCCGGTGGCCGCCCGCAGGCTGTTGTCTTCGAGCCCACCCACCGCGAACGAGACGTTCTCGAGGTGACCGAACCGGCGGTTGAGGGTCTCCACGAACGATGGATCCGAGTCGGTGCTCAGAAGCGAGTCCGAGTCGAGCAGGAGGCTGGTGACGTGACCCGGCCCGGCATCGACCTCGAGCACCCGCCCTTTGACCAGCCCGTTGAACTGCGACAGCATCCACTTCCGGAAGGCCGACGCCCTGCCGAGACTCTGCCGGCTGACGTGGGAAAGCTCGACTGTGAAACGCGTGTCGAGAAATCGGAACTTGAAGATGAGCCACAACGCCTGCAGCCCGTCCCGCCACCCGATGTTCTTGCCTTCGGCGTAGGTGCGGCCGTGATAGCTGATCGGCACCTCGTAAATGCGGGCGCCCCACTGGGCGAGGCGGGCGGTGATCTCGGGCTCGATCCCGAACCGGTCGCTGGTGAGCCGTATGCGCTTCAGGATGTCGGCCCTGACCAACTTGTAACAAGTCTCCATGTCGGTCAGGTTGAGGTCGTTGGCCATGTTGGAGAGGGTGGTCAGCACCCGATTGCCGAATGAGTGCCAGAAGAAGAGGACCCTTCGCTGACTGCTGGCGGCGAACCTCGACCCGAACACCGCATCCGCCCTGCCATCCAGAATGGGGGCAAGGAGCTGGGGATACTCGTTGGGGTCGTACTCGAGGTCGGCATCCTGGATGATCGCCAAGTCACCGGTCATCTCTTTGATGGCGCGGCGGATGGCAGCACCCTTGCCATGGTTCAGCTCCTGGTGGAACACGCGAAGGCGAGGCTCATTGGCAGCCAGGTCCTCCAGGATCTCGAGCGACCGGTCGGAGCTGCAGTCGTCGACTGCCACCAACTCGATCTCGAGCCCGATCGGAGACTTGAGCACGCGGTCGACGATGGTTCGCAGGGTGCGTGCCTCGT
Organism: Acidimicrobiia bacterium; assembly: GCA_036555105.1. Lineage (GTDB taxonomy): Bacteria > Actinomycetota > Acidimicrobiia > Spongiisociales > ZC4RG35 > DATBMA01. The sequence goes on from DATBMA010000082.1 coordinate 7,246, forward strand.
TGTAAACGGGCATCAACACCGAAAGCTTGCCCAGGGACCTCTTCAACGTCTGTCCATCCTCGGAAAATGCTACGGCTGCTATCGGCCGGTAACGAGCAAGGGCTGAGGAAGTCTCACAGTCCACGGTCTCACAGACTCACGGTCTCACAGTCTCACGGTGAGACAGCCATGAACATGCGTTCGAATTCGGGAGCAGGCGGTATCATCGGTCCGACCTACCCGTTGGAGCATGGCGGCCGACTCGATCCTCGTCCGGGGAGCACGCGAGCACAACCTCAAGAACGTGACGGTGGAACTGCCGCGCGACCGCCTGATCGTCTTCACCGGCCTGTCGGGCTCGGGGAAGTCGAGCCTGGCCTTCGACACGATCTACGCCGAGGGACAGCGCCGCTACGTGGAGTCGCTCTCGGCCTACGCCCGCCAGTTCCTCGGGCAGATGGACAAGCCGGACGTCGACTTCATCGAGGGCCTGTCCCCGGCCATCTCGATCGACCAGAAGACGGCGTCGCGCAATCCCCGTTCGACGGTGGGGACCGTCACCGAGATCCACGATTACCTGAGGCTGTTGTACGCCAGGGTGGGCCGGCCTCACTGCCCCAATGACGGGACACCGGTGGCGCGCCAGACCCCTCAGCAGATCGTTGACCGGGTGCTCGAGCTGCCCGAGGGGACCCGGTTTCAGGTGCTGGCGCCGGTGGTGCGGGGTCGCAAGGGCGAGTACGAGACCTTGCTGGAGGACCTGGCCGGCCAGGGCTTCGCCCGGGCGAGGGTGGATGGCGACGTTCGTGAACTGACCGAGGAGATCCGCCTCGATCGCTACTACCAGCACACGATCGAGGTCATCGTCGACCGCTTGGTGCTGAAGCCGGGGATCGAGCCTCGTCTCTCCTCCTCCATGGAGACCGCTCTGAGACTGACGGAGGGGGTGGTCGAGATCGAGATCGTGGACGGGGCAACCCTCACCTTCTCCCAGCACCTGGCTTGCCCGGTGTGCGGCCTCTCCTTCGAAGAGCTGCAGCCCCGCAACTTCAGCTTCAACAGCCCCTTCGGTGCCTGCCAGGAATGCTCGGGCATCGGCACCCGATATCAGGTCGACCCCGAGCTGGTGGTACCTGACCCCGACCTCTCACTGGCAGAAGGAGCCATAGCCCCGTGGGCCAACTCCACCTCCCAGTACTTCCATCGGCTCCTCGAGGGGGTGGCGGCCGAGCTCGGGTTCGACCTCCGCACACCCTTCAAGCGATTGCCCAAGAAGGTCAAGGAGGCTGTCCTCAACGGGACCGGTGACCGCCGGATAAAGGTGTCGTACTCGAACCGCTTCGGGAGGAAGCGGGAGTACTCGACCACTTACGAAGGGGCGCTGCCCTTCCTCAATCGCCGCCACGAGAACGCCGCCTCCGACTCCGCTCGGGAGTACTACCAGGAGTTCATGCGGGAGGTTCCATGCGACGCCTGCCACGGGTCGCGCCTCAACCCCATCTCACGTGCAGTCACGGTCGGTGATCGCAACATCCATGAGGTCTCCAGCCTCTCGGTGGCGGAGGTTGTCGAGTTCCTCGATTCCCTTCGGCTTGACGAGCGGCAAGCCCAGATTTCGGAGCGGGTGCTCAAGGAGGTCAGGGCCAGGCTCAACTTCCTGCTGGATGTCGGGCTCGACTATCTGACCCTCGCCCGCTCGGCTGCCACCCTGGCGGGAGGGGAGGCCCAGCGCATACGCCTCGCCACCCAGATCGGCTCCGGCCTGGTGGGAGTGCTGTACATCCTCGATGAGCCTTCGATCGGGCTGCACCAGCGCGACAACCAGAGGCTGATCGAGACCCTCGTCAGGCTGCGGGACCTCGGCAACACCCTGATCGTGGTGGAACACGACGAAGACACGATCCGCACCGCCGATCACATCGTCGACATCGGGCCGGGGGCGGGAGAGCACGGCGGGTTCATCGTCGCCGAGGGAGGTGTTGCCGACCTCATGGGCGAGCCGACCTCTGTGACCGGCGACTACCTCGCAGGGAGGCGCTCGATCCCCACGCCAGAAGAGCGACGGCCCAGAGCCGGGGGGACCATCACCGTTGTTGGGGCGGTGGAGCACAACCTGCAGGACCTCACAGTCGAGTTCCCGCTGGGAGTCCTCACCTGTGTCACCGGGGTGTCGGGCTCGGGGAAGTCCACCCTCGTCCAGGAGATCCTGTACGAGGGGCTCCATCACGCCATCTACCGGTCAAGGGCGGTGCCGGGTCGTCACAAGCGGTTGCTCGGAGTCGACCAGATCGACAAGGTCATCAACATCGATCAGGCCCCGATCGGGAGGACCCCCAGGTCCAACCCTGCGACCTACACCGGGGTGTTCGACCACATCCGGACCCTCTTCGCCTCCACCCTCGAGGCCCGCGCCCGCGGCTACCTGCCCGGCCGCTTCTCCTTCAACGTGCGCGGCGGCCGCTGTGAGGCCTGCGCAGGCGACGGCACCATCAGGATCGAGATGCATTTTCTCCCGGACGTGTACGTCCCATGCGAGGAGTGCCACGGGGCGCGTTACAACCGTGACACGCTCGAGATCATGTGGAAGGGCCACTCGATCTCGGACGTCCTCGAGATGTCGGTCGAGGAAGCTCTCGAAGTTTTCGCCAATCAGCCCAAGATCGTGCGCGTCCTGCAGACCTTGTTCGACGTTGGGCTCGGCTACATCCGGTTGGGGCAGGCAGCCACGACCCTCTCGGGGGGAGAGGCCCAGAGGATCAAGCTCGCCTCCGAGCTGGGGCGGCGGGCGACCGGGCGCACCTTCTACATCCTTGACGAGCCCACCACCGGGCTGCACTTCGAGGACATTCGCAAGCTGCTCCAGGTGCTGCAGCGGCTGGTGGACAACGGCAACACGGTGCTCGTGATCGAGCACAACCTGGACGTCATCAAGTCGGCCGACTGGCTCATCGATCTCGGGCCCGAGGGGGGCAACGGCGGCGGTCGGGTGGTGGCAGTGGGCACCCCCGAGGAGGTCGCCGAGGTGGGGGAGAGCTACACCGGCAAGTTCCTGCGGGAGGCCCTCGCCTCATAGGGGCGGCCGGTTTTGGACTCCCGGCCCATTGGGGTCCGATCCCTCAGGTGGCACAATGGGCCAGGTCGGCGGCTGCCGCCATCGCACGACTCAAGTCGGCGGTTGCCCGGCCGATGACCACAACGGAGCTCCCTGGTCCATGACTTCTTCTTTGCCCCGCCGCAACGGCCTCAATCCTTACCCCGAGTTCGAGGGCAGGCACGCCGTGGTGCTGGGCGGGGCAGGCTTCGTCGGGTCCCACATCTGCACCTGGTTGATCTATTCGGGCGCCCAGGTGACCTGTATCGACAACATGATCACCGGCGAACCGGGCAACGTCGGCCATCTCTTCGGCCACCAGGGCTTCCGGCTCCTCGACTACGACGTCACCGACTTCCTGCACGTCCCCGGGACCGTCGACTACGTCTTCAACTTCGCTTCGCCGGCCTCGCCAGTCGACTACCTGCGATGGCCCATCCACACCCTCAAGGTCGGGGCGTTGGGAACCCACAAGGGCCTTGGCCTCGCCCTCGCCAAGCAGGCGGTCTTCTTCCTCGCCTCCACCTCGGAGGTGTACGGGGACCCCCAGGTCAACCCGCAGCCAGAAAGCTATTGGGGCAACGTCAATCCGGTGGGCCCGCGAGGTGTGTACGACGAGGCCAAGCGCTTTGCCGAGGCCCTTACGCTTGCCTACCACCGTCAGCACGATCTCCCGGTACGGATCGTGCGGATCTTCAACACTTTCGGGCCTGGCATGCGCGCTCATGACGGTCGCGCCATTCCGGCCTTTTTCACCGCCGCACTGCAGAATCGCCCGCTGCCGGTGCACGGCGATGGATCTCAGACCCGCTCGCTTTGTTACGTGGACGATTTGGTCGACGGAATCCTGCGCCTCACCTTGGCCGACTTCTCGGAGCCGGTCAATCTGGGCAACCCCGAGGAGGTCACGATCCTGCAGCTCGCCGAACTGGTGCAGGACGTCGTAGGGAACCACCCCGGGATCGAGTACCTGGCGCGGCCGGTGGACGATCCGACCGTCCGGCGGCCTGACACCACCAGGGCCTGGGACCTGCTCGGGTGGAAACCACAGGTCTCGCTCCAGGAGGGCCTGCAAAAGACCCTCCCATGGTTCCGCAAGAAGGTCCTGGGCTACTGAACTCTGCCCCATCGTGAGCTGGAACCGGCTGGGCGAATGGTGGCGATCCGAACGCCGGGACCCGACCTATGCCGAGGAAGTGGTCCCCATGCTGCTCGATGTGCTCCAGCCGCAACCGGGTGAGCTCTATCTGGATGTCGGGTGCGGGGACGGCTGGATCATGGAGCAAGTGATGACTGCCGGGTCCGCCACCGTCGGCTGCGACCTCAACCCGGATCTGCTGGCTTCGGCCGCCATCGTCGCGCCAGTCGTGCAGATCGAGTTGCCGGCACTGGACTGCCTACGGACCGAGAGCCTCGATGGCGCGTATGTCTCCCTCGTCATCGAGCACCTGAGCGATGAGCGGCCGCTGTTCGGAGGGTTGGCGCGGGCTGTGCGGCCCGGCGGTGTCTTGGCGGTGGTGATCAACCATCCCACCTTCACCGCCGCGGGCTCGACTCCGCTGCTGGACGAGGACGGTGAGGTCATGTGGCGGCCGGGAGGCTATTTCGATCGGGGTCACACAGAGGAGCCGGCCGGAGATGGGCTGGTCCGCTTCTACCACCGGACCATGGCTGAGCTCCTGAACGCAGCGTCGGAGGCCGGCTGGGACCTGCA
>DATBMA010000098.1:0-19435 GCA_036555105.1 Acidimicrobiia bacterium
GTGGCGGCGGGCCTCATCACCCATGTCCACGGCATTGGCAACCCTGAGAAGCTCAGGCACCTGGTTGATTCAGACGCGCCATAGCCCGCCTTCGACCTCATTGATCCCCTCAGTCGCAGCGAGAGGACGGTAAGCAAACACCTCTCGATCCTGATCAAGGGGGGCTTGATCACGAGGGAACAACGCGGAGAGTGATCGTCACCTCGATCATCGCTTCCACCGTCGCCCCCTTCGCTCCACCTCTCATCTCATCGGTGTATCGCGCCAGCCGATCCTTCGGGTACGCGGATTCCTGCACCTGCTTCAAGCGTCTTGAGCCTCAAGCAAAGATCCGCCGTCTGGATTGGAACCCCATGAGATGGAAATAGACTCATTGACGAGACGATTCGGGGACGTAGCTCAGCTGGAAGAGCGCCTGCTTTGCAAGCAGGAGGTCGTGGGTTCGAATCCCATCGTCTCCACCGATCTCCGGTGCTCTGAACCCTTTGTCGATATCGTCCCGCGCTATGGCTGTGGCGGGCTCTCCTCCTAAGACGCGGGACCGGACGCGCCTGTTTCCAATCGTCGGCTGGATCAAGAGCTATGACCGTCGCTGGCTGAGGGGCGATCTCATCGCCGGGGTGGCGGTAGCTGCTCTGATCGTCCCCAAGAACCTGGGCTACGCCGGGATCGCAGGGGTTCCCCTCCAGAACGGCCTCTATGCCGCCGCGGCCGGGGCTCTCCTCTACCCGATCTTCGGGACCAGCCGCCAGATCTCGACAGGTCCGAGCTCGGGGATTGCCGCCGTTGCCGCCAGCGCGGTGGCTGCCGCCGCCATCACCGGGATAGACAGCATCGCTCAGTTCGTGGCACTGATCACGCTGGCGTCAGGCGTCCTGTTCCTGCTGTTGGCGGTCCTGAAGATGGGATGGGTAGCCCAGTTCCTTTCCCGTGCGGTGGTGACAGGGTTCCTGTTCGGAGCCGCCATCGACGTGGTCATCGGCGAGCTGCCAAAGCTCACCGGTACCGAGGTCAGCGGGGCCAACCCGCTGCAAGAGCTCCGCTCGTGGGTGCTGTCGCTTGGGAGCACCCATCGACCTACGTTGGTCGTGGGGATGATCGGGCTGCTGGTCATCTTCGGGTTGAGGGCGGTGGCTCCGAGGGTCCCAGGCGCGCTGGTGCTAGTGGTCGGGGGGTTGTTGGCCTCCCGGCTATTCGACCTGGCAGCCCGGGGGGTGGCGCTGGTGGGAGATGTTCCAAGCGGCCTGCCGGCGCTGGATCTGCCGGACGTGCAGATGTTCACCTCCCACGCCGAGACTGTGGTCTTGGCTGCGATCGGTCTGGTTCTCATCGGGTTCTCCCAGACGGCGGGTGACTCTCGGGCGTTCGCGGCCAGGCACCGCTACCGAATCGACATCGACCAGGAGTCCGTCGCGCAGGGGATGGCCAATGTCGGGGCAGGGGTCTTCCAGGGTATGCCGGTGTCGACCAGCCTGTCCGCCAGTTCCCTCAACGATCGGTCCGGTGCACGCAGTGGCGTGGCTTCGCTGGTCACCGGCGTCATCGTCCTCCTGACTCTCATCTTCCTTGCGCCTCTCTTTTCGGACCTTCCCACGGCTGTCCTCGGAGCCCTCATCATCGAGGCGGTGGTGGGCGGGATGATGGATGTGCCGGAGATGCGCCGCCTCGCCAGGGTCCAGCGGTTCGACTTCTGGATCGCCTGTGCCGCTCTGGCCGGGGCACTTGTCTTCGGGGTATTCGCAGGCGTCCTGATCGGCATCGGGCTTTCTCTGATCTGGCTCATCTCGGTCGCCACTCGCCCTGGCATGCCTTTGATCGGACGCGACCCCGCCAGCCATGTCTTCCAGGAGCTCGGCCCGGGTGACGAGACCTTCCCGGGAATCGTCATCCTTCGGCTGGACGGTGGCTTGTTCTTTGCCACCGCCGATGCCCTGGAAGATCGAATTCGGGAGGTGGCACTGTCCTCCGAGGAGGTCGACGCGGTAATCGTCGACTTCGTGGCGGTCGACTACATCGACTCCCAGGGTGGATCAAAAATGCGTGAGATCCTCGAGCTCGCCAAGCAGTCAGAGGTGATGCTGCGTTTGGCCCGGGTGAAGCCAGACGTTCTGGAGCTGCTGGCACGGGATGGCTTCGTCGAGCAGCTCGGAGCGGACCGGATCCACGATGGCATCCGACAAGCGGTGGCCGCCCAGCTGCCCGGCGGTGAGGCAAGTCTCCGGTAGCACCGTTGAAGTCGGACTTGATCTCCTGAGAAATGGCCCTTGCGCCTTGGCTCCCGGGTGGTGGAATCTCCCCATCAGGGGGTGATGCGAAACGGCCCAAATGGCCGACGTCGAGGTGTTCGAGGGGACCCTGCGGCTGGCCGGCCGCCGGAACTCCAATGTCACCACCACCATCTCGGTTGGTGATGGGCGCGTTCGCCTCGCGGCTGGTGACCTCGAGATCGGCGACTGGCCGATATCGGCGATGCAAATCACCCGTCACATCGATCAGTTCCACATCGCGGTTGAGGGGGAGGAACTGGTCCTGGTGGTCAGAGACGCCGGCCGATTCGCCGAGGCGGTGGAGCCGCCAACCAAGCGTGGCCGGCGTCGGATCCGAAACCTGGATGCCGATACCTACCAGGAGACCGCCCCACCCAAGCCCAAGCGGGCCAAGCCCAAGCCCGCCAAGTCGAAGCCGGACCGCACCAGGGAACCGGAAAGGGAGGGCTCTTTCCTCGACAGCTTGAGAGAGCTCTGGGAACGGGCGCGCGAACTACCACGTCTCACCCAGATCGGGTTGATCGTCGTCCCGGTAGTGCTGCTCGGCTGGCTGGCCCCCGGCGTGCTGGGCGGGTTGCTGATGCTTGGCGGCGGAGCTGCGGTAGTAGTCGGACAGATGGCGCTGAGCGACCACATGTTCGCCGTCAAGGTTTCGGCCACCCTGCGCCCAGTGGCATGGCTGCTCCTCGGGGTGGTGGGAATCCTCCTCGGGTTCGCCACGGGCTTCCTCATCTGAGCCACCCCCTTCCGGCTCGGCCACCAACTGCATCTCCCCGTCGTCCGTAACATGGGAGCCGGAGGTTTTCGAATGCCGAATGCAGTCATCGTCGACGCCGTCCGCACTCCGGTCGGCAAGCGAAACGGGCAGCTCAAGGACATCCATCCGGTCGATCTGGCTGCCGCCCCGATCCGGGCGTTGATCGCCCGAACCGGAATCGATCCCGCCCTGGTCGAGGACGTGATCATGGGCTGTGTGAGCCAGACCGGCGAACAGGGTCTCAATGTCGGCCGAAATGCCGCCCTGGCGGCTGGGCTGCCAGAGGACGTCGTCGGCGTCACCATCGACCGCCAGTGCGGTTCGTCCCAGCAGTCAGCTCACTTTGCCGCCCAGGGAGTGATGGCCGGCGCATACGACGTCGTGATTGCCGCCGGAGTCGAATCCATGAGCCGCATCCCGATGGGCATCACCGCCCAGCAGGGCCCCGGTTTCCCGTTCGGGCCGTTGATGCTGGAGCGGTATGCGCACGGCCTGGTTCCGCAAGGGATCTCGGCCGAGCTCATCGCCGAGAAGTGGGGGCTGGGCCGTGATGAGCTCGACCAGATCGGCCTCGAGTCACATCAGCGAGCTGCCATAGCCGTCGCCGAAGGCAGGTTCGACGCCCAGATATGTGAAGTGACCGACCCCGATGGGAACGTCTTGACAGCCGATCAAGGGATCAGGCCCGACACCACGTTGGAGAAGCTGGCCGGGCTGCAGCCGGCGTTCAAGGTCGACGGGGTCGTGACCGCGGGCAACTCCTCGCAGATCTCGGATGGGGCGGCCGCGATCCTGATCATGAGCGAAACCCGAGCTGAATCGCTCGGGCTCACGCCCAAGGCTCGTTTCCTCGGCTTCGCCTTGGCGGGGGTTGATCCGGTGATGATGCTCACCGGCCCGATCCCGGCCACCAGCAAGGTTCTCGAGCGGACCGGGCTGCAATTGGACGAGATAGACCTCTTCGAGATCAACGAGGCGTTCGCCTCGGTGATCGGGGCGTGGAGGTCGGAGCACGGTGGGAGCGACCCCCAGGCCTTGTGGGAGAGGACCAACGTGAATGGGGGGGCGATTGCCCTTGGCCACCCGCTGGGCGCATCGGGGGCGCGACTTCTGACCACCCTGGTGCACGAGCTCCAGCGCTCTGGCGGCCGCTACGGCCTCCAGGCTATGTGCGAAGGTGGCGGCATGGCCAACGCGCTGGTGGTCGAGCGAGTCGTTTAGGAATGGAGGGTGTCGGCCTCCTCACCATTGGCATCGCCCTGTTGATCGGCCTGGTCGTCTGGAAGAGCTCGACCGCCATCATCCGAGCTCTCTCTACCCCTCCGCCCGAGATCGACCCAGCCGACACGGTGCCCGCCGATCAGGACTATCGATGCTCGGTGTGCGGGACCGAAGTGACGTTGAGGGTCGCCAACCTGGCCGAGGCCAGCCCCCCCAAACACTGCCGGGAGGAGATGGTCCCGGTGTGGAGACCCTGAGACGGTCGCACAGTCTCACGGTCGATACCTCGAGACCTCGAGACCGTGAGACGCTATCGGTAGTTGGTCGTCATCAAGAAGCCGGCGGCAATGCCGACCAGCCCGAGGATGAAGACCGCCTGCGGGAGGTTCCACACGAAGCGGGCGAGGATGGCGAGCAGGCCGATCAGCATCAGCCCCCACATGAGGGCCACGTACCAGGTCGGGCTGGGTCCCTTGGTCTCGATCGTGGCGACGGCCCGGCCCGACGGTCGGGTGGGACCGCTCGACTTCGGTTTGCGCCGCTTGGACTCGGGCACGGGCGGGAAGATAGCCACCCGGCGGAAGCCGCGTCTCCCCAAGAAGCCGTTTGCCGCTGATGTTCACATAGGTCGCGAAAAAGCCCGCCGGAAGCCGGAATTGGGATGGAGTCAGGGCCGCTCTCCACAGCTATTTCCACAGCCGGGGGAGAACTACAAACCTGTAAGTACTTCGAAGGTCTCAAGGTCTCGAGGTCTCGAGGTCTCAAAGGTCTCGAGGTCTCGGGGGTGCAGGTTCGACCGTGAGCCCGTGAGCCCTTGCAACCTTGCGAGCGTGCGACCGTGAGCCCGTGCGACCGTGAGCCCGTGCCACCGTGAGCCCGTGCCACCGTGAGCCCGTGCGACCGTGAGCCCGTCTAGTTGTTGGTCGTCGGCGGCGGCTGGGTGGTGGTCGTGGTGGTCGTCGTCGTGGTGGTGGGAGGCGGCACGTAGTCGGCCAGGGTCACTGTCACAGGGCTGCCGGGAGTCACCTCGGTCCCAGCGGTGGGGAACTGGTAGACGATCCGCCCATCCAGGCTCGGGTCGGCGACATCGATCGTGGATTGGGAGATGTTCATCTCGAGACCAGCGTCCTCGAGGACGCTCTGGGCGGCATTGACCGTCCTGCCGAAGAGGTCGGGTACCTTCACTGGGGCGGGTCCGTCCGAGACGACCAACTCAACCGTGTCACCCGCATTGACCGGGATTCCAGCCTCGGGTGTGGTCGCCAACACCTCTCCTACCGGGGCGTTCTCGGAGTGGGCATTGGTGATGGTCCATCGCAAACCCATGGTGTTGAGGAGGGCGGTGGCGTCGCGCTCGCTCATCTCGACGAGGTCAGGCATCTCCAATTCCTCCGGCCCCGAGGAGACGACGAGATCTATGTCGGAGCCTTTGGCGGCGGGCACATTGGGGCCCGGGTTCTGCTCGAGCACGATGCCCTCGGCGGAATCGCCATCCGGCCTCGTGGTCACTTGCCCGATCGTGAATCCGGCTTCGCGAACGAGTCTCTCGGCATCCTGCTGGGTCTCGCCGACCACATTGGGGGCGGGCACCGCTTCCTCACCCAGGGACACTACGACCTCGACGGCGGTGCCCTTCTCGACGGTCTGGCCGGCCGGTGGATTGGTCGAGATGACAAGAAGGGGATCGACGGTGTCGGATACGACCTCGGTCAGGCGGACCTGGAGCCCGAGACCGGAGAGCTGGGCCAGAGCGTCGTCTCGAGGCTGACCGACCACGTTAGGAATGACAACCGACTCGGCCCCGGGGTTGCGTTCAGAGGCGAGCTGGAATACAAGGTAGACCAGGCCACCGAGCAGCAGGAGCAAGGCAAGAGTGGCGACCATGAACCCGAAGTTGCGCCGGCCCGGCTCCTCATCCCGCGGCGGCAGCACCGGCGGTCGGGTAGCCGTCATCACCTGAGTCGAGTCCGTACGGGCCGGGCCTCCACCGTTGGCAGCAACCATGAGGGCTGCGCCCTGCATCGTCACCGCGGCCGGGACTTCACCCCGGAGAATCCGCTCGAGATCGGCTTGGAACTCGGCTGCGGATTGGTAGCGGAGCTCCGGCGTCTTCTGCAGTGCCCTCGCCACCACCGAGTCGAGCGATGCCGGCACATCGGGGTTGGAAGCGGAGGGAACCGGCGGGTTGGCGGACACGTGCTGATAGGCCACCGCCACCGGGCTTTCACCGGTGAAGGGCGGCCGGCCGGCCAGCATCTCGTAGAGGACGACGCCGAGCGCGTAGAGGTCGGAGCGGGCGTCGGCCGTATGACCTTGGGCCTGCTCGGGGCTGAAGTATGTGGCGGTGCCGATGACGGCGCCGGTCCGGGTGAGGTCCGAAGAGTCATCCCAAGCGCGGACGATGCCGAAGTCCCCGACCTTCACACCGCCCGTAGGGGTGATGATGATGTTGCCGGGCTTGATGTCGCGATGGATCAGCCCGGCCGTGTGCGCGGCCTCGAGCGCCGATGCGACATCGGAGGCGATTTCGGCGGCTCGCTGAGGGAGCAACGCCCCCTCGGCTCTGAGGAGGTCTCGTAGGGACCGGCCCTCGATCAGCTCCATGACTATGAAATAGGTGCCTTCCACCTCTCCCCAGTCGTAGATGGAGACGATGTTGGGATGGCTGAGATTGGCGGCCGCCTGTGCCTCCCGCCGGAAACGCCGGATGAATGCTTCGTCCTGGGAGAACTGGGAGTGGAGGACCTTGATGGCCACTTTCCGCTTCAGGAGTGTGTCCATCCCCTGGTAGACGTCGGCCATCCCGCCCCGCGCGATATGCGCGGTCAAGTGATAGCGATCAGTCAGGGGACGGGGCAGGTCCATGGAGAACGTCCGATTCTACGGCCGTGACGATTTGAGCAAGAGTTCTGTCCCGAGGGGCTATCCCACCTCGGCGGCCGCCGAGCGTCCCTGCACCTGGGCGATCGCCGCGAGGAATCGACGGGATTTGAGGCTCTTGGCGGCGATCAGCGCCTCGTTGAGCCATGCATCGGCCTGTTCGCCGAGCCCGGCGCCAATGGCGCACCGGGCTGCGTCGATCCTGGCCACCAGCGGCCAAAACACGTGGCCTAGCGGCTCTCCTACCTCCCATACCTGGCGGATCTCCGCGATCGCCTCGGCGAAGTGGCCCTCGGTCTCCAAGACCAGCCCTTCAACTCGGCGGCGCTGAGCATTGTTGAAAGGAGTATCGAGCACCACCGCCTGAGCCATCAGGTTCTTCAGCTCGGATGTCCTACCTCGCTCGATCATCGGCGTTGCCACCCCCGGGAGGCTCCCACCCATGAAAGCTCGGTTGGCGCGTCCCACCGCCGCGAACTCGTCGATACGCGCGTCAACCTCTGGAGCTTCGCCGACCGCATGTGAGCTGATTACCGAGATCTCCAGCATCGGCATCAGGACCTGTGGATCCTCGATGCGCCGGGCCTCCTCAAGGTGGAGATGAAGATCTTCATCGACGTTCTCGCCTCGGAAGAACTCCACGATCGACTTCCAACCGCGGGCGAAGGTTCCGGTCTGAGATCCTCCCCGCCGCTCATCCTTCTCGATCAGCTCTGTGGCCAGTTGAAGGACCTCGTCCCATCGCCCCATGGGAAAGAGCGACTCGCATTTGGTCATCTCCGACCATTCGACATGAGCAGGCAGGCCGCGGGACCTGCCGTACTCGATGCCTTCATCGATCAGCTCGTGGGCCTCCTTCACCTGCCCCATCACTCCGAGCAAAGTGGCACGGTTGTTGTATGTGTTCATGACCCGCTGAGTGTCGCCTAGATCCATCTGAATCCGCTGCGCCTCTGCCATGGCGTCCACTTCACTCAGGTCGCCCATCTGAACCAAGGCTGATGCCCGGATAACGAGTGCGCGTGCATATGTGTCGGTCGCACCAACCATCTGCGCCATCGAGATGGCTTGGTCCGCCAGTTCGATCGCCTCCGGTTCGTGGCCGCGCAGCTGCTGTATGGCCGCAGCCCAGACGATTGCACTCGCCACCGCCGGACTGGGCGGGAGGTCAGCGGCAAGTTCCAGGGCGGCTTTGGCGTCCTCGTCGGTGGCCGCCGCGTCCCCTGTCCACCACTCGATTCGCCCCTTCACTACCCAGGCCTCGAGCTCGGCGTCACGATTGCCTACCTGCCGAAGGAGCCCGATCGACTCGTTGATGGTCCCGATCACGGCCTCGCCGCTCGCGAAGGCGTTGTTGGCATAGGCCAACAGGGCTCGGCCCCGCGCATCCGCATCGGGTGCCACGGCTGACGCTCGCTTGTAGTACTCCGCAGCTCGCACGGCATCGAGGCTGCGTGTCCGCTCTCCAGCCAGCATCAGTGTGCGGAAGAGTCGCTCGACCTGCTCCGGGTTCGAGGCCGGCTGCAACTCCAGGGCGGTTGCGTAGTGGTACGCGAGGAGCTCGGGGACGTCCTCCGCCCGCTCCCCGGCCTCGAGCCAGCTTCCCATGGCCTCGTGGAGGGCTGCCCTCTGCTTCTTCGGGAGCTGGGAATAGGCGACGTCGCGAGTGAGCACGTGCGCAAAGGCGAACTCCTCCTGCCCGAACATCGATGAGCGGCGAACGGATCGGAGGAAGTCGTTGGCGACAAGGTGCTTTGCCACCGTCCGCACAGCCTCAGGCTGGCTGCCCATCAGCTCTGCGAGGGCTCCGATCCAAAAGACCTTGCCGATCACCGACGCGGTGAGTAGGAGCGACTTCTCTTCGGCGGAGAGGAGGTCGAGACGGGCGGCGATGATGGCCTGTACCGAGGTGGGAAGTGGCAGGTCCTTGTCATCACCAAGGTGGTCGAGCAGCCCCTTTTCCGCGGCCAGTCGAACATATTCCGTCACATAGAGCGGGTTTCCACCCGAGCGCTCCAACAGAGCTTGTTGGGCGGAGGCGGGCATGACCGGACGTTTGGAAAGCGCAGCGGCCAACTCCGCGGTCTCCATCGGGCTCAGAGGCGCGAGGCCGATCGTGAGTGAGTCTCGGCTGCCGCCGCCCCATTGAGGGCGGTTGGTGAACAACTCGGGACGGGCCGTGCAGATCATGAGGATCGGCGCGTCAGTCGCCTCGTCGCGGAGATGCTCGATGAACTCGAGCATCGTGTCATCCGCCCAGTGGAGGTCCTCCACCACCATCACCAAGGGCCGGATGGCCGCCATTGACTCGAAGAACCGCGTCCAGGCGGCGAAGAGCTCTTCTTTGGGCGCATCAACCTTGGAGGCACCGACCAGTGGGGCCAGGCGGGAATTCAGCCATCGGGCTTCTTCGGGGTTGTCGAATAGAGCCTCAATGGCCACCGTTAGCTTTTTGGCAGCTTCATGAGCCGGCTCCGACTCGAGGATCCCGGCTTGGGACTTCACGATCTCTCCCAGGGCCCAAAACGTGATGCCCTCCCCGTACGGGAGGCAGCGTCCCTGCCGCCACCACACCAGGTCGGTGCGGGAGTCGATCCACCGATAGAACTCGTGCAGCAACCGGCTTTTGCCCGCCCCCGGCTCCCCCACCACCGTCACCAGCAGCGGGGTAGCCCTCGAGACCGCCCGATTGAAGGCATCGGTAATGAGCTCGAGCTCATGTCTGCGACCGACGAAAACCGCGGTCTCCTCCGCATCCACCGCGACTCCGAAGCGGCTCCGAACTCCCGTAGCAAGCCAAAGCGGGATGGCGCCGGTCTTGCCCTTGACCTCGACCGGTTCTAGCGGCCGGGTTTCGATGGTAAAGGCGGTCGACCTCTGGGTTCTCTCGTCCATCACCACCCCACCTGGGGGAGCCACCTGTTGGAGCCGGGAGGCGGTATTCACCACATCGCCGATGATGCGCTCGCGATCGGCGTGCTCACCCAGCTGGATGACCGCCTCGCCGGTGGTGACAGCGATGCGAACCGAGAGCTCCAGGTCGGGCCGGGCCTCGTTCAGGTCTTCCACCGCTTCCTGGATTCGCAGGGCGCTCCGAACGGCGCGCTCGGGATCGTCCTCATGGGCCTGGGTGGAGCCGAACTCCGCAAAGACGCCGTCCCCCATCAGCTTCTCGATGCGTCCCCCGAACCCCTCGACCATGTCGCGTACCCGGCCGTGGTAGACGGTCAGACGCTCACGGACATCCTCGGGATCGGCCTTCTCGGTGTGGGAGGTGAACCCGGCCAAGTCGGCGAAGAGAACGGTGATCACCTTCCGGATCTCGGCTGTCGTGACAGGTGAGGGCCCGGCGTGCTGATCGGCGCCGCAAGACGGGCAGAACCGGGCCGATGGCGGCAATTCGGAGCCGCAGGAGAAGCAGGCGGGGGCGAGGGACTTGCCGCAGTCCGGGCAGAAGCGTGCCCCCTCCGGAGCCGCGGTTCCGCAGTCTGGGCAGATGGGCACGGTGGCGGTCAGTCTATGGCCGCCGGGTTCCGGCTACAGCGTGGCGGCCAGTTCCGCCACGGCCTGGGAGGCGCCGCTCAGAACCGGTTCGCCATGGCCGAACAGGACGATCTCGAATGTGAGTCTCGCCAATTTCTCCACCGATTGGTTGGCAGACACCATGTCAGGTGAGAATCGGGGATTGGGGCCGGCCACTCCGCCACCGCTGCCGTTGAGAGCATCACCGGCAAGCAGCAACCCGGCCACGGGGTCCAAGACGGCAATGTGCCCCGGGGTGTGTCCCGGAGTCTCGATCACGTCGAGGCCGAAGACCGCGTCTCCGTCGCCGACCGCCGTCAGCGCTCGCGGGGAGTTGATCGCATCGATGTCGCCCTCCCCGCAGAAGCCCTCGGCAGACGAGGCGAGACCGAGCACATCGGTCAGGCTGCCGACGTGGTCGTTGTGGCGGTGGGTGAGGATTACGTGGGAGACGGCATCCCAGCCGAGATCGATCCCGCTGAGGCCCAACTCGATGGCGGAGGCGCTTCCAGACACGCCCGTGTCGACGACCGCCACCTCGCCGTTGCGGCTGAGCAGGTAGGCGGAGACGAAGCCGAGGTTGACGCGGTGCCAATCCACGCCCGCCGTACCTGCCGACGTCGTGGTCTGCCCGGCCGTGGTGCTGGTGGGAACCGTGCCCGCGGTCGACGATCCGAGGTCGGGCTCGCCGGAGCTGGTGGAGGAGCCATCCGTTTCGACCGCGCAAGCGGCCAGGCCTCCCAGCACGGCAACTGCGAGCGTGCTGCGGCCGATCTCGGCGATGAACATCCTCCGGGTCATCACGGATTCCCTTCGATCGGGTGGCCCCCGAACCTACAAAGACTCATGCCTTATGTCTTTCGCCTTTCGGCCTGGCGCTCGGAGCTCGCCAGGGCTCGAGGAACTCACGACCTGAGACTGGCTTCGATCACCTGGCGGGCGATCGGAGCCGCCACCGAGCCACCGGTGGCGTCCTCGCCGGCCTTCCCTCCCGCCTCCACCACCACTGCCACTGCGATCGTGGGGTCTTCGGCTGGGGCGTAACCGATGAACCAGGCGTTGGGCAGGTTGCCGACGCCGGTCGAGGTCCCCGTCTTACCGGCCACTCTCACCCCCGAGATGGCCGCAGCCGTGCCGGTCCCTTCCCGAACCACCTTCTGCATCATCTCGCCCACCACGCCGGCAGTGGCCGCCGCCATGCTCCGCTCGAACGGGATCGGCTGGGTTTCTTCCACGGTCGCCCCCGTGGCGTCGATGATCCGGCTGACGAGATAGGGGTGCATGACCACCCCTTGGTTGGCCACCCCTGCCGCCACCATCGTCATGACCAGCGCTGTGGCGCGCACGTCGCGTTCGCCGATCCCACTCTGCGCCAGTGCAGCCGGGTCGTCGACCAGATCGGCGGTCGGGAACACCGATGCCGCCAGCGGCCACGGGAACGGGATCTCGCGGTTGAAGCCCGAGGCATCGGCGGTGAGGCCGATCTCCTCAGCCCCGGTCGCGATCGAGACCTCGGCGAAGATCGTGTTGCACGAGCGGACGAAAGCCTGCTCGACAGTGGCTTCGACCCCGTCGTTGCACACCTCTCCATCGAAGTTGGAGATCGTGGCGGTCGAGCCGGGCAGCTGGAACTCGGTCGGATCGGGAAAGGTGGTCTCCGGGCCGGCGGTGCCGGTGTCGATGGCCGCCCCCGCCACCACCGTCTTGAAGGTGGAGCCGGGCGGATAGTGCTCTTGGGTGGTTCGATCGAGCAGGGGCCGGCTCGGGTCCGTGCTCAGCTCCATCCAGGTGGTCTCGGCGTCCTCCTCTTCGAGGATGGCCGGGTCGAACGAGGGGGAGGAGACCATGGCCAGGATGGCCCCGGTGGTGGGATCGATGGCGACGACCGCCCCGGTCTGGCCGTCCAGCGCCTCATACGCGGCCTGCTGGACCGCGGGATCGATGGTGGTGACCAGATGGTGAGGGCGGAGGTCCTCGCCGAGCAATGCCGCCAACAGGTCAGACAACGTGAGGTCGCGGCGCGAGCGCAGCTGCGAGGAGTAGGCCTCCTCCAGACCGGTTTCGCCGAACTCCCGTGAGCTCCATCCGACCGGGTAGGTGAACGGGGCCCCTTCCGGGTAGACCCGCAGGAACGATCCGCGATGATCAGGGTCGGGGATGCTCTCGGCCAGGATCGTCTCGTCCACCGCCAGGATGCGTCCCCGCTCCTTACCGCTCTGGGTCAGCGCCGGTCGCGGATTGCGAGGATCCAGCCGGTATCGGTCTGCCGCGATGACCTGCACCCAGGTGGCCATGCCGATCATCAGTGCGAATCCGATCATCAGAAGCATGGCCAGGCGGCGCAGGGGCCCGTTCACTGCGATTCCTCATGGGAGGCGCGAAGCATCAGCGCCAAGAGCATGAATCCGGCCACCATCGCCGACCCGCCATAGGACGTGAACGGCAACGGAAGGCCGGTGACGGGCACCAGCCGCAGGACCCCGCCGATGATGAGGAAGGTCTGGAGCCCGACCAGCAGGGTGAGGCCGCCGGTGAGCAGCTTGCGGAAGGGGTCACGGGAGCGGAGGGCGATGCCCAGCCCCACCGCCACGAACAACAGGAACGCCCCCAGTAGTGCGGCGGTCCCTGCGAACCCGAGCTCCTCGCCCAATGCGGCGAAGATGAAGTCGGTCTCTGCCAGCGGGATGAAGTCCGGTCTTCCCAGGCCGAGCCCGGAGCCGGAGAGGCTTCCCGAAGACATCCCGAACCACGCCTGGGCGATCTGGTAGCCGGCATCCTCGAAGTTGGCGAAAGGGGCCAGCCAGGCGACGAACCGCCGCTGCACATGGGGGAAGAGGAAGACGGCGGCGGCGGCCCCGACTGCCATCAACCCCAGTCCCACCAGGGGGTAACGCTTGCGCCCGGTGGCGGCGTAGAGCATTCCGACGAACACCCCGAGCAGCAGCAAAGACGCCCCCAGATCCCGCTGAAAGACGAGGACCCCGACCGAGGCGGCCCAGACGAGGAGAAGCGGAGCGAGCTGGCGCATTTCCAGCCCGGGGGCAGGTCGCACGAATGCAGGCACCGACGCGGCCCGGTCGGCGAGGTAGGAGGCGAGGAACACGACGAAGAGCAACTTGGCGACCTCGCCCGGCTGGAAGAACATCTGAATGGCGCCGAGGTCGATCTGCACCCACAGCCGGGAACCGTTCACCTCTACCCCGTGGATCGGAAGCGGCCCGGACGTCGCCAGTAGTGGCAGAAGCAGCATGATCCCGGCCAAGGTGATGAGAAGGAACCGGTAGCGCCGCAGCGGCTCGAGCCCCACCTTCCTCAGCGCGAAGAGGATCGCACAACCCGCCATCGACGCGATGAGGAGCCACCAGCGCTGGAGCCCCGCTCGGACCGGGGCGAGCCGATAGATCTCGGCGAATCCGATGGCGGCCAGGAGAGCAGCACAGGGGAGCAAGAGCGGGCTGGCTCCGGGTGCCCACATCTGCACCGCCGCGAACATCAGCCCGAAGGCCAGCCCGAAGACCAGGACGGTCACTCCGGCTTCGAGGTCGAATCCGCCCCCGGCGGCCAGGTTGACCAGGACGACGCCGAACCCGGCCAGGGCGGCCGCCCCTACGAGGAGGCCGCCCTCCCATCTTCGTGTCATGGAAGTACGTCCACCACCAGCACGGTGACGTTGTCGATCCCGCCGGCGCCGTTGGCCGCCTCGACCATGGCCCAGACAGACTCCTCAGGCGAGCCGGTCCCGAGCAGATCTGCGATCTGGTCGTCCTCCAGGCCGACTGTCAAACCGTCGCTGCAGAGCAGCAACCGGTCACCGACTTGCAGCTGCAACTCGGTCGCGTCGACCGGAACGTTGCGGGTGAGGCCGAGAACCCTGGTCAGCATGTGACGCTGGGGGTGGGACGACACCTCGGTGGGAGAGATGCGCCCGGCCTCCACATATTCCTCGACCACTGTGTGATCCCGGGTCAGACGCTGGATGTGCCCTCCCCGAAGGAGATAGGCCCGACTGTCGCCCACGTGGCCCATCATCGAATGCCCGTCGGGCGCGATCACCGCCAGGGTCATCGTGGTGCCCATGCCGGCAATGGCAGGGTTGCGCATCGCCTCCTGATAGACCGCCTCGTTGGCGCGGGCGACCTTCTCGGCGGGGGTCGCGCCGCCCTTGGTGGCGGCCTCGACCGCCAATCGCGACGCGACGTCACCGGCCACGGCCCCGCCCATGCCATCGGCGACGATCACCAGGATCGGGCCGGGGCCCCGCCCTGCCACTTCGGGGAAGAACGCGTCCTGATTGGTCGACCTGACCAGGCCTTTGTGGCTTGCAACCGACCACAGGTAATTCATCGAACTTCCATCACAGTCTTGCCAACCTGAAGGGCGTCACCACGCCGCAGTGTGGTAGCCGCGCTAATCCGTCGCCCGTTCACATAGGTGCCGTTGGTCGAGCCGAGGTCGTTGACCGTGAGCTGGTGGTCCTGCGACGTGAGCCTCAAGTGGAATTCGGAAGCGTAGGGATCATGGATCACAACGTCGGCCTCGTCACTGCGTCCGAGCACGAGGGCGTTGTCGACTGTGAAGTTGAGCCCGGGCTGGCTGTCGCTCCTCACCACCACCAGCCGGTTGCCTTCGCGGGGGTTGCGCCCGAATGGCCGCAGGCCCAAGTGGCCCGCCACCGCCCTTGCCACCTGCCAGACGAAGAGGAAGATGAGGGCCAGGAATATCAGGCGCAGCAGGGTGAGGATCAGCTCTGGCATCGCAGGACCCGGAACGATTGGTTGGCGAACCGGAGCAGGGATCCGAACCCGGCCCGGCGAGGGGCCTCCCCCAGGGGCCGCCCGTCGACCGCCGACCCGTTGGCCGAGCGCAGGTCGGCCACCCATACCTCGTCGGCTTGACGGAAGAGAATCGCATGGTGACGGCTGACCTCTGGGGCGTCGAGCACGACATCGCAGTCGGGGCCCCTCCCGACCAACGCGCGATTGTGGCCGACGAGAATCTCGACCTCCCCTCGGAGGCGCGCCCACGGCTGCAACGGTCCTGCCTCGGCCACCCCCCGGCACCGGACCGTTCCCGGACGCAACTGCGGGTCACCAAGGAGTCGGATTCGCACCGGTCCCTCCAGCCTCAGCCCGCGTTCGGCCGCGTATCCAGACAGCGCGTTCTCCAGCTCCCCGACCAGGCCGTCACCCTGTTCGGGGAGATCGGCCGGGTGGAGCAGCACCACGTATGAATTGGCGGTGCCCCTCCCGGCGAGGGTCTCGAATTCCGACAGGTCCGCCTCGCGAGCGAGTCTGGCGGCGACCTCGCCGGCAGTCACCGCCCCGCGGAAGACTCTCGCCGCCAGGCCATCGATGGCGGCTTCCAGCCTGCGCTCGAGGCCCGTCGCCAAACCCATTCCGGCGGTCAAGGTAGCCGAGCATGGGTGCTGGGGATCGGGCGGCCGGCGCTGACGATCGGCGCGGCTTGTACGATTGACGGCCCGCCGGGCGAGTGGCGGAATTGGCAGACGCGCAGGATTCAGGTTCCTGTGTCCGAAAGGATGTGGGGGTTCAAGTCCCCCCTCGCCCACCTACGCACTCGGATTGGGGGCCGCCCAATCTCGGCTCGTGCCGTTCTTCGGCATCCAGCGAAGACGCCTTGGTATTGCGAGCGCGGGCTTCTCATAATGGCGCCCGTCGTGGCTCAATCCCCCGTCAATGTCTCCAATGGGATGCTGGTTGACAGCCCGCGTCCCCGTCGCGGGCGCCGGATCCTGGTCCCCTTGTTGATAGTCCTCTTGATCGTGGGGGTCCTCGCCATCGTTCGGCTCGGTGACGTCGCCAGCGCCGGCGTGGCCTACCTCGAGGAGATGCGGGTGGAAGCCGGCTCGATCGACGGAGCCGCCTCTACCTTCGCCGGCCTCGGTTCGAGGATCGGGCAGATCGACCGCAATGAGTTCGAGTCGATACTCACCGACATGTCGGAGGTCCTCTCGTCGGCGATGGTCGTCACGACGAGTGAGCCCCCTACTCCTGAGCTGATCGGTCCTGCCGCCCTCTACCGGCTGGCAGTCTCGGACTGGTCCGAGGGAGTCACCCTGTTCCGAGAAGGCGTGCTGATGACGGCGGACCAGCCCCAGGCCACAACCGGACCCGAGCAACTCGTCCTTGCCCTCTACAGGCTGCGGGCTGGAGACGAGACCTACGCGCACCTCCTCGGGGAGCTGGAGAGGCAGGATGCCCCGCAGCCAATCGCCCCCTTGCCGGAGGTGCTGTTCGTCGAAGACGGGGCGGCCGTGGTGACCCTTGCCAATCGATTCGTAGTGGCGGCGCGGGCGAGCACCAGCGCCCTCCCCCTCCGCGCCGATCTGAAGGTCCAACAGGTGGTGAGCAACCCCGCCTGGGTGAGCGGACCCGACCGCAGCCTGGTGGTGCCGGCCACCGAGACGATCACCTTGTCGGTGGTGATCGCCAACAGCGGGAATGGCCGGGCCGGGCCTCAGACCGTCGAGGTGGTGCTGACCAACCCGGATGGCGAGCAGCAGATCGAAGTTGCGGTTCCGGCACTCGAGGCAGGGGACGAGACCACGGTCACCACCGAAGAGCTGCAGGTCTCGCCGGGCACCGAGTACCAGGCGGTCGTCCGGCTTCTCCTGTCCGAGCCGGAGGTGAACGTCGACGACAACGTCATCAACCTCACCTTCCGGGTCAACGACGAGACGGGTTGATCCAAAGAGGGAGCTGCGGGGCTGGCTGCGCCCGCCAATCGGTACGATCCGCCTCCCGTGATCGATCCAGGAATCCTTCGAAACGACTCCGAGCGACTGCGCCGCTCCCTCGCCAGACGCGGTCTGGACTTCGACGTCGACGAATTGATCGCCATGGACGAGGAGCTGCGCGGGGTCCGGAGGGAGGCCGAGGAGCTCCGGGCCGCCCAGAAGGAGGCGGGCAGGGCGGTGGCCAGGCTTGGCGGCAAGGAAAAGGAGAGCGCCCTCAAGGAAGGGGCGAGGCTGGCCGAGGCCCACAAGGTGGCCGAAGCTCGTGCGGAAGAGCTGGCTGCCAAGTTCGAAGAAGCCTGGAATCGGGTCCCCAACCTGGTGGACGACTCCGCAGCCGACGGCCACACAGATGCTGACAACTTCGAGATCAAACGAGTCGGCCACCCCAGGGTCTTCGACTTCGAAGCGAAGGATTTCACCACTCTGGGCGAGGACCTCGACCTGATCGACATGGCGAGGGGAGCCAAGGTCTCCGGGAGTCGCTTCGGGTACTTGAAGGGTGGGGCGGTGCTGCTCGAATTCGGGTTGGTCCGATGGGCCTTCGACCACCTGGTTGCTGCCGGTTTCACGCCGATGGTCCCGCCGGTCCTGGTCCGCGAACAAGCCCTCTATGGGACCGGGTTCTTTCCCGGTGACCGGGAGCAGGTGTACTCGGTCGCGTCCGACGACCTGTATCTGGTCGGCACCTCGGAGGTCCCGCTGGCGGCTTACCACACGGACGAGATCCTCGACCCGGACGAGCTGCCGCTCCGATACGCCGGGTTCTCATCGTGCTTCCGCCGCGAGGCCGGGAGCTATGGGAAAGACACCCAGGGCCTGTTCAGGGTCCACCAATTCGACAAGGTCGAGATGTTCGTATTCACCCATCCCGAGGCCTCTCCCGATGAGCACGAGCGCATCCTCGGAGTGGAGGAGAGCCTCGTGCAGGAGCTCGAGATCCCGTATCGGGTGGTGAACGTGGCGGCCGGCGACCTCGGTTCCTCGGCCGCCAAGAAGTACGACATAGAGGCATGGTTCCCCTCACAGCAGACCTTCCGCGAGGTGACGTCCTGCTCGAACACCACCGACTTCCAGGCGCGCCGCCTGAAGATCCGCACGCGTGGCGATGGCGGGACCAGGATCGTTCACACGCTGAACGGGACCGCGGTGGCCGTTGGCCGCACGATCCTCGCGATCCTCGAGAACCACCAGCTCGCCGACGGCTCTGTGACCATTCCGGCTGCTTTGCAGCCCTACGTCGGGTTGGACGCGCTGCGGCCGTGAGCGACGAGGGCGGGCGGGTCTTCGCTCGCATTGCCAACCGGTACGACCGCCTCAACAGCATCCTCTCGCTTGGCAAGGAGCAGCACTGGCGGGCTAGGGCGGCTGCGTTCCTGCCCGAGGGCGTGATCCTCGACCTGGGTAGTGGGACCGGCGCCGCCGGCCCCGTCCTCGGGCGCCGCACCGTGGTGGCACTGGACCCGGAGCCGGAGATGCTGGCGTTGTCCGAGATGCCACTGCGGGTGGTGGGAGTGGGCGAGGACCTGCCCTTCGGGGACGAGAGCTTCGACGGGGTCTTCTCCGCCTACGTGTTCCGCAACCTGGCCTCGGTGGAGGCGACGATGAAGGAGATCGCCCGTGTGCTGCGGCCTGGTGGGGTGGCTGCGATCGTCGATCTGGCCAGGCCGCCTACACCGGTAAAGGCCGCGGTGCATCGGACCGGGACCACGGTGGTGTTGCCGGCGGTCGGGACCTTGGCCGGGGCTCCTAAGGAGTACTGGTACCTGCATCGATCGTTGGACAAGCTCCCTCCCCCCGAGGAGCTGCTTGGTCATGGTCCGCTGAAGTTGGAGGCGGTCTGGCGGATGGGGCCGCTGGATTTCGTATACGGCGCGGCTCTTCGCAAGCGTGGGACGGAGAGACGGTGACGACCGGTTGACGCCCAGACCGCCAGGCGATCTTCGGCACCAAGGTGGGCCACGTGGGGCTGCTTCCTTCCGGACCTGACCCGGTTGGCGGCTCCCCGGCCCGCAGGACCCGGCGGCTGGACGT
>DATBMA010000023.1:0-79672 GCA_036555105.1 Acidimicrobiia bacterium
GCTCAGCGGTAGAGCGCTGCCTTCACACGGCAGAGGTCAGTGGTTCGATCCCACTAGCGCCCACTAAGAACAGCGCCGTAACCACTGACGAATCGTCAAGTCCTCACTGTTGATAACTCGCGGCGTTGCGTGTCTGTAGCGCGTTTGCTGCGCGATTCGTAGCGAAAGGTTGTCCCGGCCCGGCATTCCGTGAGCTGACTAAGGCAACCGCGGGGACCGGAACCGGGACACTTCGAGGGTTTGCCGCCCATGACATCGACGGTGGCTTCAATGTATTCGGCCGGTGTGTACCACCAGAGGAAGTCGGTTAGGGTGTCAGGGTTACTTGACGAGGAGGATATGTGGCTGTTCGGCAGAAGGGTGTCCGGCTGGTAGGTCGGGGAAACCGCGTCAGGTTGAGTCTGTCCGGACGCTGGGAGGTCGATCCGATCGAGGACGTGAGAGATGCCTGCCGGGTAGACATGGCAGCCGAGAAGCTGCTGTACCAGTCAGTTCAGAAAGCACGCGAGTCTGGGCACAGCTGGGCCGAGATCGGCAGGGCGATGGGTGTGAGCCGGCAGGCTGCCTGGGAGCGTTTCTCTCGGGGGCTGGTGGGTCGTGGCTGGTAACGCCGCGTTCGGAGGTTCAGTGCTGACTGCATCCGAGCTGGTTGAGCGAGCTTTTGCGGCTTATGCGAGTGGGGACATCGCCGGAATGCTTGAGCTGGTCGACGCTGACTTGGAGTGGACCTACCTTGACCCGGCCCTCGCATATCCGCGGCCAAAGGCTTGCCACGGGCGTGACGAGTTGGAGGGCGTCCTGACCCATCTGGCCGAGCACGGAACCCGTTTCCTTGTTGGGGAAGTTCGGGCTCGGGGTAACAAGGTGATGGCGGAGTTGAGAGTGCCTGTGCACAGCCACGACCCAGAACTTCTGGAGGTCGAGGACCGCTGGAACGTGGTGACCGCCGAGGGTGGGCGGATAGTGAAGCTAAGAGACTTCCGCACCCGGCTGGGGGCGTTGCGATTCCTCAACCGTGACGCCGATGCGTGAACGGTCACGACCCCGTCGAGAAGCCGAAGCCGTCCAGCAAACCGTGCCGCCGCCGCAAGGGGTAGGTTCCGGGTAGGCCGTCCCGAGGCCCTTGGTGGGCTACCACTCCCCATTGGTGCCCCCTTCACTGACAACCGGGACTGCGGGACGGCCCGAGAACATTGTCCGTAGAGGAGTAGGTTTCCGGCTGAGGGGAGGCCGGCGGGTGAGCCGCTACCACTCCCAGGTTGCGGGTCCCTGTAAAGCCCCCCAGCTGTCTCCCCGACCGTTCAGGAGGTCGCCCATGCAATGGGTCACTCGTGCCCGACCTAAGACCGACCGGATCGCCTGCCCTTGGCTGATTCGCCGGTTCATCGACCCCGAAGCCGAATTCATATACGAAGCGGCCGACTTGGTGTTGGATGCAGCCCGAGAGATGGGTGGCAAGTCGTTCGATGCTCCCGGCGCCGACTTCACCCACCGAGGAAAGCTGTGCACCTTTGAGGTGCTGATCGACGACTACAACCTCGGGAATGATCCCGCCCTGGTACGACTCGCCTCCATCGTCCATGCCGCCGACGTCAGCGAAGACCTTGACACCGACCCCCTCGGCCCCGGCCTCCTGGCGATAGGAGTAGGGGGTCTCGAGGTGGAGTCCGACGACTACCAACTTCTGGAGAGGGGCCTGTTCGTCTATGACGCTCTCTATGAGTGGTGTCGACTACAGACCGAGACCTAGACGGGCGACACTCCGCGAAAAGATGGCCGACTTCGGACCAAACCTGGGCGGCTTCGAGGTCTAGGTTCCGGTATGAGGGAAGCTGGCGTGTGAGCCGCTACCACTACCAAAGGTTGCGGGTCCCTGTAAAGCCCGCCAGCACCTTCCCCAGTTCCGACGGTTGGTGCCTGCGTGCTGCTCCGTACCTAGGTTCATGGACTGAGGCCCATACTTATTCCGGAGGGCCAGGCCCCATTCTTAGCGTGGCCTGAATGACCGTTGCCATCGCTGTGGTCTCTGGAGACGGCGTTGTCTTAGCGGCTGACAGCCGAACCAGCTTCACACCAGCTGGACTTGGGCATCAACGGGGTGGGCGGATGGGATTAGGGCCAACGGGTGGAAACACCGGCAAGGAATGCTGCTGATTCCCGACGTGAGAACCCGGAGTGTCAGCCTACCGAGGGGCCGGACCGATGGATTCGTCGATCCGTGCCCGGGAATGGACCTACCCCCGACCCACGCTCCTCCCCTCCCGCACAGCCAGATCAGGTCGTGGCCGCACACCTAAACTGGGACTATGGGCAAAGCGGGTGCCGCCGGCGGCGGCGCGATCTACGGCCTTGGCATCTTCGGAGCGCTCGTCTACTACTGGCAAGCTGCCGACTCCTTCTGGGAATACGTACTCGCCATCTTCCAGGGCCTCTTCTGGCCAGCGTTCATGGTCTACGACGCGCTGGTCGCACTCAACAGCGGCTAGAAGCTCGGGTACAAGCGTCGACAAGGGAGCTGCCCGCCGCGAGTAGCTTTCGGCCCGTGTCTGACAATCGGAGGCCAACGCGGCTTCCACCCAGATGGGTCGTTCGCTCGTTCTGGTCGGCGCATCGGGGCATATACCGCGTTTCCGGCGGTCGCATCGGTTTGCGGTCTGCCAAAGCCGATAGGTGGGGCATGATGCGGCTCACCACAGTCGGGCGTCGAAGCGGCCAGGAGCGAAACGTGATTCTCGGCTACTTCGAGGATGGTCCCAATCTGGTCACCATGGCTATGAACGGGTGGGCAGAGCCCGAGCCCGGCTGGTGGCTCAACCTCCAAGCACAACCCCGAGCCGTCGTCGAAGTCCGCGACGGTCGACACAAGGTCAGAGGCCGAGCGGCCACCGGAGAAGAACGGTCACGTCTCTGGGCTCGCTGGCAGGAAATCGACAAGAACTTGGATGGCTATGCCGCGCTCCGGTCCGGTGAAACCGCGGTCGTCATCTTGGAGCCAACCTTCGACTAGTGCCCAGACTTCGGACGTTGCTCAAGCCATCCACCTCCTTGGCAGTCGGTAAGCAATGACCGCCCCCGCCTCAATCATGATCACGCCAATTCGCGTTGCCGATCTGCTCGCAGAGGGTGAGCGGATGCCGGTCAACGTGCACGTCATCGACCATCCCGATGGGCGCGTGCTGGTCGACACCGGCATGACGGAGCTGCACCCGGCGGTGGCCGACCTCGATCCCCGCCTCCGTCCATTGAGCGAGCAGAACCTCGACCTCGCAAGCATCGAAGTGGTCGTCAACACCCACTTGCACTTCGACCACTGCGGAGGCAACCGCCTGTTCGCCGGCCGGCCGATCTATGTCCAGCGCAGGGAGCTCGAAGATGCCCGTGGCGAGGACAACTACACGATTCGCGAGTGGGTCGACGCCCCGGGCGTGCGGTATATGCCGGTTGATGGCGAGCTCGAGCTGCTTCCCGGGCTCCGCCTGGTCCCGGCCCCGGGCCACACACGCGGCACACAAGTGGTGGTCATCGAGACTGGCGGGCGTCCAGTCGTCGTCGGCGGCGACGTGGCGGTTTGGTTCGGCGAGCTCGACGAGCCGCAAACCGAAGGCCAGCTGCTGGTGCGGGGGCTCGATCCCGAACTCGTCTGGCTCGCGCACGAGCAGGAGGCGTGGCGACTCCCCACTGGCTAGAGATCACGGCGCCTATCCACCTTGCCTCTCTCGACAGGACTGCTGGCTTCGAGCGCGTAGCGTCTCGGCACCGTGTGCTCCGCTGTTGGGCCAGTGGTCCGGGACAGGGCGTAGTCTCTGTGAGAGATGTCGACGCCAGGGCCGACAGACCCGACACCGCCCCTGCTGCCAGCGGCCTCAGCTGGAATGCCCACCAGGACGAAGGTGCTCGTCGCGGTGGTGATAGCTATCGCGGTCTTACCCCTCGCACTCTTCTTCGTGTTCATGGTCTTCTGGGCTGCCATGGACGGCTAGCGCATTCCCATCGGCGGGGACGGCTCAATGGCGGGAGGAGGTTGGGAATGGAGACAGTCGGCATAGTCCTCAACATCGACCAGAGTCGAGTCGACGAATTCCTCCAAGGGTTTCGGGAACACGAACTCCCGATCTGGCAGGACTATGTGAGTCGGGGAGTGATGCTCCATGCCTCACTCAGCAGGATGGACATCTCGACAGCCCCGGTGTCGGGGGCCATTCAATTCCTGGTCAGCGTCACGTTTGCGGATGGCCAGGGACATCATCTGCATGACAGCGATCCGCGGTTCCAGGCGTGGAACCAGATAGCAGACGCCTTCCAGGTGGCATCGCCGATCGTGACCGGCGGAGAAGTGGTTCTTAGGGCAGGCGCGGTCTACTCCGAGTAGGGGCCTGTACCCGTGAAAACACGGTAGGGCTATGTTTGGAGCGGACCCCTGACCCATCGTGTGGCTGGGGGTTAGGCCAAGGGCGGCGTTCGGCATCGCCCTACACGCGACGCGATGGAGGAGCCATGGGGGTCGAAGAAATGATCGGACAAGCCAGGGACGCCGTCACCGTGCGCCGGGTGTTCGGGGATCCGTACGAGAAGAACGGGCTCACGTTCGTGCCCGCCGCTCGGGTGATGGGCGGCGGAGGAGGTGGTGAGGGCGAGTCTCCTGGCGGCGAAGGCAAAGCCTTCGGATCTGGCTTCGGGGTGAATGCCAAGCCTGCAGGGGCCTATGTCATCCGCGATGGCGAAGTCACATGGAAGCCGGCAGTCGATGTGAATCGCGCCATCCTCGGAGCTCAGGTCGTGGCGGTGGTGTTCATCCTGGCCGTGCTGCGCGCGATTCGTAAGTCGAAATAGCCTTGACGCGGTGACCACGGGGGCCGTCGGGCATCGCCAGCAGTGGCTTGGGCTGGCGGGGCTCCTCAGCGCATCGACCGTTGTCGTCACCCTCGTCCTCACGGCCTCCGCCGATTCGTTGCCTGATCCCATTGCGACGCACTGGGGAATCGATGGGCATCCCGACGGGTACATGTCGCTAGTCGGTCTGTTGCTCTTCACCGCCGGGTTGATCCTGGGGGTTGGAGGGCTGACGGGGTTCCTGATGGCCCGGCGGACACCGTCGCCCGACGGAGCCGTCGTTCGCACGCCCGCGGGCGAGTCGTTCGGTCTGGCCGGGTTCATTGCCGCACTCGGTTTGGCGCTGACTCTTGTGACGGTCGGTCTCAATTGGGGGCGAGCGAGCTGGCAGGAGGCGGGTGCGCTCGAGTGGTGGATGCTGATCGGCACCCTGATCATCGCGGTGGCCGGAGGAGTGTTGGGCTACCGGATCGGCCGTCGGTGGGCGCCGCCGCTTCCGATCCGAGCCGACGGGAACATGTCCGTCCCCATGAGCAGCGCCTCGAGCTGGAGAGGGACGGCGCAGTCGCCCGGCCAACTGTTCGGTGCGGCGATCGGCGTTGCCGTCCTGTTGCTGGTGCCTGGCTTCCTACGTTGGATCGGGCTCCTCCTGGTGATCCTCGGCGTTTTGATGTCGAGGTTGACGGTCATGGTCGACCGAAGCGGCCTTCGGGTTCGGATGGGCGGGTTCCTGCCGGTGAGGAGGTATCAGCTGGTAACAATCGGCGAAGCCCGGGCGGAGTACGTTGATCCAGCCCGCTGGGGAGGCTGGGGCTATCGCATGATCCCGGACGGGTCGGCCGTGGTCATCCGGGCCGGGGAGGGGATCGTCCTCGAGCTCAGGAACGGACGCCGGTTCGCGGTGACAGTGGATGACGCCGCAGAAGGCGCCGGCGTGGTCAACGGTCTCCAGGCTCGCAACTGAAGGCGCGTCCCACCCAGCCCGACTCGTATCATCGACAAGCCGGATGTCGCCACTCTGATGTCGGTGAGAGCTCTCCGTTGTCATAAGCGCGCCATCACCTCCGGGATACTGGGCCTGGCTCTGGCGGCGGCCTCATGCGGATCGTCTTCCACCGACGTACGCGACGGCCGTTATGTCGTTTATGTCCATGGTGGAGGGGTGGCCCCTTCAGACCTGGCGGCTCAGCTGACAGGGAGCGAGCTGACTCTGGCGGCGGGTGGGGAGTCGGCGGTGTATCAACTGGCGGAGTCGGAAGCCAGGTTCCAGGTCTGTGCGTCCAACGAGGACGAGCAGGCGGTGCTGCTCCTGGATCCCCCTTCAGTCCTGTTGCCTGGCATGGGTATGGAGCGAGCCGGCCTGCACGGGCCTTGCGTCGATGGTGATCCCTACCTGATCCATCTGGTGGATCTAGCCGTCACCGACGTCAGCTCCCCGCTGCAATTTCCCAATTCAGTGGCGTTGTGCGAGGAGGCGAGCACCGGGTGCCCGCTACAACCGGTGGAGACGACCGGCGGCTGACGTCGATGTTTGACTGATCGGATGCCAGAGCGGCAGCAGGTCGGATAGTGACCGGCCGGAGACCCGGCGCCGTGGCTCGCTGGTGGGCACGCACCAAGCCGCAACCCGGCACCTTCCGAAGCGAGCTCCTCGCCGGGCTCCCCGGCGCTCTCGGCAGTGTCCCCGACGGGATGGCGTCGGGTGTCCTGGCCGGCGTGAGCCCAATACATGGCCTCTACGCCAGCATGGCCGGGCCGATCGGGGGCGGGCTGGCGTCGAGCACGCAGCTGATGGTGATCGCCACCACGAGCGCTGCAGCGCTCGCCTCCGGATCTGCGATCGCCAGGCTCGATCCCCAAGGGCGCGAATCGGCGATCGTCCTCTTGACCTGGATGGCGGGAGCGTTGATGGTGGTTGCCGGCCTACTCCGGCTGGGAAGGCTCACCCGCTTTGTTTCCTATTCGGTGATGCTGGGGTTCCTGACCGGCGTCGGGTTCAACATCATCTTCGGCCAGCTCCCCGACCTGGCCGGCGTCGCCGCCCAAGGCAGTACCTCGGTGGCCAAGGCGATCTTCGTGCTTACGCATCTGGGCGAGGTCCACCTGGCTTCGTTCCTGACCGGACTTGCCACTCTGGCAATCCTGTTCGGGGTCCACCGCACCCGGTTTCGCTCCTATGGCGCGCTCTTGGCATTGATTGTCCCGACGGTCATCGCTGCCCTGACCAATGCCGAAGTCGCGATCGTGTCCGATCAGGGTGAGATCCCGGCTGGACTCCCATTGCCGGCTCTTCCCGACCTCTCGGCCTTCAGCCTCGATCTCCTGGCCGGCGCCGTGGCGGTGGCCGCCATCGTCCTTGTGCAAGGGGCGGGTGTGGCCGAGGCGGCTCCGAATCTCGACGGCTCACGTTCCAGATCCAACCAGGACTTCATGGCCCAGGGAGTCGGGAATCTCGCCTCGGCCGCCTTCAAGGGCCAGCCGGTGGGGGGCTCGGTAGGGCAGACCGCCCTCAATCGGGCAGCAGGAGCGACTACCAGGTGGGCGTCGATCCTCTCCGGCGTTTGGATGTTGTTGATCCTCGTGTTCTTCGCCGGGCTGGCGGGGACGATCGCCATGCCCACGCTGGCTGCAATCCTCATCTACGCCGCGATCGGATCGTTCAAGCCCGGGGAGATCGCGACCATCTGGCAGACCGGCCCCAGCTCGCAGATCGCGATCGTGACGACCTTCATCAGTACGCTTTTCGCACCCATTGCGCTGGCGGTGCTGATCGGTGCCGCCCTGTCGATGCTGCTGCAGGTCAACCGGGACGCGCTCGATCTCACCCTCCGACGAATCGTGCCGGAGGATGGACGGTTTCGAGAAGAGGTACCGCCGAAGCGGTTGGAGACCAGGACCGTGACGATGCTCGACATCTACGGGAGCCTCTTCTTCGCCGGGGCGAGGACCCTCGAGGTCAACCTCCCCGACCCGATCGGCAGCGAGAGGCCCGCGGTCGTCGTCCGGCTCAGAGGCCGCACGGCTTTGGGAGCTACGGCTCTGCGGGTGCTGTCGGTGTATGCCGAGCATCTCGATCGGGTCGGAGGACGGCTTTACCTGTCTGGTGTGGATCCTGAGCTGGTGACCCAGTTCGAGCGCACTGGCATCGCCGACACCGACGCCATGGTCCTTTTCGCGGCGGGGGAGTACCTCGGCGAGTCGAGCATGGCCGCCTACGAAGCGGCTGAGCGATTCGTCGCGGGCTGAGGCGACGTCCCAGGTGGCACACTGCAGCCGATGAGGGGCCGGATCGTCCTTTCCTGGATCATGGTTGTGCTTGTCGGGATGACCGTGCCGCTGTCGTTGGCAGCGCTCTGGGTGCGATCGGAGCTGCTCAACACCGAGCGTTACGTGGCCACCGTGGCCCCGCTGGTCGACGACCCCGCCATCGTCGAGGGTGTGTCCACCAGAGCAGCGGGCGCCCTCACCGAGGCTCTCGGGGTAGGGACCAGGATCGAAGACGCCCTGCCCGAAGTGGGTGCAGTCGTGGGACCGGCCCTGGCCGACGCCTTCAACGGCTGGATGGAGGGGGTGGTCGCCCAGGTGCTGGAGAGCGACCTGTTCGCTCGGGTGTGGATGGGCGCCAACCGAGCCGCCCACCAGGCGTTCGTGCGGGTGGTCACCGGGCCCCACGAGGGCGGGGCCGCCACGATCAACGAACAGGGAACCCTCGTGCTGGATCTCAACCCGGTGTTTGCCATGGTGAAAGACCGATTGGCCCAATCCGGGTTCACCGGTCTGGACCGGCTATCGCTCGACAACCTGAGTCTCCAGTACGAGCTGTTCACGCTCGAGGCAATCCCCGGCGCCAGGAAGGCGGTCGAGACCCTGCAGACCCTGGCCTGGGTGCTTCCCGTCGTCGCGATCCTCGCTGCGGTGGCGGCGACCATGACCGCCGGCAAGCCCCGTATCTGGATCCGGCGGGTGTTCGCAGCAGTGGCCATCGGGTCGCTGGTCCTGTGGCTGGTGCTGGCCTGGGTCGGGTCCTCTTACCTGGCCGACACGCCGGCGGCGGCGGCCGCCTTCGAGACGATCGCTTCCCTGCTGTTGACTGCAGCGAAGGTCGCCACCGCAATCGGGGTGGTCGGTTGGCTGGTGGCGCTCGTGTTCCTGCGGCCCCGCGCAGCCGAAGTCAGCGGGGTGTCCCCACCCTGATGAGATGGCGCTCGATCGGGCGCCAGACCTCGGGGTGAGTCAGAACCCGCTTCATCCCCCTCAACGCCCGGATGAAGGTGGGGACGGCAGAGTCGGCATCCATTGGATTCGGCCTCATGGCCGCCAGCGTGGCCGCGGTAGGAGTGATCACCACCACGTCGCAGCTGGGCCAGGCGGAGCGGATCATCGCCACCTCCTCGTCGAGATATCTACGGCCCACCCGGTCGAACATGCGCTCGTGGAACCAGGCGCCACGCCTCTCCAACTCCGATGCCATGGGGGCGAATATGAGGACGAGGTCGAGAGGGGCGTCGCTGCCGAGCACGAGGTCGGCATTGGTCCCCGAGACGATCCCACCGTCGACGTATAGGCGGTCATCGATCCGAAACGGGCGGAACAGCACCGGTATCGCAGAGGAGGCGGCGACGGCGTCGGCCAACCCGACATCGGGGGCGTCGATCGTCCCGAATGGGACACGCCGCTTGGCTGCCACGTCATAAGCCACTACCACGGTCGGGCTGTGGGGCCAGCTCTCGGCCTCGGCACCCACCTGCTCCCTTACCCAATCGGCGATGCCATTGGCGTCGAACCTTGCTGGGGAACCAAGCAGCAATGTGAGGCCCGGGTTGCGAATCCCGGCGAGCAGCCCATGACGCACCCATGTGGTCGGGTGTACACCAGGCCGCGCCCGATACACCTTCTCTCTGATCCGCTCGGCCACCGCTTCCCGCTCGTCGGTCGGCAGGACGAGTGCATCGAGGTCGAGGCGCCCATGACGGGCGAGCGAGGCAACGAAGGAGCCGGATGAAGTTCCAACGATCACATCGGCCTCATGAGGAGTCCAGCCGGTCGCCAATTCGAGCGCCATCAATGAAGCGATCTCGAAGGCGGCACCGGTGATGCCCCCTCCACCGAGCACGAGCCCTACCGCACTCATACCTCGAGCCAGCCTAGGTATCGGAGATGCACAAGCTGCGACCATGTGCACTCGTTACCTTCTGTCCGGTGGAGCTGCGCCCGGCCACGAATGAGGATCGCGCCGCCCTGACCGCCCTGGCCCATCGAGTCGCTTCGGCAGACGGCCTGCCGGCAGTGGGGGAGCACCTGATCCCCGATCTCGACGAAGCCGACCTGGGCGGCGGCATCTTGGCTTGGGAAGGTGCAGACCTGGTGGGTGCGGCAGTGCTGGTGGATTTGATCGACCCGGGTTGGTGGGGCCTCGAAGTGATGCTCGACCCCGACCACCGTGGTGAGAACCTGGTGGCGGCGCTGGTCGACCGGGTGCTGGAGGGGGATTCTCTAGAGAGTGGAAAGGGGGTCAGGGCATGGGCGCACCTGGATCTGGTCGCATCTGCCCTGACCACCCGGGGATTCAGGCAGAGACGTGCAGTCCAACAGTTGGGTCGGTCCCTGCCGGCAAATCCACCTGAGGCGGTAGCCGATGTGTCGTGGGATCCCTATCGGGAGGGCGATCTCAGTGATCTTCTGGGCCTGCACAACCGGGCTTTTGCCGGAGGGGGTGGAGCGGAGGGCTGGACCGAGGTCGAGCTGAGGCGTCGAATGGGCCTCCGATGGTTCCGGGCTGAGGGCCTCATCATCTGCAAGCAGGAAGGGACGCCGATCGGTTATTGCTGGACCAAGCGGCACAGTTCGGCGGTCGGGGAGATCTATGTGATCGCGATCGATCCTGGTGCCGCCGGCCGGGGCTTGGGAAGGCAGCTGTTGCGACGAGGCCTCGAGCACCTGACGGGCGAGGGCTGCGAAAGAGCGATCGTCTACGTCGACGACCAAAACCGGCGAGCGATCACCCTATACGAGTCGGAAGGGTTCACCCTCAATCGGACCGAGCGTGTCTTCGAGAGGGCGACGAGCGCCTAGCCGAACCTCCGAAGGCAGCCGGGGCAGCGGGAGTCTTCCGCTCTGGTGGACGTGAAGCACCATGGGCATGGAAGATCGTCGTCGCCCGGGTCCACCGTCAACTGCAAGATCGGTCCGGGTGAGTCACGCCTGCGGCCGCGCGCCAACGCGACCAAACCACCGGTGGCGGTGACCGCCAGCAACGCTTCGAGCACGCCTCCTCCTCGTCCTCGCCTGCTGTCGAGCGTAAGGCTGGGCAGGCGCGGATTGGTGGATTTCGCGTTCTAGCCAGGATTCGCGTGAACCCCGAGGGCGAAGGAGATCAGGCGGCGCCGACTGCGTCGGCCAGCGCGGCTCCGAGGGGGGCGAGGTCGTGAAGCCTCCCGTCACGGTTCTCGGCCGCATCGAGCATCAACATGGCGGCGTGGTAGGCGATCCAGGGCTGCAGCCTGTCGGTCGAACCGCTGTAGCCGTAGCCGCTGCGGAAGTCTTCCGCCGCCTCGTCTCCGAGCTTGCTCTGGAGGCGCCAAGAGGCCAGCGACAGGTCCCATTCGGGCGGGGCAAGCGTCGCCCACTCCCAGGCGATGAGGGTCACCTTCCCGTCCTCGTTGATGAGGAAGCGCTCAGGGGTTGGACGGGTGTGGGCGGGACGTGCCGGGCTCGGCTGCGGTGGCGGGGCCTCGGCCGCGGCATCGAGCACGCTCTGGTCGAGCCCCAGACGGCGCCGAAAACGCCCAAGCCGCTCGATGGTCGACAGGTAGTGGTTCTCCACTCCCGAGCCGATCCCCTCCTCGAGGTTGGTGATCTTGGCCTCGGTGTCGTGGACCCCGCGCAGGACCTGGCCGGCCCGCTTGAGGATCTCGGCGTTGTAGGGAAGGCTGGCAAGGCTCCACGTCCCGGCATCGGTCATCAAGAGCCAAGAGGTGCCGTCGACGTTGCCGCGGTGGAGGATCGCAGGCACTCCGGAGGTGCCGGCCAAAGCTTCGAGAGCGTGGCGCTCACGCCGCTCGCGCGAGACCATCGGGTAGATCTTGAGGATGGTGCTGACGCCGGTCTCTTCGAGAAGGCGGTACACCGAATTGTCGGTTGTGCTGCCCTCGGTTCCGCTCAACCGGCGGTAGGTGGCGGTTCCCGAGATCGATCTGATGAGTGCTTCGATGTCCATGTTTGGCTCTCGGTATTGGGTGCGGGCAGGTGGCAGGCGCGGAGTACCCTGCCGGCTTCAGGCTAGCGAGTAGGACCCGTGGCACTAGACCTTGTGTATCCCGACGGGGCCACGGCCGCCTTTCCGGACGGAACTACCGGGCGATCCGTGGCCGCATCGATCGGGCGACGGCTCGCCCAAGCCGCGGTCGCAGTGAGGCTCGATGGCGAGCTGTTCGACCTCGACCGACCGCTCCCGGGCAGTGGGAAGTTCGAGGTGGTGACCGACACCTCCGACGACGGCCGTTCGGTCCTCCGCCACTCCGCAGCGCACATCCTGGCGCAGGCAGTACTGGGGCTGTTCCCGGGAGCCACTTTCGCAATCGGTCCCGCCATTGCGGACGGCTTCTATTACGACTTCGACATAGGGCGCCCCTTCACCCCCGACGACCTGGCGGCTATCGAGGCGCGGATGTCTGAGATCGTGGCGGGGGATCAGCCATTCGTCCGGGAGTCGGTGGGTCGCCAGGAGGCATTGGAGATCTTCTCCGACCACCCGTTCAAGCGAGAGATCATCGAAGGGGTCGAGCCGGGCGAGGTCGACGACGGCTCCGAAGTCACGCTTTACCGAAACCTCGACTTCGTCGACCTCTGCAGAGGTCCTCACCTGCCTTCGACCGGGAGGCTGGCTGCCTTCAAGCTCCTGCGCACGGCCGGTGCGTACTGGAGGGGGGACGAGAGTCGCCAGCAACTCCAGCGCATTTATGGGACGGCCTGGGAGAGCGAGAAGGCACTCGGCGACTATCTGCTGAGGCTGGAGGAAGCCGAGAAGCGCGATCACCGCCGTCTGGGGCCGGAGCTCGACCTCTACAGCTTCCCCCGTGCGCTCGGTCCCGGGTTGCTCGTCTGGCATCCGCGCGGAGGCATGGTGCGCAAGCTCATGGAGGACCACTCGCGCCGCCTTCATGAGCGGTTCGGCTTCGAGTTCGTGAGCACTCCGCACGTGGCCCGCGAGGAGCTCTGGGAGATCTCTGGCCATCTCGGCTACTACGCCGAGAACATGTACCCGGCCATGGAGGCCGACGACGGCGAGCGTTATCGGATCAAGCCGATGAACTGCCCAGGGCATATCCTCATCTATCAGAGCAAGAGCCGAAGTTATCGGGACCTCCCGATGCGCCTCTCCGAGCTCGGCGCGGTCTACCGGTACGAACGGTCGGGGGTGGTGCACGGAGCATTGCGGGCTCGGGGATTCACCCAGGACGACTCCCATACTTTCTGCACCCGCGATCAGCTGCCGTCTGAGCTGGGGCGCCACCTCAAATTCGTCATGACCTGGCTGCGGGATTTCGGCTTCGAGGAGTTCGAGGCCGAGCTCTCGACCAAGCCCGACAATTCGGTGGGTGAGGCCGAGCTGTGGGAGGTTGCCGAGCGCGAGTTGGAGGCCGCCCTCAAGGATGCCGGCCTCGACTACCGGGTGGCCGCGGGCGAGGGGGCTTTCTACGGGCCCAAGATCGATGTGCACGTGAAGGATGCGATCGGGCGTAAATGGCAGATGTCGACGGTGCAGCTCGACTTCGGTCTGCCGGAGCGATTCCAACTCGAGTACACGGCACCCGACAATCATCCGGCCCGGCCGGTGATGATCCATTGCGCCAAGGCCGGATCGATCGAACGGTTCATGGGGGTCCTGGTCGAGCACTACGCGGGCGCCTTCCCGATGTGGCTGGCCCCGGTGCAAGTCACGGTGGTGCCGGTGGCGGATCGCCATTGCCAGTACGCCACTCAAGTGGCTACCCAGCTCCGCGAGGCCGGGCTCAGGGTGGAGGTGGACGGCGGTGACGACACGGTTGGCGAGAAGATCCGGCGGGCACTGACCCATAAGACCCCGGCCGTGCTGGTGACCGGGGACAAGGACGAGTCGGCTGGGACTGTCGGGATGCGCAGGTACGGTGAGGAGGAAGAGCGGCGCGGCGTGAGGTTGGATCAGGCGATTCAGGAATTGACCGACTCTGCCCGATCGCCCGGGGACTGATGGACGGCATCGAGATACCCCGCGAGGTTGCGGACTCGGTCGACCTGCCGGGCGACCTCGACTCCAGCCAGGGTGGTCCCTATCGGTTTCCCGATCCACGCCGCCGTCGCATCTCGGCGGCGGTATTCGTAGTAGCGGCTGCGGTCATGTGGTTCGTGATCCCGGCCGGGGTCGGCCGAATGGTGGCGATCGTCATCGCCCTCGGGTTGGCAGCCTGGAATGCGGCCGGAGCCTGGGAAG
This sequence comes from Acidimicrobiia bacterium, assembly GCA_036555105.1. Taxonomy (GTDB): domain Bacteria; phylum Actinomycetota; class Acidimicrobiia; order Spongiisociales; family ZC4RG35; genus DATBMA01. Next base: position 14,300 of record DATBMA010000023.1, read on the forward strand.
TGAAGGTCGATCAGGGGCGGGCGCTCTCACTGGCTGCCCCCGCCGCCCCCTTTGCGATCGGCCAGATCTCGGCGGCGCTGACCTTTCATGGCCTGCGGGCCCGACCCCGGTGGCACGTTCTCATATATGAGGCCTCGGATCCGCCCCGTCACCGGGCGCTGGTGGTCATCGACGCCATCACCGCCGCTCGGCTGGGCGAGCCGTTGGTGGAGACGCTTGGTGGGGCCGTTCGGGCCTGAGACCTGAACACACCAAGGTTCTGGCGCGGGATTGTGAAGCCATAGCGGCATATCCCTGCGCCAGAACGAGGATCTAGGTCAGGACTTGCGCTGCTCGATCGGGAGGTAGTCCCGGACCGGGGCTCCCGAGTAAAGCTGTTGGGGCCGGTAGATGCGGGTGGCCGGGTCCATCGCCATCTCTCGATACTGAGCCAGCCAGCCGGGGAGGCGCCCGAGGGCGAAGAGCACTGGGAACATGTCGGTGGGGAAGCCCATGGCTCGGTAGATGATCCCCGAGTAGAAGTCGACGTTCGGATACAGCTTGCGCTGGATGAAGTAGTCGTCTGAGAGCGCCAGGTCTTCCAGCTCTTTCGCAGCGCGAAGGAGAGGGTCGTCGACCCCGAGCTTGGCAAGCACCTCCTCTGCGGCCTTCCTGATGATCCTGGCCCGCGGATCGAAGTTCTTGTAGATGCGGTGCCCGAAACCCATCAGCCGGAATGGGTCCTCCCGGTCCTTGGCCCGCTCGACGTAGTACGCGATGTCTTTGCCACCCACCACGATCTGCTCCAGCATCTCGAGCACGGCCTGGTTGGCCCCGCCATGCAGAGGGCCGGACAAGGCGTGGATGCCGGCCGAGATCCCGGAGAAGACATTGGCTTCTCCCGAGCCGACCAGACGTACCGCGGTCGCCGAGCAGTTCTGTCCATGGTCGGCATGGAGGATCAACAGCACGTTCAGCGCGGCCGCCACCACCGGATCAGGGGTGTACGGCTCCGATGGGATCGAGAACATCATGTGAAGGAAGTTGCCCGCGTAGTCGAGCTCGTTGCGCGGATAGGTATACGGCTGGTGGGCCCGGTACTTGTAACTCCAGGCGATCATCGTCGGCACCTTGGCGATGAGGCGACGGGATGAGATGTCGAGCGACGCTTCGCTGCGCGGGTCGAGGGCATCGGGGTAGTAGGTGGCCAGTGCCGACGTCGCCGATGCCAGGATCTGCATCGGGTGGGCCGAGTGGGGGAAGGCCTCGAAGAGGTGCTTCATGTCCTCTCTGAGCAAGGAATGCCGGGTTATCGAGGTCTCGAACTCGTCGAGCTCGCGCCGGCTGGGGAGCTCGCCATACAGGAGCAGATAGGCGACCTCCAGAAACGATGCCTGCTCTGCCAGCTGCTCGATCGGGTAGCCGCGGTAGCGGAGGATGCCGGCATCGCCATCGATGTGGCTCACCGAACTCGAGCTCTCGGCGGTGTTGCCGAAGCCCCGATCGACGGTGATCAGCCCGCTTTGAGAGCGGAGCCCGGAGATGTCGAGGGCCAGCTCGCCCTCGGTCCCTTCCTCCACCGGGAGGGCGTATTCCTGGTCCCTGTATCTCAGAACGGCGTCTGACATGGCCACCTTCCGTCGCAGGACTATGGGCGTCCCGGCCCCTTACTCCTTGTCCTTGGCCGCTGCCGCCGCGGCGATGACTTTCTGTGCCTCAGGATGAGGCATCTCCGCATAGTGGTCGAATTCGACCTCAAAGGTACCCCGTCCGCTCGTCATAGATCGCAGGTCGGCTGCATAACGCTGGACCTCTGACATCGGGACCTCGGCTTCGATTACACGGGCCGAGCCATCGGTGTCCATCCCCAGCACACGTCCCCGGCGACCATTGATGTCACCCATCACATCGCCGGTGTGATCCTCCGGCACCCGGATGCTCAGCCGCATGATCGGCTCGAGCAGCACAGGTCGCAGCAACGGGGCCGCCGACTTGACAGCTTGGATGCCGGCCATCCGAAAGGAGAGCTCATCCGAGTCGACGGCATGGAACTTCCCGTCGAACACTTGGGCAGAGACATCGATTACCGGGTAACCGGCCAGGATCCCGCGTTCCAATGCCTCGTGAATGCCCTTGTCCACCGCCGGGATGAACTGACGGGGGATCGCGCCGCCCTTGATGGCGTCGACGAACTCGTAGCCTGCGCCCCGCGGGCGGGGGCTGAACCGGACGCTGCAGACGCCGTACTGCCCGCGACCCCCGGTCTGCTTCTTGTGCTTGCCTTCGGCTTCGCCCGCCGCGGTGATGGTCTCCCGAAACGGGATCGTGGGAAGGGCGGTGTCGACTTCAACCCCGAACTTGCGCCGGATTCGGGCCAAAGTCACATCGAGGTGGGTGTCGCCCAGCCCGGCCAGGACGGTCTCACCGGTGGCAGCCCGGCGGTCGACTCGCAGGGTCGGGTCCTCCTCGGTCATCTTCTGCAAGGCCGTGGACAGCTTCTCCTCATCATGCTGGCTGTGAGGTTCCACCGCCAGCTCGGTCACCGGCCGGGGGTAGACCACCGGGGCGAACTCGAGCGGGGTTCCCGATCGCAGGGTGTCGCCCGCCCGTACGTTCTCCGCTTTCGCCAGGGCGGCGATCTCTCCTGCCACCAACTCCTTGGCGTCGTGGTGATCCTTGCCAAGCTGATAGAAGAGGTTGTGCATCCGCACCTTGCCCCCGCGGGCGAGGTCGAGCTCCATGTCAGGATTGATGCGCCCCGAGTAGAGCCGGAAGAGCGAGATGCGCCCGACGAACGGGTCGCTGATCGTCTTGAACACGTAGGCCACCACCGGGCCGTCTTCCTTCACTTCGACGGAGTCGCCCTTGGCGATCGGGGGGAGAGCGCGCTCGAGAGGAGAGGGGGCGAAATCGACCAGGAATTCGAGCAGGGTGTCGGCGCCGATGCGGCGTGCTCCCGAGCCCACAAGGACGGGCTGGATCTCACCCGCAAGCATCCCTTTGTGGACTGTGGAGACGATCACCTCGGACGACGGCTCTTCGCCCTCGAAGTACTTCTCCATCAGGGTGTCGTCGGTCTCGACCACGCTTTCGACCAGGGCGGTATGGGTGTCTGCCACCAGCCCGGCCGTGTCGGCGGGGACCTCCGACGGGGTGCCGGTCTTGTCGTCCGGCCCGTAGACGAACGCGTTGCCTGAGACCACCCTCACCAAGCCCCGCAGGTCATGCTCGGCCCCAATCGGGACCTGGACCGGAGCAACCCGCTTTCCAAAGGCCTCCCGGAGCTGGTCGAGGACTCGCGGGAATGACGAGCGCTCGCGATCGAGCTTGGAAATGAAGATTGCCCGCGGGATCCCCTCGTCGGCTGCCGCCTTCCAGAGGAGCTCGGTCTGGACTTCTACTCCGTCCACTCCGGAGACGACGAACAGGGCCAGGTCGGCTGCCCGCAGAGCGGCGCGGGCATCACCCCCGAAGTCGGCATAGCCAGGGGTGTCGATGAGATTGATCCGATGGCCCTTCCAATCGAGGGTGGCGATGGCAAGGCCGAGGGAGATCTTGCGTTCTTGTTCCTCGGGCTCGAAGTCGAGGAGTGCGGTTCCCTGGTCGACCGATCCCTGCCGGGTCGAAACGCCGGCCACGTAGAGCAATGCCTCTGCCAGTGTCGTCTTTCCACTTCCGCCGTGGCCGAGCAATGCGACATTGCGGATCTTGTCGGGGACCACTCGACCTCCTCGGGGGACGGGGCTGCGGATGATAGTGAAGGTGCCTCAGCCCAACTCGGCGTGCTACTTTGCCCGCCGGTGATCGACCAGCGGGTGCGTCCGCGTGTCCAATGGCTCCTCGATCCGATCGGTGGGTCGCTGGCACACATGGGGGTCACCCCCCAATTCATGACCCTGTTCGGGCTGACCATCACGGTCGGCGGTGCCGTGCTGATCGGACTCGGCTATCTCCGCATAGGCGCCGCTGTGGCCTTGCTGGGGGCCCTGCTCGACGGGCTGGATGGCTCGGTGGCGCGGGCCGGGGGGTCGGTGACCCCACGGGGGGCGTTTCTCGACGCCGCCAGCGACCGCATCGGGGAGATCGCGGTGTTCGCAGGACTGGCGGTGGCTCGGGCCGGGAACCGGCGGGAGCTGCTGCTGATCGTGCTCGCCATAGGGGGCGCCACGCTGGTGCCATACCTGCGGGCCAAGGCCGAGGCCGTGGGGCTCAACGGCAAGGCAGGGTTCATGGGGCGGGCCGAGCGGGTAATCCTCTTCTCGGTCGGCCTCATCTTGGGATTCATCGAGCCAATGCTCTGGGTGATGGTGGCCGCCACCTGGTTCACAGCCGGTCAGCGCTTCTTCGACACGTATCACGCCATCGAGCCGTGAGGCACCGCCTCTTCTACCTGCTGCTGCAGGTGGCGAGCGCAGTGGTGGGAGTCCTACCGCTGTCCTGGGCACGGCGGGTGTGCTCGGCCATCGGCGCCCTCTCGTATCCGTTCGCCGGGGAGCGACGCCTGATGTCCAAGCGGCACATGGAGCGCATCGCCCCTGATCGCAAGGACCACGACGCCCTCGCCCGTCGAGTGTTCGCGAACTACGGAAGGCGATGGGCCGAGTCGCTGTGGCTGCGCCCCAGCCGGGTCCCCGGATTGGTGGCGGCCGCCCAGACCGAAGGATTCCAGAACCTGATCGACGCCAAGGCGAAGGGACGGGGGGTGATACTCGCCCTTCCACATCAGGGCTACTTCGAGCTGTCGGCTCCGGTAACGGCCACCCTCGGGCTCAAGGTGGTGGCGGTGGCCGAGAACCTCGAGAATCGCTACGTGCGCGACTGGTTCACGCGTATGCGCGAGGCCTTCGACATCCAGGTGAGATACGCCGATGACCCGGCCGTGATGCGGTCCCTCGTCTCCGACCTGGCCGCCGGCAAAGCGATCGCGCTCGTCTCAGACCGCGATCTCTCCGGGCGCGGCGTCGAGGTGGAGTTCTTCGGGGAGCGGACCACCCTTCCATCTGGACCTGCTGGGTTGTCGATCCGCACAGGGGCTCCGATCGTCCCGGTCGGCACATATTTCACTCCAGGTGCCAACCTGTTGATCGTCACACCCAGCATCGACATCCCGACCGAGGGAACGGTGGCAGAACGGACGGTTGCGATGACCCAGCAGCTCGCCAATCGTTTGGAAGACCTCATCAAACGCGATCCCAGCCAATGGCTGGTACTGCAACCCAACTGGCCATCCGACAGCCAACCGGCGTGAAGGTCGCCGTTGTTTGCCCCTACGACCTCGGATTCCCCGGAGGAGTCCAGCACCAAGTCGCCCAACTGGTGGTCCACCTCAGGGCCTCAGGTGAGGATGCGTGGGCCGTGGGGCCCCGTTGCCCGGCCGACCTCGGAGTCGACATCGGAAACTCGGTGGAGGTTCCGGCCAATGGCTCCAAGGCCCCGGTGGCTCTGAACCCGGGGGTGGCAGGGAGGGTGCGCAAGGCGGTACGCGACGCACAGGTGATCCACATCCACGAGCCGTTGATGCCGTTGACTTCGTTCGCGGCATTGACTGTGCCCAATCCCAAGGTGACGACGTTCCATGCCCGCCCTCCCACCTGGGTGCGCAGCCTCTACCGGGTGGCGAGCAGCCCGATGCGGCGCTCGATCGGGAGCGGCATCGTCACAGCCGTGAGCGCCGAGGCGGCAGCTGCGCTCCCATTCGATGACGTCCGCATGATCCCCAATGGCATCGATCTCGAGACGATCGACGTGGCCAAGACCAGGCAACAGGTTGTCTTCGTGGGGCGTGATGAGCCGCGCAAAGGCCTGGACACCCTCCTCAAAGCGTGGCCCAATGTGATGGAAGTGCACCCGGGGGCCCGCTTGACCGTGGTGGGGTCGATGCGCCAGTCACCCCCCGTCGGCGTCGTCTTTCTGGGCCGGGTTCCCGAGGACGAGAAGAACGACTTGCTCGCCACAGCCGAGGTGCTGGTGGCTCCCAACCTCGGCGGTGAGAGCTTCGGCATCGTCCTGCTGGAGGGAATGGCCGCCGGCTGCGCGGTGGTGGCGAGCGATCTCCCTGCCTTTCATGAGTTGCTGGCCGGAGTCGGGGTCGAGTTTCCGGCCGGCGACTCCGGGTCCCTGGCCGAGCATCTGGTCCGCCTGCTCGCATCTCGCGAGGAACTCGACCGGCTGGGATCAGCCGGTCGTACACGAGCCGCAGAGTTCGCATGGCCACGCGTGCTCGGGCTGTATCTAACGGCGTATGAAGACGCCACCGCCAAGGCTGCGACCCGCTCCAGGTAGCATCTGACCCCTCAGACAACCTGGCAAGGAAGACGTGGAACGCGGAACTGATCTGGTCAAGCGGGGACTGGCGGAGATGCTCAAGGGCGGCGTGATCATGGATGTGGTCACCGCCGACCAGGCGCGGATCGCCGAGGAGGCCGGAGCAGTGGCGGTGATGGCTCTCGAGCGGGTGCCGGCCGACATCAGGAAGCAGGGTGGGGTGGCCCGCATGGCCGACCCGACCAAGATCCAGGAGATCCAGCAGTCGGTGACCATCCCGGTCATGGCGAAGTGCCGGATCGGCCACGCGGTCGAAGCGCAGGTGCTGCAGGCCCTCGGGGTCGACTACATCGACGAGTCCGAGGTGCTGACTCCCGCCGACGCCGAGCACCACGTGGACAAGTGGGCTTTCACCACGCCCTTCGTTTGTGGCGCCCGCAACCTTGGCGAGGCTCTTCGCCGGATCGGGGAGGGTGCCGCCATGATCCGTACCAAGGGCGAGGCCGGCACCGGAAACGTGGTCGAGGCGGTCACCCACATGCGGGCGGTCAAAGAAGGGATCGGCAGGCTGGTGCAGGCCGGCACCGACCAGCTGATGGCCGAAGCCCGGGATCTTGCTGCCCCGTTCGAGCTCGTGCGGGAAGTACACGAAACCGGCCGGCTGCCGGTTGTGAACTTCGCTGCAGGTGGCATCGCCACTCCGGCGGACGCGGCGCTGATGATGGCGCTCGGATGTGATGGGGTGTTCGTCGGCAGCGGGATCTTCAAGTCCTCCGACCCCAAGGGCTACGCGGCCGCCATCGTCGAGGCGACGACCTTCTGGAACGAGCCCGAGGTGATCGCCAAGGTTTCCCGCGGGCTCGGCGAGGCCATGCCGGGGATCGAGCTGGAACGGCTCGACCCAAGCGAGCGGTTGGCCCAGCGCGGTTGGTGACCAGATGGGGCCCAAGCGGGGTCCATCGGTCGGTGTGCTCGGTCTCCAGGGAGACGTCCGCGAGCACCTGATCGCAATCGAGCGGGCCGGGGCCGCCCCCCTGGTGGTGAAACATCCTTCCGACCTCGTCTCGATCGACGCGATGATCATTCCCGGCGGTGAGTCGACGACGATCGGCCGGCTGGCGACCCGGTTCGGCCTGATGGAGCCACTGCGCGAGGAGATCGACTCCGGGATGCCGGTCTATGGCACCTGCGCGGGGATGATCTTGCTGGCGGCCGGCCTCACCGAAGGCGACCAGCCGCTGGTCGGGGCGCTCGACATCGTTGTCCGCAGGAACGCCTTTGGTCGCCAGAACGAGTCCTTCGAAGCGGAACTGGAAATCGACGGCTTCGCCGAGCCCTTTCCGGCCGTGTTCATCAGGGCACCGTGGGTGGCCAAGGTGGGAGCAGGAGTCGAGGTGCTCGCTACCATCGACGAGCATCCGGTGATGGTCCGCCAGGAGCGGATCCTCGCCACGTCATTCCATCCCGAGCTGGCCGGCGACGACCGGATCCATCGCATGCTCATCGAAATGATGGAGTAGCCATGTCCGGACATTCGAAGTGGGCGACGATCAAGAGGAAGAAAGCGGCCAACGACGCCCGCCGCGGGCAGCTCTTCGGCAAGCTCATCAAGGCCGTCGAGGTGGCGGCTCGAGCGGGCGGGGGCGACCCGGGCGGCAACGCCACGTTGGCTGCGGCCATCGCCAAGGCCAGGTCCAACGCGGTGCCGGCCGACAACATCGAACGGGCCATAAAGCGGGCGACCGGTGCCGGCGACGGCGCAACGTACGAGGAGATCTGGTACGAGGGCTACGCCCCGGGAGGGGTTGCCCTCTATGTTCAGGTCGTCACCGACAATCGGAATCGAGCGGCCTCGGACGTTCGGGCCACTTTCACCCGCAACCACGGGAACCTCGGGGAGCCCGGCTCGGTCGGCTACCTGTTCGAGCAGAAGGGCTACCTGGAGGTGGCGGGAGAGGAGGACGCAGTGCTGATGGCTGCGCTCGAAGCCGGGGCCGAGGATGTCAAGCCAGGCGACGAAGAGGGATTCCAGGTCTACACCGCCCCCGCCGACCTGTTTCCGGTCCAGCGTGGGATCGAACAGGCCGGCTTGGCTGTTGCCTCGGCCGACCTCGTCCAGGTCCCCAAGACCTCGGTGCAACTCGACGCAGCCGGCGCCGCCAAGGTTCTGCGGCTGGTCGACGCCCTCGAGGACCTCGACGACGTCCAGGCGGTGTATGGCAATTACGAGATGGACGACGAGGTGATGGCCGCCCTCGCAGGCGACTGAGGCCAGGTTCCACTTCGACCAATACGGCCATCCCTAGGCTCTCCCGGATGCTGGTCATGGGCATCGACCCCGGCCTCACAACCACCGGCTACGGGCTGGTGCGTGGGGGCGGCTCACCGCAAGCGGTGGTGGCGGGGGTCATCAGGACCGGTACCACCGATCCGACCTCCGAGCGCCTGCGGATTCTCCACGAGCAACTCCTGGCCTTGTTGCGGGAGACCGGGCCGGATGCTGTCGCCATCGAGCAGGTCTTCACCAACGCCAATCGACAGACTGCGGTGGCGGTCGGAAGGGCTTCGGGGGTGGCCCTCCTGGCGGCGGCCCAGGCGGGCCTGCCTGTCTTCGAGTACACGCCGACCGGGGTCAAGGCGGCGGTGGCCGGAGATGGCGCCGCCGACAAGCGAGCGGTGGCGAGCATGGTGGCGCGTCGCCTGCGCCTGTCCGAGCCCCCCAGTCCGGCCGACGCCGCCGACGCTCTGGCGGTGGCCCTGTGCCATCTGCAAACTGCATTTGTGGAAGTGGCCTCATGATCGGCCGGCTGCGCGGGGTCCTGGTCGGGATCCGGCCGCAACAGGCGATAGTCGACGTCGCCGGGGTTGGCTACGAGGTGGCTGCCAGCCCCCGCACCCTGGCCGACCTACCCGGGGTGGGGGAGGAGGTCGTCATCCACACTCATCTCGTGATGCGAGACGATGGGATGTCGCTGTACGGATTCAGCTCCGAGGGTGAGCGTGACCTGTTCAGGATGCTTCTTACCGTCTCCGGAATCGGGCCCAAGGTTGGGCTGTCGGTGCTCGGATCGATGAGCCCGACCGAGTTGCGCCGGGCCATCGCCGCCGAAGACGCCGACGCCATCGCCATCGCCCCTGGGCTGGGACGCAGAGGAGCGCAGAAGGTGATCCTCGAGCTCAAGCCCAAGCTCAATGACGGCGAGGCCGAGGTCGTCAGCGCCGGGGCCGGCGATCTGCGGCGGGCATTGGAAGGGTTGGGTTACACGGCCGCAGAGATCCGACCGGTGATGGCTTCGGTCGACCCAGGCCTGTCACTTCCCGAGCAGGTCCGGGCCGCCCTCAAGGAGCTAGGTCGGCCATGAGAGAGGACTCGCTGCTCAGCCCGGTCGCCGCGGACGACGACCTCACCTTGAGGCCGCGCCGCCTCGACGAGTTCGTTGGTCAGGAGGCGGTAAAGGAGCGGCTTCGCATATCGATCGAAGCCGCCCGCTCCCAGGGCCGCCACCTCGACCACGTCCTGCTCTCCGGTCCACCCGGACTGGGCAAGACGACCTTGGCCGGCATCATCGCCGCCGAGCTCGACACCATCATGCGGATCACCTCCGGCCCAGCACTCGAGCGGGCGGGAGATGTCGCCGCCATCATCTCCAACCTCGACCATGGCGGGGTCTTCTTCATCGATGAGATCCACCGGCTCCCACGAGCGGTGGAGGAAGTGCTCTACCCGGCGATGGAGGACTTCCAGCTCGACATCGTCTTGGGGAAGGGCCCTTCTGCTCAATCGATCCGGCTCGACCTGCCGAAGTTCACGCTGGTGGGAGCGACCACCAGGAAAGGGAAGGTGTCGGCGCCACTGCGCGACCGGTTCGGGATCGAGGACCGGCTCGACTACTACGGGGTGGACGACCTCTCCACCATCATCAGCCGCTCCGCTCGCATCCTCGAGGTCGACATCGATGTCGAGGCCGCACATCTCATTGCGAGCCGCAGCCGAGGCACGCCCCGCATCGCCAACCGGCTCCTGGCAAGGGTGCGCGACTACGCGGTGGCCCGGGCCGAGGGGGTGATCGACCTGACCGCCGCCGAGGATGGCCTGGTGATGTTCGAAGTCGACGGGCTGGGCCTGGACAAGGTCGATCGGGCGATCCTCGAGGCGATCATCGGCAAGTTCCAGGGCGGCCCGGTGGGGCTGGGGACCCTGGCCATCGCCGTGGGTGAGGAGCCGGAGACCGTTGAGGACGCCTACGAGCCGTTCCTCCTGCAGAGCGGGCTCATTCAACGGACATCGCGGGGTCGCCTCGCCACCACCCTGGCCTACCGCCACCTCGGTGTGGAGGCTCCGAAGGGCCCCGAGCAGGGCAAACTCCTCGACTGAAGAGTCTCATGTCTCAAGACCCGAGACTCAAGCTGTGAGTCGTTGAAGACTTCCGAGTTTCGTTACGAGCTGCCGGAGGCGTCGATTGCCCAGGAGCCGGTGGAGCCCCGACATGCGGCCCGCCTGCTCGACACCCGCGACCTCAGTGATCACCGCTTCCTCGACCTGGCCGACCTGCTCGAGCCTGGGGACCTGGTGGTCGTCAACCGCACCAGGGTCCGGGCGGCGCGAATGCGGGGCCATAGGTCCGGAGGAGGGCAAGCCGAAGCCCTCTTGTTGAAGCCCCTCGGGGCCGATCGGTGGGAGGCGCTTCTGCGACCCGCCCGCAAGCTCGGGCCCGGGACCAGATTGACATTGGGCGAGATCGAAGCAGAGGTGGTCGAGCAACTCGGCGAGGGACTGGCGGTGGTGGAGCTCCGCGGACCGGAGGACATCGAGGATGCCATTGCTCGGTCGGGAGAAGTGCCGCTCCCCCCATACTTCAAGGGCAAGCTGGCGGACCCCGAGCGATATCAAACGATGTTCGCTCGCAATCCCGATTCGGCGGCGGCTCCCACCGCCGGTCTCCACTTCACGCCGCAGGTGGTCTCGCGGCTGGAAGCTCGCGACATCCGCCTCAGCGCGGTCGACCTCGAGGTCGGCCTCGACACCTTCCGCCCGATCACCTCTGCCAGGATCGAAGATCACCGGATCCACCGCGAGCGCTACCGACTGGATGATGTCTGTGCAGGCGAAGTCGCGGCAGCCCGTTCTCGGCAAGGTCGGGTGGTGGCGATCGGGACAACCGTGGTGCGGGTGCTCGAGACCACCGGGATGGGAGACGGATCGGTGGAGGTCGGCGAGGGCGAGACCAACCTCTACATCACCCCAGGATACGAGTTCAAAGTGGTCGATCTGATGGTCACGAACTTCCACCTCCCAGGCACCACCCTGATCGTGCTCGTGGCTGCCTTCATGGGAGCTGGATGGCGCCGGGCCTATGAGGCTGCCTTGGCCCGGGGTTATCGATTTCTCTCCTTCGGAGATGCCATGCTCACCGCCCGCGCATGACCTTTCGTTGGGACAAGCAGACCGAGTCCGGACGCGCAAGGAATGGTCTTATGACCACTCCCCATGGTGAGGTGTTGACCCCGGCCTTCATGGCGGTGGGAACTCGGGCTGCGGTGCGGGCGGTCGACGTGGACGATCTGGCGGCTGTAGGAGCAGAGATCGTTCTGGCCAACACTTATCACCTGATGCTGCGGCCGGGGGCAGAGGTGGTCAGATCGGCCGGTGGGCTGCATCCCTTCTGGGGATGGGACAGGCCGATTCTCACCGATTCCGGCGGCTACCAGCTCTTCTCTTTGCAGCCGACCATCAGCGAAGATGGCGCTGGATTCCGCTCGACCTACGACGGCTCCTCGGTCACCTTGACCCCGGAGCAGGCGGTGGCGATACAAGAGGCGCTGGGAGCCGACATCGCGATGGCACTCGATGTCTGCATCGGCCTTCCGAGCTCGGCCGATCTCGTGAAAGCGGCGATGGACCGCACCTTGCGGTGGGCCGAGCGGGCGCTAGCTGTCCGCAGCCGTAACGATCAGGCACTATTCGGGATCGTGCAAGGCGGGTCCGACCCCGTTCTCCGGGCAACCAGCGCGAGGCTCACCGCAGAGCTCGGGTTCCCCGGTTTCGGGATCGGGGGCCTGGCGGTCGGGGAGGGACCAGAGGAGCGAGCCAGCTCCATCGATGCGGTCGTGTCCAAGCTCCCAGACGACAAGCCGAGGTACCTGATGGGTCTCGGGGACCCAGAGGGCGTGCTCGAGGCAATAGCTCGTGGTATCGACCTCTTCGACTGCGTCTGGCCCACCCGGCTGGCCCGCCACGGTCGAGTACTAACCGACGACGGAGACTTCAACCTGCGCAGGGCCGAGTTCGCCGAAGACCTGCGACCCCTGGGGGCGAGTTGCGACTGCGGTACCTGCCGGCGCCATCACCGGAGCTACCTCAGACACCTGCTGATGACCGGGGAGATGAGCGCGTTCCGTCTGATCTCGATCCACAATCTGCATTTCACGCTGGGGCTGATGGGGCGGGCAAGAGCGGCGATCGCCGACGGCTCGTTCGACGACCTCCGGCGCGACCACATGGCGCGCCGACTCCGCTCAAGCCGGCTGGACCGCTAACCTCGGTGCCTCCACACAACGGATCTCTCCTGAACTTGCCCGTTTTCTTCGCCCAGGCCGCAACCACCGGAAGCCCCCTCGTCTCCTATCTCTTCCTCGGGGGCATGGTCGCCCTCATGTACTTCTTCATGATCAGGCCCCAGCGCAATCGGGCCAAGGCTCAACAGGAGCTGACCGCATCCCTTGAGCTCGGCGACAAGGTCACCACGATCGGTGGGATGCACGGGGTAGTGCGGGCGCTTGACGAGACATCAGTGGTCATCGAGCTGGAGCAGGGCAGAGTGCGGGTGGAGCGGCGGGCGATTGCCAGCCGACGCAATTCGACGAGCTGAAGCATGCGCCGCCGCCTGATCGGTCTGATTGTCGTCCTCATCGTCGCCTGGGGGGGCGTGGCCCTCGCCTACTACTACGGCCTCACCCCGCGGCTGGGCCTGGATCTACAGGGGGGAACCTCGGTCGTGCTCACCGCACCGGCCGGTACCCCGACAGACGTCGTCGACGTGGCCATCGGCATCATGAACGACCGTATCGAGGCGGCCGGAGTGCAAGAACCCGAGATCACCAAACAGGGCAACAGCACCGTTTTGGTCCAGTTGCCAGGGGTTGAGGACGAGGAGCGGGCGCTACGAGCATTGGGGCAGACCGGCTTCCTGTCCTTCCGGCCGGTGATCGGCATCACTGCCGGATCGGTAGGTCCCTCGGCTACCACGACCACAACCGCCAGCCCTTCTTCCACCACCTCCGGGACCGGCTCGACCAGCACGTCGGCAGCGCCGACCAGTTCGATCACCACTGCCGCTTCCTCCACAACCGTCACCACTACTCCGGGATCGACCACTACCACGACCCTCCCCCCCAACACCGATCCCGAGACCGGGCTGACCAATCCCGACGACCCGACGAATGAGGCCTACCTGCTGTACGAGCCTGCCGAGGGTACGCCCGAGGTATTGCACGTTGGGCCAGCCGATCTCGTCGGCTCGGACGTGGCAGATGCAATACCGGTGTTCGACACCACCCAGGGTCAATGGGTGGTCCGCCTCGAGCTCACATCAGAGGGCACGGACAAGTTCGCAGCGATGACGGCCGAGGCGGCGTCGTACCCGATTGGCGATCCCCGCCGGAACATTGCCATCGTCCTCGATGGTGACGTGATCACCGCCCCGTCCGTGGCCACCGACGTAGATCCCTCGACCGGCATCACCGGGGGCACCGCCATCATCACCTTCGGGTCGAGCGCCGATGCCGAGCAGGAGGCACAGGACACCGCGGTCATCCTGCGATACGGTTCCTTGCCAGTTTCCTTCGAGGTATCGGCCGTGCAAAAGGTGTCGGCCAGCCTCGGTTCGGACTCCCTTCGTCTGGGGATCATCTCCGGGCTGGTAGGCCTCTTACTGGTGGCAACCCTGCTGATGGTGGTCTACCGGTCGCTCGGGGCGCTGGCGGTGGTGGGCCTGTCGGTGTTCGGCGCCCTGTTGTTGTTGGTTTTCGGATTGCTCGGCGCCACCCAGGGTCTGACCTTGACCCTCGCCGGGGTCACCGGCGTGATCATCTCGGTCGGCATCACTGCCGACTCATACATCGTCTATTTCGAGCGTATCAAAGAGGAGATGGGTGAGGGCCTCACCATGCGGGCGGCAGTGGACGACGGGTACAGAGCTGCGTTCAGGACGATCATCACGGCCGACATCGTCAGCTTGTTGGCGGCCATCCTTCTGTACTGGCTCGCGGTCGGGCCGGTCAAGGGCTTTGCCCTTTCGCTCGGGATAGCCACCGTGCTCGACCTCGTGATCTTCCGTGTCTACACAAGGCGGGCGGCCTGGCTGCTGGCCCGGACGGGTGTCGGTGAGCACGGCCCCGTATCGATCGAGGCGCTGAGAGGATGAGTCACTGGAACAACGTCGTGCACGGGCGAACCCACATCGACTTCGTGGGTAAGCGCCGCATCTGGTTCGCGGTAGCGGCCGGGTTGATGGTCGTCTCCATCCTCAGCCTGATCACCCGTGGCCTCGATCTCAGTCTCGACTTCACAGGTGGACTTTCGGCATCGGGCCCCAACCCGGCCGCGGCGAGCGTCGCCGACTTCCGATCGGCCCTGGCGCCTCTGGGTGTCGCCGATGCCCAGATCCAATTGCTTGGTGACGGGGAGGCCTTCCTGGTCGAGACGGGGGTACTGCCCCTGGAGACCCAGTCCGACATGCTCGACACGCTGGCCGCCACAGCCGGCACGGATCGAGCCTCGATCTCTGTGGAGTCGGTAGGCCCGTCGTTCGGGAGTCTGGTCGCCAACAAGGCTCTCATCGCTCTCGCCTCCTTCCTGGCGGTAGCTGCCATCTGGATCACCATCAGGTTGGGGGAGTGGAAGATGGCAGGCGCCGCCCTCCTGGCCTTGCTCCACGATGTGGTGCTGACTGCCGGCATCTATTCGATCACCGGTTTCCAAGTGAGCCCCGCCACCGTGGTGGCATTCCTCACCATCCTCGGCTACTCGATGTATGACACGGTGGTGGTGTTCGACAAGGTGGGTGAGATTGCCGAGGAGCGCGCCAACCGTGACACCTACTCGAACATCGTGAACACCGCCGCCAATCGGGTGCTGTTCAGATCAATGATGACCTCACTGACCTCATTGCTGCCCGTTGGGGCGATCCTCTTCATCGGTGCGTTCATATTCGGGGCTGCCTCGCTGCAGGACTTTGCACTTGCCCTGTTCGTGGGGATAGGAGCCGGGACCTATTCATCCCTTTTCGTGGCCGCCCCCATCCTGGCGGTGTGGAAGGAGTCAGAGGAGGAGTGGGCAGGGCGCCGCCGCAAACTGGAGAGCAAGTCGGCCGCCGCCAAGGTCTCTGCCACGGCCCCAGTGGCACCTGCGCCCGAACCTCTACCGCCGCCCGCCCAGCTCGTCGGGGAGGGGCCCGAGCAGCCAGCTCGTCCGGCCCGGGCGCCCGGAAGTGGGGCAAAGCCGCGGCCTCCCAAGAAGAAGCGGCGCTGAATAGGGGGCCGGGTGTCGGTACCGGCTGCCCTTAGACTCCCCGCGTGGACCTGATCGCACTCATCCGAGACATTCCCGACTTCCCAGAGCCCGGAATCGTCTTCAAGGACATAACCCCGGTGCTGGCTGACCCGTCGGCCTTCGGGCAGCTGATCGACCTGATCGCCGACCCCCACAGGGACGCCCGAGTGACCAAGGTTGCCGGCATCGAAGCGCGGGGGTTCACGCTCGCCGCTCCGGTCGCGGAGAAGCTCGAAGCAGGATTCATCCCGCTGCGTAAGCCAGGCAAGCTGCCCTACCGAACCATTCGTGAGGAGTACAGCCTCGAGTACGGGGCCGACGCACTCGAGATGCATGTCGATGCGGTCGACCAAGGCGAGCGAGTGTTGGTGGTCGACGACGTCATCGCCACCGGTGGCACGGCCGCTGCAGCCATCAGGCTGCTCCGTGGGGCCGGGGCGGAGGTCGTTGGTTGCAGCGTCTTCATTGAGCTCGGCTTCCTGAACGGACGCGCCATGATCGGCGACGTCCCCTTCCATGCAATCCACCGGGTCGACTGAAGCCCTCGACGGCATTCTTACAGCGTTCGCCCAACACCATCCGGAGGGCGATCGGGATCTAGTCCTGCGGGCGCATGCCCTGGCCACCCACGCCCATTCTGGACAACTTCGCAAGTCGGGTGACCCCTTCATCACCCACCCGGAGATGGTCACCAAGCTCCTTGCGGAGTACGGGCTGGACGCCCCCGCCCTGGCCGCGGCATTGCTCCACGACACGGTCGAGGACACCAATCTCTCGCTGACCGAAATCGAGTCCGAGTTCGGCTCAGAGGTGGCCGGCCTCATCGACGGTGTCACCAAGCTCGACCGAATCTCTTACTCGAGCCCCCAGCAGGCGCAGGCGGCAACGATCAGGAAGATGGCCGTGGCCATGGCCCAGGACTTGAGAGTGCTGCTCATCAAGCTGGCCGACCGTCTCCACAACATCCGCACCATCTCCGCTCTGCGGCTCGAGAAGCAGGAGCGGGTGGCCAGGGAGACTCTGGACGTCTATGCGCCGCTGGCCCATCGGCTCGGGGTGCAGGAGATCAAGCACGAGCTGGAGGATCGCTGCTTCGCCATCCTCGAGCCGGCAATGTTCGTGGAGATCGAGGCGATGTTGGCCGAGCGCGCTCCGGAGCGTGAGCTCTATCTGGAAAAGGTCATCGCCGAGGTCGGAGGCGCCCTGGCCGATGCGGGCGTCGAAGCAGAAGTAACAGGTCGCCCGAAGCACCTCTACTCGGTGTATCGCAAGATGGTGGAAACCGGGCGGCCGTTCTCCGAGATTCACGACCTAATCGGAATCAGGGTGATCGTCCCCGACACCCGCGCTTGCTACGCGGCACTTGGCCTCGTTCATTCGATGTGGGTCCCGATTTCCGGGCGATTCAAGGACTACATCGCCATGCCCAAGTTCAACCTCTATCAGAGCCTGCACACCACGGTGGTGGGACCCGAGGGGAGGCCGCTCGAGGTTCAGATCCGCACGCCGGAGATGCATCGACTGGCTGAGTCGGGAGTGGCGGCCCACTGGCGTTACAAGGAAGGGCCGGGAGCGGAGGCGCTCGAATGGGTCGGGGACGTCCGCTCCTTGCTGGAGGCAGCGGATCCGGAGGAGTTCCTCGACCAGCTGAAGCTCGATCTCTACCAAGACGAGGTTTTCGTCCTCACCCCGGCGGGAGACGTCAAGACATTGCCGCGGGGAGCCACCACGGTCGACTTCGCATACGCGGTGCACTCAGAGGTGGGGAGCCGATGCGTGGGGGCCAGGGTCAACGGACGGCTGGTGCCCCTTTCCACCCGGCTGGAGTCGGGTGACATCGTGGAGGTCATCACCTCCAAGGCGATCGACTCAGGGCCCAGTCGCGACTGGCTCAATTTCGTTCGCACCTCCCGTGCCAAGACGAAGATCAAGGCCCACTTCCTGAAGGAGCGACGCGAGCAGGCACTAGCCGAGGGCAGAGACCAGGTGTTAGCTGCTCTTCGCAAAGAAGGCCTGGGTCTGGGAGCTGCCGAGCGGGAGCGGTTGCTTGCAGATGTCGCCACCGACCTGGGGCGACCCGATCTCGATTCCCTGTACGTATCGGTGGGAGAAGGGTCCGTCGCCGCCTCGACCGTGGCGGGCCGCTTGGTGCGAGTCGTGCGCCCGGAGGAAGAAGAGGCCGAGGACTTGCTGGCCCCACCGAGGGCCCGTACCCCCTCACAGCCGGGGGCCGGGATCATTGTCGAAGGCATGGACGACATGCTCGTGCGGGTTGCTCGCTGCTGCGCACCCGTGCCAGGGGATCAGATCGTTGGCTTCGTGACAGTCGGCCGGGGTGTCTCGGTGCACCGCTCGGACTGCACGAACGTCTCCTCTCTGTCGGAACAGAGAGAACGGATGGTGGAGGTGTCATGGCCGCCCGAGAGGGTCGGGAGGTTCGCGGTTTGGGTGCAGGTGGAAGCTCTCGACCGGACCAAGCTGCTCCGGGATGTCACCGCCGCCATCTCCGACCTGGGCGGGAACATCGCGGCTTCGTCGTCTGTGACCGGCCGCGACCGCGTCGCCATCCTCCGATACGAGGTGGAGCTTTCGGATTCCGAGCAGCTCCAGCGCCTCCTGGCTGATCTCCGGGGCGTGGACGGAGTGTTTGCCGCCTACCGCCTCGTCACCGAGGCACCCTCGGCTTGACCGAACGTGCTGATCGTCTCCTCGCCACTGTGGCTGGCTTCGACCAACTGCTACGCCATCGCCGCCGAAGCAGGAAGCCAGGCGGTGATCGTCGATGCACCGCCCGATCCCGAGGGAGTCATCGAGCTCCTGGCCAGACATCGACTCATTCCGGTGGCGCTGGTGGTCACGCACGGCCACGTCGATCATTGCGGAGGTGCCGGTTCAGTGGTGGGTGCCACCGGTATCACGGCCTACGTCCACCCGGATGACGACTTCCTCACCCTGGATCCCGGCCGGCAGATGCAGATGATGCTCGGCCAAGCCATCCCCAATGACTTCGCTCCACCCGACTACCTGGCGTTGTCCGGTGGGGAGACGCTGACGCTGGCGGGGTTCGACTTCGAAGTCCGGCACACACCCGGTCACACGCCCGGGCACTGCTGTTTCTTCGAGGCAGGCGAAGGGCTGCTGTTCAGCGGCGACCAGCTCTTCGCCGGCTCGATCGGAAGGACCGACCTGCCTGGCGGGGACACTGGTGCGTTGTTTCGTTCCATGCGGGACCACGTGATGACTCTCGATGACGGAGTCAGGGTGCTCCCTGGCCACGGACCCGAGACGACTATCGGGCGGGAGCGGCGCACCAACCCATTCAGAGATGAATGGGAGACCCTGGCCCAGTCATAGAACGGGTGTATTCGCGTACTTCGAGGTGCTCTGTCGGCGGTGTCATGTACTCACCTAGGGCTGCAGCCAGCCACATAGCGGCAGATGCACCCATAGGCAGCAACCGGGGATTGCGCCCTCGATATCGACGGGCCGCCCCACGGTAACGAGTGTTGTCGACGAGTTGGACGCGTCAATCGTGGGACAGAGCTTGAGGACTACCCTCGCCGCCGAGCTGCGGTTCAACCCGTTCCTGCACCAATGAGCTTCCGCGCCCCCAAGGGCACCGACGATGTCTTGCCGCCTGCCTCCCTCGTGTGGCGGGAGCTTCTCGCTGCCTGGGAGGACCACGCTTCCCGCTTCGGCTATCCGCCTGCCTTCACCCCGATCTTCGAAGCGACAGACCTGTTCGAGCGAGGCACCGGGGACGCCACCGATGTCGTCCAGAAGCAGATGTACACCTTCCAGGACCGAGGCAACCGCTCGCTGACCCTCCGCCCGGAGGGGACCCCGGGGGTGATGCGCGCCTACTTGGCCAGCGGAGGGCGGGGCATCACCAAGGTCTCCTACTCGGGCCCGATGTTCCGATATGAGCAGCCCCAGGCCGGGCGGCGCCGCCAGTTCTGGCAGCTCGGGGTCGAATACCTCGGCACCCCCTCACCCGTAGCCGACGTCGAGGTGATCGAGCTCGGATTCGCCTATCTGGTGGCAGTCGGCCCCACTCCCGAGGTCAGGATCAACTCGCTGGGAGATCAGGTGTGCCGACCCGCCTACCTGGATATGTTGCGTGCCTTTCTCAACGAGCGGCGCGAGCGGCTCTGCGAGGACAGCCTGGCCCGGATCGAGACCAACCCGCTCCGGGTACTCGATTGCAAGGTCTGTGGCCCGGAACTGCTGGACGCGCCGGCGATGGTCGACCACCTGTGCGATGAGTGCGGCGCCCACCATCGAGCGGTCCTCCACGGCCTCGAAGCACTTGGCATCGCCTTTGTGAGCGATCACCGCCTCGTGCGGGGGCTCGACTACTACACCCGGACCGCCTTCGAATACATTGCCACCGGCCTCGATGCCGCCCAAAACGCGGTGGGAGGCGGCGGCCGCTACGACGGCTTGGCAGAGGCCCTGGGAGGCCCACCGGTGGCCGGAGTCGGGTTTGCCCTTGGGCTCGATCGGATCATCCTCGCCTCGGGCCGGACCCCCGGAGCCACGGTCGGGATCTTCTTGGTTGGCGACGGAGTGAGAGTCGGTGAACTGATGGGACTGGCCTCGGAGCTGAGAGGGGCGGGGGCGACGGTCGATTTCGATCCGGACGAGCGGTCGATCAAAGCCCAATTCCGGGCAGCGGGGCGATCTGGGGCATCGATGATCCTGGTGTTGCGCCCGGAAGGGATCGAAGTGAGGCGTGCGGGGACATCGACCAACCTGAGCCGCGAGGAGGTCGTGTCCATGGTCAAGGAGGGTCGGTGAGAAGCATCGGGGCGGGCGCATTGGGGCTCGACCAAGTCGGGAACGGCGTGACGCTGGCGGGCTGGGTGGATCGACGCCGCGACCACGGCGGGGTGACCTTCATCGATCTGCGCGACCACAGTGGGATCGTCCAGGTCGTGTTCGATCCTGAGTCGATCCCCGATGTGACCGAGCTCCGCATGGAGTACTGCATCTCCGTCTCCGGATCTGTTCGCCCGCGCCCACCTGGCACCGAGAACCCCGATCTGGCGACCGGGGCCGTAGAGGTGGCAGCCGGGTCCCTCGAGATCCTCAGCACGTCCGAAGCGTTGCCCTTCATGATCGATGATCGGACGGAAGTCGAGGAGCTGACCCGGCTCGAGTACCGATACCTCGACCTGAGGAGGCCGCGTATGGCCGCCAACCTCAAGGCCCGCAGCCGGGTGGTTGCGGCGATCCGCCAGACCTTCGACCGGGCCGGATTCCTAGAGGTGGAGACTCCCGCCTTGGTGAGGTCGACCCCGGAGGGGGCTCGGGACATGCTGGTGCCGAGCAGGCTGCAGATCGGGAGCTTCTACGCCCTTCCCCAGTCGCCCCAGCTCTTCAAGCAGCTGCTGATGGTCTCGGGTGTCGACCGCTACTTCCAGATCGCCCGCTGCTACCGGGACGAGGACTTTCGCTCCGACCGCCAGCTCGAGTTCACTCAGCTCGACATGGAGGGGGCCTTTTGGGCCGAGGACGACGTGCAGGGGGCGATCGAGGAGTGCCTGGTGGCGGCGGTGGCCGCGGTCCGCGGAGTCGAGCCCCCGCGGCCATTCCGACGGATGACATGGCATCAGGCGATGGATCGCTACGGCTCGGACAAACCCGATCTCCGCTTCGGAATGGAGATCATGGACCTGTCCGAGGTCTTCAGCGGCACGGGGTTCCGTGCCTTTGCCAACGCGCTGGAGGCCGGAGGGCACGTGCGCGGGATCAACGCCGGTCCCGGAGACTTGAGCCGGGCCAAAGCCGACACGTTGACCGAGATCGCCAAGCGGGCAGGGGGCCGCGGGTTGGTCTGGCTGGTGACGGAGCAAGACGGGTCGATTCGATCTCCGATCTCGAAGTTCCTCACCGAGGACGAAGCTGCCGCTCTCATCTCCGCTATGGCGGCAGTCCCCGGCGACCGCCTCCTGCTCGTCGCCGATTCGTGGAAGGTGGCGGTGGAGGCGCTTGGCGCATTGAGGCTCGAGCTAGGGCGCCCCCAAGGCCATCAAGACCTCGAGTTCCTGTGGGTGACTGACTTCCCGATGTTCGAGCCTTCGGCCGGCGGGATCACCTTCCTCCACCATCCCTTCACCGCCCCCCAGGATGTGATGGTCATGGAGGAGCGTCCACTGGAGGCTCTGGCCCGGGCATACGACGTCGTGGTCAACGGGGTGGAGCTCGGCTCCGGGAGCATCAGGATCCACGACCCCAACATCCAGGAGCGGGTCTTCGAGATCCTCGGAATCTCCAAGGCGGAGGCTGAGTCCCGCTTCGGATGGTTCTTGCGCGCCCTTCGGTTCGGTCCGCCCCCGCACGGGGGATTCGCGTTCGGAATCGATCGCCTGGTCATGGTTCTGCAGGAGGAGAATTCGATCCGTGAGGTGATCGCGTTCCCCAAGACCCAATCGGGCAGCGATCCGATGACCGAGAGCCCCTCCGTCGTGGACCCGGCCCAGCTGGCGGAGCTCGGGATCAAACTGAGCACTCCTCGCCAGGAGTGACTGTGGACCTGTTCGAAGCCAGGGGAGCAGCCCAACTTGGCAGGGTGGCGCCGTTGGCAACCCGCATGAGGCCAGCCACCCTGGACGAGGTGGTCGGCCAGCCCAACCTGCTCGGCCCGAGAGCATCGTTTCGCCGGCTGGTCGAAGCGGGGCGCCCGATCTCGATGGTGGTATGGGGTCCTCCCGGCACCGGCAAGACCACCCTGGCGAGGCTGGTGGCCATCAATGCCGACGCGGTGTTCGTCCAACTCTCGGCCACCTCGGCCGGTGTCAAGGAGGTGAGGGAGGTACTGGCGGCCGCTCGCCAGCGCTTGGAGATGGAAGAGAAGCGGACGGTCCTCTTCCTCGACGAGATCCACCGCTTCACCAAGAGCCAGCAGGACTCGCTGCTTCCCGGCGTCGAGGAAGGCACCGTGATCTTGGTGGGAGCCACCACCGAGAATCCCTACTTCGAGGTGAACTCGCCTCTCATCAGCCGCTCGTCGGTCTTCCACCTGAAGCCCCTTTCCCCAGGAGACCTGGGTGTCCTCGTCGAGCGGGCTCTGCAGGACGAGGAACGCGGCCTCGGTGAGATGGGTCTCTCCCTCAGCCCGGACGCGCAGGAATTGCTCTACAACGGAGTCGGGGGCGACGCCAGGAGAGCGCTCAACTCGCTCGAGGTCGCTGCCCACCTTGCCCAAGGGGCCGGCCGGACCGAGATTGGCGAAGCCGACATCACCGAGGCCCTCCAAGGCCGCATTATCCGCTACGACAAGGCCGGCGACCAGCACTACGACGTCATCTCCGCCTTCATAAAGAGCATGCGAGGCTCCGACCCCGACGCCGCCGTGTTCTGGCTCCACCTGATGCTGGAGGGGGGCGAGGACCCTGAGTTCATCGCCAGGCGAATGGTGGTGTTTGCCTCAGAAGATGTCGGTCTGGCCGATCCGACCGCCTTGCCGGTGGCGGTGGCGGCTGCCCAGGCCCTCGCATTGGTGGGCTTGCCCGAGGCTTCGTACAACCTGACCCAGGCGTGCCTACATCTCTCGACCGCCCCCAAGTCGAACTCGGTGGCGACCACGATGGCGGCCGCCTCGGCAGCGGTTGCCGAAGTCGATTCACCGATGGTCCCTGCCAACCTGCGGTCGAGCGGGGCCAGGGGCTACGTCTACCCGCACGACCAACCAGGACACGTGGTGGGCCAGCGCTACTGGCCGGAGGGCTCCGAGCCACGCACGTTGTACGTCCCTTCGAGCCAGGCGGCGGAGCAGGAGGTGGGCGCTCGGCTGGAAGAGATCGACGACAAGATGGGGAAGCCGGCGCGTCCGCGCCGCGATTGAGGGCAGAATCGGACCGTGCTGAAGAGGCTCTGGTGGTTCGCAGTCGGGCTGTTGGCCGGTGGCTGGGTAACCGCCCGCGCTCTGCGCAGGCGCCCGGCACCAGATGAGTTGAAGCGGGCTGCCGCCACGAGCGGGGCCGACCTCCTCAAGTGGACGGCCAAGGCGGTGCGACCGCCCACCCGGGCCTGAAACAGGCGGCCGGTATCCTCCTGCTCTGATGGACTCAGCCGAGCTTCGCCGTCGCTTCGTGAGCTTCTTCGAGGAGCGCTCACATGTCGTGCGGTCCTCGGCGTCGCTCATCCCCGTCGACCCCACCCTCCTGCTCACCAATGCCGGGATGGTCCCTTTCAAGCCCTACTTCCTGGGCGAGGAGCCGCCCCCCTTTGCTCGGGCGGTCTCGGTGCAAAAGGTGGTGCGGACGATCGACATCGACATCATCGGTACCACCACCCGCCACCTCTCGTTCTTCGAGATGATGGGCAACTTCTCCTTCGGCG
The DNA here is from genome assembly GCA_036555105.1 of Acidimicrobiia bacterium. Classification (GTDB taxonomy): domain Bacteria; phylum Actinomycetota; class Acidimicrobiia; order Spongiisociales; family ZC4RG35; genus DATBMA01. The sequence goes on from DATBMA010000023.1 coordinate 38,439, forward strand.
ACTACTTCAAGCCGGAGGCGATCGCCTGGGCGTACGAGCTCGTCACCGGTCCTCTCGGTATGGATCCGGAACGCCTGTGGTTCACCGTCTACGAGTCTGACGACGATGCCGCCCAGATCTGGATCGACCAGGTCGGCGTGCCGGCGGAGCGGGTCCAGCGGGGCGGCAAGGACAACTTCTGGCAGATGGGGGTGCCCGGCCCTTGCGGGCCCTCATCTGAGATCTTCTACGACAAGGGGCCCGAGTTCGGTGTCGAGGGGGGGCCGATCGATGGCGGTGGCGAGGAGCGCTACGTCGAGATCTGGAACCTCGTGTTCATGCAGAACCTGCAGGACCAGCCATATCACGTGGTCGGCGACCTGCCGGCCAAGAACATCGACACCGGGATGGGCCTCGATCGAGTGGCCGCGATCTTGCAAAACAAGCCCAACGTGTTCGAGATCGACACCATTCGGCCGGTGCTCGAGGCAGGGTCGGCCCTGTCCGGCGTCGACTACGGAGCCGACCCGATGAGCGACGTATCGCTGCGGATCCTGGCGGATCACGGACGGACGGTGACCTTCTTGATCGGAGACGGTGTGTCCCCTTCGAACGAAGGCCGGGGGCACGTCTTGAGAAGAGTGCTGCGCAGGGCCGTTCGTCACGGCTGGCAGCTGGGTGCCCAGGACATGGTCATGCCGCGGCTGGTCGAGGCGACCATCGGGGCCCTGGGGATTTGCTACCCCGAACTCGTGCAGAAGCGGGACCAGATCATGGACGTGGTGGAGCGTGAGGAGTCGCGCTTCCGGCGCACGCTGGAATCGGGCCACCAACTGCTCGACACCGAGATCGCCGGCCTCGGCGAGACCACCCTGATACCGGGCTCAACTGCGTTTCGCCTCCACGACACATACGGGTTCCCCATCGAGCTGACCACCGAGATCGCGGCCGAGCGCGGGCTCGAGGTGGACCTGGCCGGCTTCGAGCGGGAGATGAGTGAACAGCGGGACAGGGCGCGGCGTGCCTGGAAGGGCGGAGACGAAGCGGCTGCCCAAGACATTTACCGGGAGTTGCAGGACGACGTCGGTCCCACGGAGTTCCTCGGGTACGAGTTGGAGAGCTCGCCTGCCCGGGTGCTCGCCATCCTCGGTGAGGGCGATCAGCTGGAGCGAGCGGATGCCGGGCGCCTGGTTGAGGTCTTCCTCGACAGGACCCCCTTTTACGGTGAGTCGGGGGGACAAGTGGGAGACTCTGGAACGATCAGCACCGAGACCGGGGTAATCGAGGTCGACGACACCCGTCACGCCGTTCAGGGTTTTCACGGGCATCGCGGCAGGGTGTCGTCCGGGTACGTCATGATCGGCCAGGACGCCGAGACCCGAATCGACAGCCCGCGACGGGAAGCGATTCGCAAGTCACACACAGGGACCCATGTTCTGCACTGGGCGCTGCGGGAGGTCATCGGCGCTCACGCCCACCAGGCGGGTTCTCTGGTCGAGCCGGGCCGCCTGCGGTTCGACTTCTCCCACTTTCAGGGCGTGACGGGTCCGGAGCTGGATGAGGTGGAACGCCTCGCCAACCATCGCCTGATCGAGAACGGGCATGTTCAAACGACTGTGACCAGTCGCGAGCAGGCCCAGGAGATGGGGGCACTGGCGTTTTTTGGAGACAAATACGGGGAACGCGTCCGAGTCGTGCAGATCGGCACCTTCTCGACCGAGCTTTGCGGAGGGACCCACACCCACACCGCCGCCCAGGTGGGCCCGCTGGTGGTGACCAGCGAGTCATCCATTGGCTCCAACCTCCGCAGGGTCGAGGCCCTCACCGGGGACGTGGCCTACGAACGGCTCATCGCATGGCGGCGCCAGCTGGAGGAGTCGGCCCGCCTCCTGCGGGTCCCTGTGGCACAAGTACCACAACGCCTGGCGGCGACTCTCGAGCGGCTGGAGGCCCTGGAGGACCAACTCGGGGCGGCCAGAGCAGGCGATTTGTCGGGGATTGCCGAGAAGCTGAGCTCCGGCGCCACTGCCGTGAAAAGCTCGAAGATCCTCGTCGATCACGTGACCGGTCTGAGCCAAGACGAAATGCGGCGGGTGGCTCTCGACATCCGCGAGCGGCTGGCGCCGGGGGTGGTGGTCCTGGGGACGGTCAACGACGGCAAGGGCTCCCTGGTGGCGGCCGTCTCACCTGCGTTGGTAGCGGCAGGAGTGTCCGCCGCCGTCATCGCAGCTGCCGGCGCCTCCCTGCTCGGTGGTGGGGGCTCACGCGACCCGGAGCTGGCCCAGGCAGGTGGACCCCAGGGCGATCAGCTGGAGGCGGCGCTCGAACAGGCCCGATCGGAGGCGGAGCGCTCCCTGGCTGCTCTCTGAGCGGGGTCTTATGAGTCGCATCCTCGGAGTCGATCTGGGAGAGACTCGGGTTGGATTGGCGGTCTCCGATCCGGACGGAGTGATTGCCCTGCCGTTGGAAGTGGTCGAGAGAGGTGGGGCCGTCGGCCGGATCCTCGAGCTGGCGGCGGACCTGGACCTGAGCGAGGTGGTGATCGGACTCCCGGTGTCCCTCTCCGGCGAAGAGGGAAGGAGCGCGATCCGCAGTCGTGAGTTCGGGGCGGAGGTGGCAGCCGCCAGCGGCCTCCCGGTCCATCTCGTGGACGAGCGGTTCACAACCCGGATCGCCGATTCGGCACTAAAGGAACAGGGGAAGTCGGCGCGGGCGAGGCGTGGCTCCATCGATAGGGCGGCGGCCACCGTTATCCTCCAATCGTTCCTCGACCGCGCTCGATGACACTCACCCCTTCCACTACCCGTGTTCCGCGCTGGCTGCGCGTTCTGGCGGCGGTCGCAGTGACCGCCATCGTCGTCGTGGTCGGAGCCACCACCCTGGGCAGGATGGTGGCCGACCGGGTGGGCAGCGGTGGCGGTGGCACCAACGTGACGGTGCTGCCCGGACAAGAAGTCGACGTGAGCATCCCGCCAGGCTCCAGCGCCCAGGAGATCGCGGCGATCCTCGCCGCGCAGGGGGTGGTTTCGTCTTCGACGGAGTTCGAGCTCGCAGTCCGAGCCTCAGGCACCGCCTCTCAGCTGAAGGCCGGCACCTACACACTGCTCACCGGCATGCAACCCGGCGAAGTGGTGACCCTGCTGGTCAGGGGTCCCGTCGCCGAGACGTATCGCATCACTGTCCGCGAGGGGCTCCGAGTGTCGGAGATGCTCGATGTCCTCTCCGAGGCTTCGGGCATCCCGGTCGCTGAACTCGAGGACGCACTCACCAATGGCACCGTCACGACGTCACTCCGCCAGATGCCGGCCACACCGGCGGTGGCCGATTGGGAAGGGCTCCTCTTCCCAGACACCTACGAGTTCCTGCGCACGGCCACCGCCACCCAGATCTTGCAGAGGCTGGCCGAGACCATGGAGTCGAGAGTCGCCGCCATCGACTGGGCCCGCTTCCAGCAGGCCGGCTTCAACAAGTATCAGGGCATAGTCATCGCCTCGATGATCGAGTCGGAGGTGAGGGTGCCATCGGAGCGCCCCCTGGTCTCGAGCGTCATCCGAAACCGCCTTGACCAGGAGATGCCGCTCCAAATCGACGCCACCGTCCTCTATGCACTGGGGACACGGGACATCGCGGAGTTCGACAGCGACTTCGACTCGCCCTTCAACACCTACAAAGTCGCCGGCTTGCCACCGGCGCCTATCTCCGCCCCCGGCCGGGCCTCCCTCGAAGCCGCGGCATCGCCGGCGGCGAGCGATTACCTCTTCTACGTCCTGTCGGCCGCCGATGGGAGCCACACCTTCACCACCAACTACGCCGACCATCAGCAGGCCGTCGCCCAAGCCAAGGCCGACGGAATCATCCCCTGACCATCCGGCTGCTCCTGGTCGGCGATCCGGTAGATCACTCCCTCTCGCCGATCATCCATCGGGCTGCGATGGAGCTCACCGGGCTGGATGGGGAGTACACCAAGCAGCGGGCCGACGCCGAAGTGCTGGGGCAGGCAATCAGCCGGCTGCGGGCGGGAGAGCTCGATGGCATCAACGTGACGATGCCGCTCAAGCGGGCCGCCGCCGGGTTGTGTGACCGGCTCGACCCCCAAGCTCAGCGCACCGGCTCGGTCAACACCATCGTGCGAGTAGGAGATCGGGCGATCGGGCACGACACCGACGTGATCGCACTCAAGCTGGCGCTGGAGGAGATGCCCGAGACCGCTCCGCTGCTGATCCTCGGAGCGGGCGGTGCTGCATCGAGCGCGGCCGTGGCCGCTGGTAGTCGCCCCACCTACGTGGCCGGACGCCGCCCTGGCGCCCTGCAGGCACTGGCTGAGGCCGCCAATCAAGCGGCGGCCGAGGTGCCTTGGGGGGTGCCGGTGGTAGGGGCGGTTGTGGTCAACGCCACCCCATTGGGAATGGCGGGGGAGGCGCTTCCACCGGGGTTGTTGGCCGTGGCCGGCGGGCTGGTCGACCTCGTCTATGGGCCGAAGGTGACCCCGGCAGTGGAAATGGCCGCTGACCTGGGAATTCCCGCGGTGGACGGCCTGAGTCACCTGGTCAGGCAGGCGGCCGCCGGATTTCAGCTGTGGACCTCCCGGGCCGGGGTCGAGCAAGCCATGATGGAGGCCGCGAAAAGAACTCAAGAGGTTGGTTGAAAGGGCCGAAGCTCATTTCGAACCTGGCACAAGGAGCTTGCCCATGTCCCTGACCGGGCATCTTGATGTTTTTGCTCTCGAGGAGGTGCTTCGCCTCCTGGCGCGTTCGTACAAGACCGGCTGCCTGCGGGTGGACGCCGGCGAGGTGCACGGACGCGTCTACCTGTCCTCCGGGACGATCTCGTTCATCACAGCTGGAACAGACGACGATCTGAGGCGCCAACTGCTTCGCGCGGGCGTGGCGGACGACGAGAGCCTCCGGGCAATGGAGCGGGGCTCGAGCTGGAGTGATCCCAGCACGACCCGCAGCCAGGGGCTCAGCAACTTCGTCAGGGAAGAAGTCGTCGAGAGCCTCTACCGGATCCGCCGCCCCGGACGCGGCCAATTCGTCTTCAATGCCGACGTCGCGCCCCGCTACCCGATAGGGCAGAGCTTCGACGTGGAGATGACGATCGCGGACGCCGACCGTCGGGCTGCCGACTGGGCAGACATCGAGGCAATCCTGCCTTCGGTGGAGCTTCCGATTCGCATCGTGACTGATGTCGAGGGCGACATCACCGTCTCCCCCTTCGCCTGGAAGCTGATCTCCGCCATGGGCGGCATCGCCACCCCGGCCGGGCTCGCCGACGGCATGGGCCTCAGCCGATTCGTAGTGGCACGCGAGGTTGCCGATCTGATGCACCGCTCGCTGCTCGAACCTGCCGTGCAGACGGCCGAGCATGAGCATGAACCTGAGCGGGAGCCCGAGGCCGAGGCCGAGCCTTACTCTTACGAGACCTTCGCCCCGGCAGCCACCGCGGACACGGCCTTGCAGGAGACCTACGGCGACGAGCCGATCGCGGACACCGCACCGGCCTTCGAGGAGTCAAACCAGGCCGAGGAGACCCAGGCCCCGGCGGCAGGTGTCGACGGTGGTTGGTGGGTCGAGCCGGACCGCCCAAGTGGTCAGGCGGCCGACGAGAGCGCACCCGAAGGCCAGGGCGAGGGCACCCCGCTGGCCGATGGCTTCCTCGAGAGGGTCTTCGCCCAGCTCGAGGAGACCGACGCCGAAGGCACCGCCGAGCAGCCCAGCATCGGACACGGGTTCCTCAAGCGGCGCCGGATGAGCTCGCTCACTCCAGAAGACCTCACCTGACGCCCGCCGGGCCGGGCTCTCGATCCTTCAGCGAGGTCATTGGCCGCCGATAGGCGGACCGATAAGGTCGACGGCAGTTGCAGACGGCGCTTCTCACCATCGCCGGGCTCCTGCTCGGGCCCTGGTTGCACACGCTTGCAATCCAGGCCGGAGCCGACCTCCCATTTCGCCTCAACGCTGCCCATTGCCGGGTCTGCGACCAGCCGGTGTCGACCTTCGACCTCCGCTGCTCCAGTTGCGGGCGCACCCGCTGGCGGGAGTGGCTGACCGGGCTGGTGGCGGCGGCAGGATTCGCCGCCATGAGCTGGCGGTTCGGCACCGATCCGGTGTTACCCGCCTATGTCTGGCTGGTTGGCACCGGGGTGGTGCTGATCCTCACGGACTTCGATCACTTTCGCATCCCCAACCGCATCCTCTATCCGGCCACCTTGGTGTCGGTCGTGCTGCTTGCCACCAGCGCCTTGCCCACCGGCCGTGCCCCTGACCTGCTGCGGGGAATGCTGGCCGGGCTCGCCTACGGCTTGTTCTATTTCCTCGTATTCCTCCTGGCGCGGGGGCGGGGGTTGGGCTTCGGGGACGTGAAGCTGGCCGTGATGCTGGGGCTTTACGCCGGATTCCAGTCGTGGCCGACGTTGGTCCTCGCCCTCTTCGCCACCGCCATCATCGGGGGGGCGGCAGCCATCATCCTGCTCGGACTGGGCCGGGGCCGAAAGGCCGAGCTGCCCTATGGACCGCCGCTCATCATGGGAACTTGGCTTGCGATCGTGCTGGGCCCGACGTTCCTCTCTTGGTACCTGGGCTGAGGCTTACCATCGCAGGCGGTGATGCGGTTCCTGACCGCGGGCGAGTCGCACGGTCCCGCCCTGGTCACAATCGTCGAGGGTCTGCCGGCCGGCCTCTCGTTCAGCAGCGAGGCGCTGGCCGGCGAGCTGGCGCGCCGCCGCCTGGGGTTCGGCCGAGGAGCCCGGATGCGGATCGAGCAGGACGAGCTAGAGGTCCTCGGAGGTATCAGGCACGGTCGCACCCTGGGCAGCCCCGTATCGGTGCTGATTCGCAACACCGAGTGGGCTCGCTGGTCGCAGGAGATGGCGGCCGAAGGCGAGCCTGCCGGAATTGCGCTCACCAAGCCCCGACCGGGCCACGCCGATTTGGCGGGGATGCAGAAGTACGACACCACCGACGCCCGCAACATCCTCGAACGCGCCTCGGCCAGAGAGACCGCCGCCAGAACCGTGGCCGGGTACCTGGCGAAGTGCCTACTGGACTCGATCGGAATCTCGATCGTCTCCCACGTGGTGTCGATCGGGAGTGCCCGGGTCGATGACGAGGCAGATCCTCCTGGCCCGGGTGACCTGGACCGGGTGGACGCGTCTTCTGTGCGTTGTTTCCACCCGGAGGCAGAGCGGGCGATGGTGGAGGCAATCGAGGAGGCCAACAGAGCCGGGGACACCCTCGGCGGCGTGGTGGAGGTCCTCGCCTATTCGGTCCCGCCGGGGCTCGGCAGCCACGTCCATTGGGACCGGCGGCTCGACAGCCTGTTGGCGGCTGCTCTGATGTCGATTCCCGCCATCAAGGCGGTTGAGGTGGGGGACGGCTTGGCCTCCGCCTCCCGGCTCGGATCGGCGGCCCACGACGAGATCCTGACCGACCTGACTCGCGCTACCAATCGCGCGGGTGGGATCGAGGGTGGGATGTCGATCGGTGGGACGGTGCGCCTGCGTGCCGCGATGAAGCCGCTTTCAACGCTGCGCAAGGGCCTTGGCACGGTCGATGTCGCCACCGGGGAGCCTGCTCAGGCGTTCTTCGAACGCTCGGACGTTTGCGCTGTGCCGGCAGCCGGAGTCGTAGCGGAGCAGATGACGGCGCTGGTGCTGGCTTCCGAGGCCCAGCGAATGTTCGGAGGCGACACCGTCGACGACTTCATGGCCGCCCACGCGGCCTATCTGCGTCGCCTGGAGCGATGATGCCGCTCTGGCTGATCGGGATGCTGGGAGTGGGGAAGTCCGCAGTTGCCCCACGGCTGGCTGAGGCATTGGGAGTCGAGTCCCACGACACCGATGAGTGGGTGGAACGCCACAGCGGTCGCTCGATTGCGAGGATCTTTGCCGAGGAAGGCGAGGCCGGCTTTCGGCGTCTCGAGTCCGAGGCCGTCGCCGAGCTGGCATCGGCGGCCGGCGTGGTTGCCACCGGCGGGGGAGCGGTGACCAGCCCCGACAACGTCACCCGGATGAAGGGCAGCGGCGTGGTGATCTGGCTGCGCGCTTCGCCCGCAACCCTTGCCGCGCGGTTGGGCGTAGCCGACCGACCTCTCCTCGACGGAGCCAAGGACCGGGTGGCAACCCTGCACGGCCTGCTCGAGGCACGGGAGGACTCGTATGCGGGCGCCGCCGACCTGCGGGTGGAGACCGACGGCCTCTCACCTGCCCAGGTCGTGGCCGAAGTCCAGAGGAAGCTGCCGTCGTGAGGTCGCCGGCCGAGATATGGATCGGATCCGGGCTGCCGGATCCATTGCTGCCGGAGCGCACCGGAAGGAGAAGGGTGGCTCTGATCCTGCAGCCGGGAGCGGCTCACCTGGCGGGCTCTGTCTTGACACGATTGGGTGCATACGAGGTGGTCACGGTGGACATTCCGGACGGCGAGGAGGCCAAGCACCTCCAGGTCGTGTCGGATGTCTATGACGTCCTCGAACGGTCCCTCATCGGCCGGCTCGACACCATCGTTGGCCTCGGAGGGGGAGCGGCCACCGACCTGGCCGGGTTCGTCGCCTCCACCTGGATGCGGGGCATCGAGGTGGTGCAGATCCCGACCACGTTGCTTGCCGCGGTCGACGCCGCCATCGGGGGAAAGACCGGGATCGATCGAGCCGGCAAGAACCTGGTGGGAACCTTTTGGGATCCGTCCCGGGTGCTCGTCAACCTGGAGATCATGCGGGCCCTTCCCCCAGATCGGCTTCGGGACGGGCTGGCCGAGATCATCAAGATCGGCCTCGTAGCCGACCCTGCCCTCTTCGGCGAGCTCGAAGGGCCCGACTCATCGCTTGATCTGGAGGCTCTGGTGAGGGCAGCGATCTCCACCAAGCTGGCCGTGATCGTCGACGACCCCTACGACCTGGATGGGCGCCGGGCGATCCTCAACTTCGGACACACCATCGGCCATGCCGTGGAGAGAGCAGGGTCCCTGACCCACGGCGAGGCCGTTGCGGTCGGGATGGTGGCAGCCGGCCACCTGTCGGCTGAGCGACTGGGCTTCGAGGCTCTGGCGAGGATCGAGGCGTGCCTGCGCCTCCACGGGCTCCCGTTGGCGGTCCCCGGGATCCGAGCCGGCGCCGTCATCGACCTGCTCGCGTTGGACAAGAAGAAGGACGAATCGGGGCTGCGGATGGTGCTGCTGGCCGATCTCGGCCGGCCGATGCTGGTTCCGGTCGACTTCGCCGAGATCGAACCGGCTCTGTCCGCCATCGGAATTGACAGCTGACCGCACACCTTCCTACAGGTAGGGCCACCAGGAGCAAGACACATGGTTTCCACCAACGACTGTCGGCCGGGGATGGCCCTCGACCTCGGGGACGGCATCTTCACCATCATCGAGTACCAGCATGTCAAGCCGGGGAAGGGGAGGGCGTTCGTCCGCATGCGGCTGCGCAACATCGAGACCGGGCAAGTGCTCGACCGCACCTTCCGGGCCGGCGAGGACGTCTCTCAGGCCATCATCGAGCGCCGGGAGCATCAGTTCCTCTACAAGGACGACCTGGGCCTGCACTTCATGAGCTTGGAGGACTTCTCGCAGATGGCGATGAGCCCAGCCGAGGTCGGGGAGGCGGTCAGCTTCCTGACCGACGGCTCCACTGTCACTCTTGCGCTGTACAAGGGCAAACCGATATCGGTGGAGTTGCCGGCCTCGGTCGAGATGGAAGTGACCTACACCGAGCCCGGGGTGCGAGGCGACCGGGTCTCCGGGGCATACAAACCGGCGACAGTGGAGACCGGGCTGGTCGTGCAGGTCCCGTTGTTCGTCAACCAAGGCGACCGCGTGAAAGTCGATACTCGCTCAGGCGAGTACATCACCAGGGTGTGAGCACCGACGCACGCGACCTGGCAGTGGCCGCCTTGTATGAGTTGGACCTGAGGGGGAGCACGGAACCCCCCACAGACCTCCCTCCCAAAGCGGCCGCGCTCGTGGCCGGGGTGATCGAGCATCGGAACGAGCTGGATGAAGCCATCGACACGGTCTCCGAGCACTGGAGACTGGAGCGCATGCCGGTGGTGGACAGGGCCATTCTCAGGCTCGGCGTCTTCGAGCTGCGCCACCGGCCTCGAACTCCGGCGGCAGTGGTCGTCTCCGAAGCCGTTCGGTTGGCGAAGGAGTACTCCACCGAGCGGAGCGGGGCATTCGTCAACGGAGTGCTTGCCACGCTGGCCGAACAAACGGGTGCCTCTACCCCGCCCGAGTCTGGCTGACCGAGTCGGAGGGGACGGCTGCTAGCCTCGCCCCCGCCTTTAAGTCCGGTCCAGAGAGGCCGGGAAGGAGCGAAGTGCCACAGGTCATGGATGAGGCCGATGTCGGCCGGGCGATCAAGCGGATCGCCCACGAGATGCTCGAGCGCCATCGGGGCGCCGACGGTCTGATTCTTCTCGGCGTTCACACCCGGGGCGTCCCTCTTGCCTCTGCCCTGGCCGCAGCCGTCTCCGAGCTCGGCGAGCCGGTTCCGGTGGGTGAGATCGACATCGGGCCTTATCGGGACGACCTGGGCCGCCGCCCCACCACCCGGCTCGGCCGGACATCCCTGCCGGTCGATCCCAACGACCGAACGGTCGTGCTGGTGGACGACGTCCTGTTCACCGGGAGGACGATCCGGGCTGCACTCGACGCCGTATCCGATCTCGGCAGGCCCGCCTCGATCGAGTTGGCGGTGCTGGTGGACCGGGGCCACCGCCAGCTGCCGATCCGCCCTGACTACATCGGCAAGAACCTGCCGACATCGCTCGACGAGCGAGTCACAGTAAAGGTGGGCGCCGTCGACGGCGACACCGGAGTCTGGGTGGAACGAGCTCTATGAGTCACCTGCTGACCGTCGAGGGCCTGCCCCGCGAGGAGATCGAGGAGATTCTCGACACAGCCGAGAGCTTCATGGAGGTCTTGGAGAGGGACATCCCCAAGGTGCCGGCGCTGCGCGGCTCCACCGTCGCCACGATGTTCTTCGAGGCATCGACCAGGACCCGGCTCTCGTTTGAGCGGGCAGCCAAAGCTCTGTCGGCGGATGTGATGACCTTCAACCCTGGGACCTCCTCTGTCTCGAAAGGCGAGAGCCTCAAGGACACAGCCCTGACCCTGCAAGCGATGGGATGCAACTTGATGGTTGTGCGTCACCAGGCGGTGGGAGCGGCACACCGCATCGCCGAATGGGTCGACTGCCCGGTGGTGAATGCCGGCGACGGTGCCCACCAGCATCCGACCCAGGCGCTGATCGACTGCCTGGCGCTGCGGCGCCGGTTCGGCAAGCTCGACGGGTTGCGAGTGTCGGTGGTTGGTGACATCCGCCACTCGCGGGTGGCCCGCTCGGATGCCTTCGCCTTCACCGCCATGGGCGCCAGCGTCACATGGGTGGCGCCCGCCACGCTGCTTCCTCCTTCGCTCGAGATGTTCCCGGTCACCGCCACTGCCGACCTCGAGCCCCAGCTGCCTGACAGCGACGTCATCTATCTGCTGAGGGTCCAGTCCGAGCGCGGGGCTACGAGTGGCCTGCCTTCGTCATCGGAGTTCGCCGCTCGTTATGGAATGGACCTGGATCGCCTAGCCCGACTGCCGAGTGAAGCCGTGGTCATGCATCCCGGGCCCATCAACCGCGGTGTCGAGCTGGCGGGGGCGGTCGCCGACGATCCCCGTTCGCTCATCGTCGAGCAGGTCGGCGTGGGAGTGGCGGTCCGGATGGCAGTGCTCTTCCGGCTATCGGGGGGGCAGCTGTGAGCTTGCTGATTCGCGGCGGGTTGGTGCTCACCGGGTCGGGCATGGTGAATGCGGACGTGCTGGTCGAGGGAGATGGGGTGACGGCGATCGGGCTCGATCTGCAGGCCGACTCCGAGATTGATGCCAGCGGCTGCTGGGTGGGTCCCGGCCTCGTGGACCTCCACACCCATCTGCGGCAGCCTGGGTTTGAATGGAAAGAGGACATTGCCAGCGGGAGCAGGGCAGCCGCCGCCGGTGGCTACACGGCGGTGCTGGCGATGCCCAATACCGAGCCTGCCGTCGACTCGGGAGCGGTGGCCAGGTTCGTTGCGTCCGAGGGCCGATCCGCCGGTCTGTGTGAGGTCGCCGTCGCCGGGGCCATCAGCGCCGGACGCAACGGCGAATACCTCGCCCATCTCGACGAGCTCTGGGAGGCCGGAGCCCGCATCTTCACCGACGATGGCAACTGCCTTGCCAACTCCGGGCTGCTGCGGGCGGCGATGGAGTACCTGGCGGGGAGAGGCGGGGTCATCGCCCAGCACTGCGAGGACACGGGACTCTCGGATGGCGGACACATGCACGAAGGGGCGGTGTCCTCACTGCTTGGTATCGGCGGCATCCCGGCTCTGGCCGAGGAGTCGATCCTGGCTCGGGATCTCGCCCTGGTGCGGCTCACGGGCGTCGCCTATCACGCGATGCACCTCTCCACCGCCGGCAGCGTCGATCTGATCGCCCGCGCCAAGGCGGAGGGTCTGCCGGTGACAGCGGAGGCCACTCCGCATCATCTGACCTTCGACGACGCCACCGTGCGAAGCCTGGATCCCACCTACAAGATGTATCCACCACTGCGCGGCATCGCCGACCTCGAGGCTCTGCGCAGTGGGGTGGCTGGCGGAGTGATCGACGCGGTGGCCACCGATCACGCCCCCCATGCCCCTCACGAGTGCGAGGTCCCGTTCGAAGAAGCCCCTCGCGGGGTGATCGGCCTCGAGACCGCGGCCGCCGCCGTCAATACTGCTCTCAGTCCGACTCCCGAAGTCTTCTTCGACCGAATGTCCACGGCTCCCGCCCGCATCGCCCGCCTGCAACGGCATGGGCTCCCGGTAGAGCCGGGAGGGCCTGCCAACCTCGTCGTGTTCGCTCCAGGACAGGACTGGATCCCGGTTTCCTTCATCTCCAAGTCCGCAAACTCGCCGTTCCTCGGAGCCGAATTACGGGGCCGTGTGATGCACACCATTTGGGAGGGCAAGGTCACCCACAGCACGGTCGAGGCGAGAGCATGAAGGCCGGCGGGCTGCTGGTGACCGCCGAAGGCGATGCCTTCGCCGGAGTCTCCGTAGGCGCCGAGGGGATGGCCGTCGGTGAGGTCGTCTTCAACACGACCATGACCGGATACCAAGAGGTGATCTCGGACCCTTCCTATGCCGGTCAGTTGGTGGTCATGACGATGCCTCACATCGGCAACTACGGCGTTGCCGAGGCCGACATGCAGTCGCCTGCGCCGGCCGCGGCCGGGCTGCTGGTCCGATCGCTCACCAACTCACCCACCGGCTGGAGGAGCGAGGGGAGTTACGGAGAGTTCCTGGCGGCGCACGGGCTCGTGACCCTGGCCGAGATCGACACCCGCAGGCTCACCCGTTACATCAGGTCGAAGGGAGCCATGCCTGCCGCCATGGGCAGCGATTTGAGTGAGTCGGATCTGCGAGAGGCTGCTGCTGCCGCACCGCCGATGACGGGACTCGATCTCGCCTCGGTGGTCAGCACCAAGGAGCCATACCGGGTCGAGGCGGTGGGGGAGCGACGGGGGCTGGTGGCGGCCATCGACCTCGGTATCAAGCGCGACATCCTTGCCCACCTGACCCGATTGGGCCTGGAGGTAGTGGTGCTGCCGTCATCGGCCTCGTCAGAGCAGATCCTCTCGCTCGAACCGGACGGGCTGTTCCTGTCCAACGGGCCAGGGGATCCCGAGCCGCTGCACGAAGCCTCCAACGCGCTCCGAGGGGTCCTGGGCAAGGTGCCGGTTTTCGGCATCTGCCTCGGCCATCAAGTGCTTGGACTGGCACTGGGTGCGAGGACGTTCAAGCTCCCCTTTGGCCACCATGGTGGGAACCACCCGGTCCGCCGCCTCGGTGACGGACGGGTCGAGATCACCAGCCAGAACCATGGCTTTGCTGTCGATCTCTGGAGCCTCGCCTCCTCCAACCGCCCAGCCAGCAGCGGCAGCTTGGCCTCGGCCGACATGCTTCCCGAACGAGTCGAGACCGACTTCGGGCCCGTCGAGCCCACCCACCAGAACCTGAACGATGGCAGCCTCGAAGGCCTCAGGTGCCTGGAGGTCCCCGCATACTCGGTCCAGTACCACCCGGAGGCGGCGCCAGGCCCTCACGAGGCCTCTGCTCTGTTCGACCGGTTCCTCGAATTGATGGAGGTCTGATTGCCGCTGCGAGACGACCTCCGAACGGTGCTGCTGATCGGGTCTGGCCCGATCGTGATCGGGCAGGCATGCGAGTTCGACTACTCGGGCACCCAGGCCGCCAAGGTGCTCAGACGGCAGGGCCTGAGAGTGGTCCTGGTCAATTCCAACCCGGCGACGATCATGACCGATCCCGAGTTTGCCGACGCCACCTACATCGAGCCGATCACCCCCGAAGTCGTGGCCGGGATCATCGAACGTGAGCGGCCGGATGCCCTCCTTCCAACCTTGGGGGGCCAGACCGCCCTGAACGTCACTACCGCCCTTCATCGCCTGGGCGTGCTCGACCGATTCGAGGTGGAGCTGATCGGAGCCGATGTCGAGGCCATCGAGCGGGCGGAGAATCGGGGCCGGTTCAAGCAGGTGATGGAGGATGCAGGGCTGGCAGTGCCGCGGGCTGGCTACGCCCGGTCCGCGGCAGAGGCCAGGCGGATCGCCGCCGAGCTCGGCTATCCGCTGATGATCCGCCCCTCCTACATCCTCGGTGGCGGAGGGACGGGGATCGCCGCCAACCCCGATGAGTTCAACGACCTGGTCGATCGCGGGCTGACCACCTCTCCAATCGGCGAGGTGCTTGTCGAGGAGTCGGTGGCGGGGTGGAAGGAGTTCGAGCTCGAGGTGATGCGGGATCGTGCGGACAACGCGGTGATCGTGTGTTCCATCGAGAACCTCGACCCCATGGGAGTCCACACCGGCGACTCGATAACGGTGGCTCCGATTCAGACCCTGTCGGACCGTGAGTATCAGGAGATGCGAACCGAGGGGATCGAGGTGTTGCGGGCGATCGGGGTGGAGACCGGCGGCTCGAACGTGCAATTCGCGGTCGACCCCGCTTCCGGCCGACGGGTCGTCATCGAGATGAACCCCCGGGTGTCGCGGTCATCGGCGCTCGCCTCCAAGGCAACCGGATTCCCGATCGCCAAGATCGCGGCGCTGCTGGCGGTCGGGTACACGCTTGACGAGATTCCCAACGACATAACCGGAGCCACCCCGGCTTCGTTCGAGCCTGCCCTCGACTACGTCGTGGTGAAAGTGCCGCGCTTCGACTTCGCCAAGTTCCCCAACGTGCCAAACGTCCTCGGCACCTCCATGCGGTCGGTGGGAGAGGCCATGGCGATCGGCCGGACCTTCCCCGAGGCCCTTCAGAAAGCGCTCAGAAGCCTCGAGAACGGCCGCTTCGGCCTGAACGCCGACCCGGGGGAGGTGGCGGCCACCGGCCTGTCGGATGAGGATCTCTGGAGAGCGATCGGGCTCCCCACTCCGGCCCGGATCTTCCAAGTGGGCGAGGCTCTGCGCCGGGGCCAGTCGGTGGATGCGGTGGCGGCCCAATCGGCCATCGATCCATGGTTCATCAGTGAGATCGACGGGATCGTCAAGCTACGAGAAGAGCTCGAGGCCGGAGTTCCCACCAGGATCACCCTGAAGGCGGCCAAACGGGCAGGGTTCTCCGATCGCCAGCTCGGATACCTGTGGGGCCTGACCGACGAGGAGGTGCGCTCCAGGCGCCTGCAGGAGGGGGTGATCACAACCTTCAAGACCGTCGACACATGTGCCGCCGAGTTCGCCGCCCAGACCCCATACCTGTACGGCACCTACGAGGAGGAGGACGAGGTCCCGCCGGCCGACCGGCCGCGGGTGGTGGTCCTGGGCTCCGGCCCCAACCGGATCGGGCAGGGCATCGAGTTCGACTACTGCTGCGTGCACGCGGCCTTCGCCTTGGCCGAGGCGGGATACGAGACGGTGATGGTCAACTGCAATCCGGAGACCGTCTCCACCGACTACGACACTTCCCAGCGCCTCTACTTCGAGCCGCTCACGACCGAGGACGTGCTGGCGGTGGTGGCGGCCGAGAAGCCAGAGGCGGTCATCGTCCAACTTGGCGGTCAGACCCCGCTCAACCTCGCCCGGCCGCTGGAGGCTGCGGGCGTCAGGATCGCCGGCACAACCCCCGCCTCCATCGAGATGGCCGAGGATCGACGGCAGTTCTCTGCTCTTTGCCGCAGGCTCGGCTTGAACCTCCCTCCCCATGACGTCGCCTCGTCTGCGGCAGAAGCGGAAGAGGTGGTGGACCGGGTGGGCCTGCCGGTGTTGGTCAGGCCCTCGTTCGTCCTCGGCGGCCGCAAGATGCGGGTGATCTACAGCTACGACGAGTTGGCCTCATACCTTCATGACCTCTATGGAGACCCGGCCGAAGCCGAGACCACCAAGGGGCCGCTCCTGATCGATCGCTTCCTCGAGGCCGCCATCGAAGTCGATGTCGACGCCATCTTCGACGGAGCCGAGCTGCTGGTGGGGGGGATCATGGAGCACGTCGAGGAGGCAGGCGTCCACTCCGGCGACTCGGCCTGCGTAACCCCGCCGCCGACGCTCTCCGAGGCCGCCAGCAAACAGATCGTTCTTGCGACCGAAGAGCTGGCGAGGGCATTGGAGGTTCGGGGGCTGATCAACATTCAGTTCGCGGTCAAAGGCGATGAGGTTTTCGTTCTCGAAGCCAACCCCCGGGCTTCACGCACCGTGCCGTTCATCTCCAAGGCGACCGGAGTGCCCCTGGCCAAGCTGGCGGCCAGGGTGATGATGGGGGCCACGATCGAGGACCTGCGAGGGGAAGGCATCTTGCCCCCAGCCGGCTCGGGCTTCGTCTCCGTCAAAGAAGCGGTTCTCCCTTGGGATCGCTTTCCCGAGGAGGACACGGTTCTGGGCCCGGAGATGCGCTCGACCGGCGAGGTGATGGGCATTGCTTCGGATGTGGGAGTGGCATACGCCAAGGCACTACTGGCCGCCGGCCATGTCCTTCCCAGCGAGGGAACTGTCTTCATGTCGCTGGCCGACCGTGACAAGCCGGTGGGGCTGGCCGCCGCCCAGGCCTTCGCCATTCTCGGGTTCAAACTGGTGGCGACGCCGGGCACCGCCCGCTTCCTGTCCCATCACGCAATAGAGGCTGAGGTGGTCGACAAGGTCGGGGAGGGGCCTGACGATGCCCCCAGCCGTATCGAAGCGGGCCGGGTCCAACTGGTCATCAACACTCCTCGTGGGGGCAGGGCCCGTTCTGATGGTCGCCTCATTCGCAGGGCCGCCCACCGTCACGGGGTGCCCTGCGTGACGACTGTCCAGGGGGCACTGGCCGTCGCCCGCAGCCTCAGGTCTGGTCCGGCCGCCACGCTTCGACCCCAATCCCTCCAGGAATGGCAGAGCTCGACCTGACCACCAGCCTGGGCCCGCTGACATTGCGGACCCCGCTGGTGGCGGCCGCGGGCACCTTCGGGGCGGTCCATGAGTTTGCCGGCTTTGGAACTCTCGGCTTTTACGGGGCGGCGGTTGCCAAGTCGGTCAGCCGGGACCCATGGCCGGGCCGGCCTGCACCTCGTCTGGCGGCGGTCGGCGACGGGATGTTGAACGGGATCGGGATCCAGAACCCAGGGATCGATGCATGGGTAGATGAGGTCGCCCCGCTAATGCCCCGGCTGGACGTCCCGGTTTGGGGCTCAGCGGTCGGTCGCACACCCGACGAATTCGCGCACGTTGCCGTGCGTCTGGCCGAGGCGGGCGTGGCCGCGGTCGAGATCAACCTCTCTTGTCCCAACCTCGAGGATGAGCGGATGTTCGCCCTCGACCCAGGGCTGTCTTCGGCGGTGATGGGCACCGTACGATCCGCGCTTGGAGCCGGCGTGCCGGTGGGAGCCAAGCTGGCGCCGAACACTCAGGACATCTCGGCGGTAGCGGGGGCGTGCCGAGACTCCGGTGCAGACTGGGTGGTGATCTCCAACACCCAGTTGGGCGCTGCGATCGACCCATCGACCCGCAGGCCGCGTCTGTCGATCGGGGTCGGCGGGCTGAGCGGCCCCCCCTTGAAGCCGGTCGCCATCCGATGCGTAATGGAGGTGAGGCAGTCGCATCCCGACCTCCCGATCCTCGGTTGTGGAGGTGTTACCACCGGAGCGGACGTAGTCGAGTATCTGCTGGCGGGCGCCTCAGCGGTGGGGCTTGGCACCGTTCACTTCGCCGAGCCCAGAGCGGCGAAACGGATCACCGGCGAGTTGACGCGCTTCTGCCTGGCACAGGGGGTGGCTCGCATCGCCGACCTCGTGGGGGCGGTGCGGCCGTGGTGACCGGCCTCATAGTGGCGTTGGACGTGGCTCAGGCGGCTGAAGCTCTCACCCTGGCCAACAAGCTTCGACCGATAGTCGACGGCTTCAAAGTGGGACTGGAGCTGCTGGCCGGACCCGGGCCAGCCGTCATCGGAGCAGTGCGCGAGCTGGGCCTGCCAGTGTTTGTCGACGCAAAGCTGCACGACATCCCCAACACCGTCGAAGCCGCCGCCAGCCGACTTGGCGCCTATGGAGCCCGCTGGCTGACCGTTCATGCCTCTGGGGGCGGGCCGATGATCGAAGCGGCCACGCGAGGGCTCGCAAGGGGCGCCGACGGGCACGAAGCCGGGATCCTGGCAGTGACCGTGCTCACCAGCCTCGATGCCGCCGACCTCGCTCAGACCGGCGTATCGGGGAGCCCGGGCAGCCAGGTGGCGCGGCTGGCACGCCTCGCCGCCTCCGCCGGGGCTGAGGGAGTGGTGTGCGCGGTGCGTGAGCTGGGTGATGTTGCCCAGGTCGCGCCAGGGCTCACCAGGTTCACACCAGGAGTGAGGCCTGCCGGCGCCGACGCGGGGGACCAGGCCAGGGTGGCCACCCCGGAGGAAGCGGCCCGCCGCGGCGCCGACTACGTCGTGGTCGGACGCCCGATCATCGCAAGTCCAGATCCGGAAGAGGCCGCGCGGAGCATCCGCCGCCAGCTCGAAGGGGCGGCGACTGGTGGATGAGTTACAGCGGACCAGGTTGACAACCGACGAGGTCCAGAACAGGACGGTTCACACTCTGATGGCCTCCAATGCGGTTGGCAGCGGAGCCGTGGCCTCAGCGGTGGCAGCCATCGGCCTTGTGGCGGCCGAGATCCTGGGAGGCGACTCCTTGGCTGGGCTGCCGGTCGCAACCATTTCGATCGGCTCAGCCTTGGCCGCCCCGCTTCTTGCCGCCATCATGAGCCAGCGAGGCCGCCGTCCAGGAATGGTCGCCGGTTACTCGGTCGGTATCGTCGGCGCCCTCGGGGTGGTCGCCAGCGCTCAAGCCGGGACCTTCGTGTTACTGCTCCTCTCGCTGGTCGCCTTCGGCGCCGGCCAGGCCGCCAATTATCAGGGCAGGTTCGCGGCGGCCGACCTGGCCCAGCCGGATCACCGAGGCCGCGATATCGCCAGTGTCGTCTGGCTGGGAGCCTTGGGAGGGATCCTGGCGCCACTGCTGGGACCCTGGGAGCAAAGGCTGGGGGAGTCATACGGGTTGGGAACCTATGTGGGACCAATGGTGATGGCAGTTGTCTTCTTCTCGGTCGCGGGCCTGATCGTCCTGATCCGGCTGCGGCCCGACCCGCTTGCCGTCCTCGGGTTCCCCGGCCGGGGAGCATCTGCTCCCGACCGCCGGCCGTTGGCGGGCCTGGCCGCCGCGATCCGAATACCAGCCGCGCGTTTGGCGCTGGTGGCGCTGGCCGTGTCTCAGGTGGTGATGGTTGCGGTCATGGCGATGACGCCGGCTCACATGCGTGATCACGGCCAGGCGGACCTCTCCTACTTCGTGATCGCCGCCCACATCGCCGGGATGTTCGGGCTCGCCCCATTGGTCGGGCGCTGGAGCGATGCATGGGGGAGGGTCAGGACAATCGGCTACGGGGGAGCCATCATCACGATCGGGACCGTCGCCTCGGTAGCAGCGGGATATGTCCCTGCTCTTCTCTTCGCCGGCTTGTTCTTGCTTGGGTTGGGCTGGAACTTCTGCCTGATCTCGTCCAGTGCGCTGCTGGTCGATTCGGTGTCCGAGTCCATGAGAGTGAACGTCCAGGGCGGCTCCGATCTGCTGCTTGGCCTGGCGGCAGCAGTCGCCGGTCTCGTCTCGGGCATCATCAAGCAGGCAGCGGGCTTCCACTGGCTCGCCAACCTCGCTGCAGCAAGCGCCCTGGGGCTGGTGGTATACGCAATCGCTTTCACAAGAAGGCCGAATCCGGCGATCTGACGCGATACGATCTCCCCAAGGAGGGAGACGATGCCTCAACCACCCCCGATCACCCCGGAACAGCGACAGGCTGCTTTGGCCAAGGCGGCCGAAGCTCGCCGAGTGCGCGCCGAGGTCAAGGAACTGCTCAAGACCGGATCGGTCGACTTCGCCGAACTGCTGAATCGTGCCGACAGCAACGACACCATCGCAGGCCTCAAGGTCGAAGCCGCTCTGGCTGCCCTGCCTGGCATGGGCAAGATCAAGGCCAAGCGGCTGATGGAAGCCAACGGCATCGCCGACAACCGCCGGTTGCGCGGGCTGGGCGAAAGGCAGCGTGCCGCGCTCCTCAGCGAACTCGGCTGAGGAAAGCGGCCGGCTCTTCGTCGTCTCCGGCCCTTCTGGAGTCGGCAAGTCGACGATCGTGGACGGGCTGGCTCGTCTGCGGTCTTTCCATTTCTCGGTATCCGCCACCACCCGGTCGCCCCGGCCCGGCGAAACCGAAGGTGTCGACTACCTCTTCGTGGATCGGGCCGGCTTCGAGCGGATGATTGCCGAAGGCGAGCTACTCGAATGGGCTACCTACGGAGACGATTACTACGGCACCCCGCGCCGCCCGGTGGAGGATGCCCTGACCGCCGGGAGCGACGTTGTGCTTGAGATCGAGGTGCAAGGGGCCCGGCAGGTCCGGAGCGCCTTCCCTGAGGCGGTTCTGGTGTTCATCGCGCCTCCTACCCCAGATGTGCTCGAGACCCGGCTGCGAGGCCGGGGTGACACCTCACCGGAGGCTATTGCCCGCCGCCTGGCGATAGCCAGGGAGGAGCTGGCCGCAGTCGACGAATTCGACCATGTCGTGGTGAACCATGACCTCGGTCAGGCGATCGCGGAGCTGGATCGAGTCATGGCCAGGTATCCTGGGGGCCAATCCAGCCAGGAAACACCATGAAGATCGAAGAAGTAATCGACAACATCGGCAACCGTTTCGCGACGGTGGTGGTTTCTGCCCGACGCGCCCGCCAGATCAATTCCTACTTCAGCCAGCTCGGAGTCGGAATCGGCGAGTACGTGCCGCCGCAGGTCCACTCCCTCTCTCGCAAGCCACTGACCATTGCGATGGAGGAGATCGCCGAGGGGCGGGTCTCGGTCGAGCGCACCGAGGTCTGATGCTTCGCGGCCGGCGCATCCTGCTGGGGGTGTCCGGCGGGGTCGCCGCCTACAAGTCGGTCTATCTCTGCCGCCTCCTGATCGAGGCCGGGGCCGAGGTCGAAGTTGTGCTCTCCCAGGAGGCGCAGAACTTCGTGGGCGCCCAGACCTTCGCTGCCGTCACCGGGCGCAAAGTCGTGACGTCTCTTTTCGGACAGGACCTGGTGAGCCCCCACACCGACCTTGGCAGGTGGGCCGACCTGGTGGTCGTCGCTCCTGCCACCGCCGCCACCCTCTCGCGGCTGGCAGGCGGTGCATCCACCGAAGTCCTCTCTGCCGTCCTGCTGGCCACGCGGGCGCCGGTGGTCCTGGCTCCTGCCATGCACACCGAGATGTGGGAGCACCCCGCCACCCGCAGGAACCTGGACGTGCTGAGGGGTGATGGCCACATCATCGTGGGCCCAGTCAGCGGCGACCTGGCGGGAGGGGACGAGGGCATCGGCCGGATGGCGGAGCCAGATGAGATCCTAGGCGTGGTGGAGGAGATGCTTGCCGGTGACTTCCAGGGGGTACGGGTACTGGTGACGGCCGGCGGGACCAGGGAAGCCATCGATGCGGTGCGGTTCATCGGCAACCGGTCGTCCGGAAAGATGGGCCATGCCGTCGCCTCCGAGGCAGCCACCCGAGGAGCCGACGTCACGCTGGTCACCACCTCGGATCTCGCTGCCCATCCTTCGGTGAAGCTGGTGAGGGTCGAGTCGGCGGAGGAGATGGCTGCGGCAGTGGCCGGCATCGAGGCAGACGTGGCCGTGATGGCTGCCGCGGTGGCCGACTTCCGCCCGGCCCGGCCATCTGACGGGAAACTGGCCCGGGCCGACGGCCCTCCCGATCTCGCTCTCGAACCGACGCCCGATGTGCTTGCCGAGGTGGCACGGAGGTCGCCGCCTCCCTTCCTGGTTGGTTTCGCTGCAGAGGCAGGCGGGCTCGAGCGGATCGCCGGCAAGGCCGCCGCCAAGGGAGTGGACCTGCTCGTGGCCAACGACGTCACCGCGCCGGATGCCGGATTTGCGGTCGACACCAATCGGGTCACGATCGTGTTCAAGGGAGGGGAGATGGAGGAGTGGCCATTGGCCTCCAAGGTCGAGATCGCCAGGCGATTGCTCGATCTGGTGGGTGGGCAGATGGGCCGGCGGCGGTAACCTCTCAATCCATGCGGCGCTGGTACTTCGCTTCTGAATCGGTCACGGAGGGTCATCCCGACAAGGTGGCAGACGCCATCTCCGACTCGGTTCTCGATGCCGTCCTGGCTCAGGATCCGATGGGCCGGGTCGCCTGTGAATCAATGGTCACGACCGGTGTCGCCGTCGTCGCCGGAGAGATCTCTTCGCAGGCGGTGATAGACATCGAAGCTCTCACCAGGTCGACAGTTGCCGACCTTGGCTATGACTTCGACCCAGAGTTCTCGGCCGACACGATACGTGTCCAGTCGCTCGTCCACAGCCAGAGCCCGGACATCGCCGCCAGCGTGACACGATCCCTCGAAGATCGGTCTGGCTCCCAGGATCCCCTTGATGCGCTGGGGGCCGGTGACCAAGGGATCATGTTCGGATTCGCGGTAGACGAGACGAGCGAACTGATGCCACTTCCCATTCAACTCGCCCATCGCCTGGCCGAGAGGCTCGCCGCGGTGCGGCGTGAGGGGTTGCTCGGCTATTTGCGCCCCGATGGCAAGACCCAGGTGACGGTCGAGTACGAAGGAGACCGGCCGCTTCGAGTCACCTCGGCTCTGATTTCCGCCCACCACGCCCCCGGGGTCGACTCGAAGGCGATGGCCGCTGATCTCCGGGCCGAGGTGGTCGAACGGGTCATACCTGACGACCTGCTGGCAGGAGATGTCGCCGTTCTCATCAACCCCTCCGGCAACTTCGAGGTCGGCGGGCCTCCGGCCGACACCGGCCTCACTGGCCGCAAGATCATCGTCGACACCTATGGGGGATATGCCCGTCACGGTGGGGGTGCCTTCTCGGGGAAGGACCCCACCAAGGTGGATCGATCGGGGGCCTATGCCGCCCGCCACGCCGCCAAGAACGTCGTGGCCGCGGGTCTGGCAAGGCGATGCGAGGTTCAGCTGGCATATGCCATCGGCCAGGCCGCCCCCTTCTCCATCCATGTCGACACCTTTGGCACCGCCAACATCGCCCCCGAGCGCCTCGACAAGTTGGTGGGCGAATACTTCGACTTCCGGCCGGCCGCCATCCTCCAGCGCCTGGGACTGCGCGCGCCGGTCTACCGACCAACCTCCGCTTACGGTCACTTCGGTCGCCCGGGCTTCCCATGGGAGTCAACGGAGGAGGCCGAGGCCCTCGCCGCAGCCGCCGAACAGTTCTGAGCCAGCCAGAGCCCATCAGAGCCGCCCGGGTCGTTCCCGCCGTTCCGACCTTCGCGGTCGATGCCGGGTTCTGGTATTCGATCCCCGACCACATGACGGTGGGATTGGGAACGGCGGTCAGGGTCCCGCTGGGTGGACGGCGGACTGGTGGCCACGTGGTCGAGATCGGGGAGCGATCGCCCGAGCGACTGCGCCCGATCGCGTCCGTGTCCAGCCCGATCCCGATCTTCGACGCCCCGCTCTTGGAGGTCTTGATGTGGGCGGCCCATCACTATGTGGCACCGGTCTCGGTTCTGCTCGAGAAGGCGGCGCCACCCAATCGTCCCCGCCGGCCCGACCCGGGTTTGTTGCCTGCTCGCCTAGATGGGGCTGGCGCGGGCGGGCTGGACGCTCTCGGTCGGAGGAGCGCGGCCGGAGGAACCGGGGTCAGATTGGCCTATGTGAGCCGGGCGGCCGATCTCGGCTGGATCGCCGGACTGGCCGGCCCGGTGATGGCGGCGGGCGGGGGCTGCCTGATCGTGATGCCGACGGGGGCCGAAGTGTCGATGGCGGAGACGGCTGCGCGGCCCTTGCTGGGGGACCACTTGTTGACAGTCGACAATGATCGATCCGACGCCGAGGTCACCAGGGCTTGGGAGATGGCCGCCACCGTCGCCGGGGTGGCGCTGGTCGGGACCCCGCGGGTGGCGTCATGGCCGGTTCGCGATCTCCGTGTCGCCGCTGCCACCGAGGAGGGGCGCCGGGCTATGAAGGAGCGGCAGACACCGACCGTTGCTGTGAGGGAGCTCCTTTCCAGGCGGGCTGTCGCCACTCCCCACAACCTGGCCTTTGTTGGGCCGACGCCGAGCATCGAGTGCCTCGGATCCGGGCTCGAGGAGGTCACCGCTCCCGGCAGGAGTTGGGGACTGGTCGAGCTCGTGGATCGGACCCGTGATGAGCAGAGCCGGGATCTGATCTCTCCGACCCTGGCCGCCGCGTTGCGCCGGGTGTTGGCCAATGGGGAGTCTGCATTCGTATTTGCCCACCGGCGTGGATACGCCCCGGCATTCGTCTGCATCCAGTGCCGCAACGTGCGCCGGTGCCAGGTCTGCGGCGCCCGTCCCGAGCCAGGACTCAGCTGCGTTCGTTGCGGGGCCGTGCTGGGGCCATGTGCCCATTGCGGCTCCGAGCGCTTTCGCCCACTGGGGGCCGGCGTGCAGCGGGTCGTGGAGACCCTGACCCGAGTGTTTGGAGCCCAATCGGTCGGGGCCGCACCGGCGGCCACCGAGATACAGGTGGGGAGCGAAGCCGACCTGGCCGCCCTCCCCATCCAGGACCTGATGGGGGTGGTCGATGCCGACGGGCTGCTGCTCGGCACGCACTTCCGCGCGGCCGAAGAAGCCATCCGCATCCTTGGGCGGGTCGCAGGCAAAGTCGGACGAGGCGGAACCCGGCGGGCGATAGTGCAGACCGCGCTGCCCGGCCATCCAGCCATGGTCGCCCTCAAGAGCGGGAAGGCGCTTCCGTTCCTGCATTCAGAGCTGGCCATCCGGCGCCAACTCGGCTATCCGCCCGCTGGCGAGCTGATGATCGTGGAGCTGCGGGGTCAGGTGCCGGCCGATCCGCGGCGGGCCTTGGTCCAGCTCGACGACGGCATCGACCTGTTGGGGCCGGCCGAGACGCGCCATGGGATTCGATTCCTCGCCCAAGGCAACAGCCTCGACATGCTCCGCACCGGCCTTCGACCCGTCGTGCAGCGCTGGCGCGACTCGGGCACGATCGTGCGCATCGACGCCGACCCGCTGGAGTTGTGACGTCGGGTACTGTCCGGTCGTGGCTCTCTACCCGATCCGCGTCTTCGGGGACCCGGTATTGCGTATGCGAGCGGGTGCGGTCACGACCTTCGACGAGCGGCTGGAGAAGCTCGTGAACGACATGATCGAGACGATGTATGCCGCCCCCGGAGTCGGCTTGGCGGCCCCTCAAATCGGGGTCTCGCGCAGGGTGGCGGTGTTCGACGCGCAGGACGGCGAAGGAGCACGCGTACTCATCAACCCCGAGCTCCTCGAGACCAGGGAAGTCGAGGAATGGGACGAGGGGTGTCTGTCGGTGCCCGGCCACTATTGGGAGATCACCCGTCCCGGCTTCGCCACGGTGCGCGGCGTCGACGTCACGGGCCAGCCGGTGGAGTACTCCGGTGACGGTCTCATGGGGCGAGTCCTCCAACACGAACTGGATCATCTCGATGGCAAGCTCCTGTTGGAGCATCTCCCCTCCAAGGTCCGCAAGCAGGCGCTCCGGGTCCTCAGAGAAGAGGCGCTCGGATTGCCCGCCTTCGAGTGACGCGCGCCGTCTTCCTCGGCACGCCGGACGAGGCCGTTCCCGCCCTATCGGTCCTGCGCAATATCGCCGACGTGAACCTGGTCATCACCAGACCGGACCGCCCGCGGGGGCGCTCCGCCCGTCCACAGCCATCAGCGGTCAAGGAAGCTGCACTGGCGGCCGGTCTGCCCGTCGCCCAGCCGGACGGGGCAGCGGCCCTGACCGAAGCGCTTCGCAGCCTTCCCGAGCAGCCCGAGGTCGGCCTGGTGGTGGCATTCGGCATGCTGCTGAGGCCGGAGGCATTGCAGGTCCCCCGACGGGGGCACCTCAACCTCCACTTCTCCCTGCTGCCGAGGTGGCGGGGGGCCTCACCGGTCACCGCCGCCCTTCTTGGCGGTGACAAGGAAACCGGGGTCAGCCTCATGCAAATGGACGAAGGGCTCGACCGCGGGCCTGTGCTGGCTTCGACCCGTATGCCGATACCTGAGTCCGCCGACCGCGGATCGCTGAGTGCCGAACTGGCCGACCGGGCTGCGGCGCTCCTCAGCCAAAGCTGGGAGCCGTTTCTCGCCGGCGACCTGATCCCCGTGGCTCAGGACGAGTCAAACGCCACCTACGCCCCCAAGCTGGGCGACTCCGATCGGCGGCTACGCCTGGACGATCCACCCGAGGCCTTCGTTCGCAGAGTGCGCGCCTTCGGCCCTCGCCCCGGGGCCTATCTGTTCATCGACGGCGCCCGTCACAAGGTCTTGGCTGCCAGGGTGGCTGAGGGTCAATCGCCACCGGGAAGCCTGGAGGTGGCTGCCGGCGGTGCGCTCCTCTGCGGCACGGGCGGAGGCGTGGTCGAGCTACTGCGCATCCAGCTGGAAGGACGGAGGCCGATGAACGCGGCCGATTGGCTGCGGGGGAGGCGCCCGAGGCCGGGGTCTGCCTCGTAGCCGCGACGAGTCCGCAGATGGCCGCTCGGTAGACTCGATCTGTGCGACGAGTTCAGATCGCCCCGTCGCTCCTCGCCGCAGACTTCTCCCGGCTCGGGGCCGAACTTGCCCTCATCGAACCCTTCGCCGACCTCCTCCACCTGGATGTCATGGACGGACATTTCGTCCCCAACCTCAGCTTCGGGATGCCGGTGATCTCATCCCTGCGATCGCACATCTCGCTGCCATTCGACTGCCACCTCATGACCAACAACCCGCTCGCCCTGATGGAGCCCCTGCGCGAGTCAGGCGCCGACCTCATCACCGTCCACATCGAGGCCGTCCCCAATCCTGTGGACGCCGCCGGTCTGGCGGGCGAGCTCGGCTTGCGCTTCGGGCTGGTGGTGTCACCTGCCACCCCTGTCGAATCGGTCGAGCCCTTCCTCGAGTTGTGCGACCTGCTGCTGGTCATGTCGGTCGTGCCCGGATTCGGCGGGCAGGCCTTCATGCCGGAGGCCCTTCCGAAGCTGGAGAAGGTCGCGACATGGGTTGATTCGAGGGGGTTGGCGGTCGATATAGAGGTTGATGGTGGTATCAACCCGCAGACGGCGGCACTGGCACGCGCCGCTGGAGCGAACGTCTTCGTCGCCGGGACGACCGTTTTCGGGGCACCTGACCCGGTCGTTGCCATCAAGGAGTTGCGAGCGGCGGTCGAGCCATGAGTGAGCGAATCCTCGTCGTCGACGACGACCCCGACATCCTCCAGGTGGTCAAGATCAACCTCGAGCTCGAGGGCTATGAGGTGGAGACGGCGACCGACGGGGTGGAAGCGGTTGACAAGGCCACCGCCGACCCGCCCCAGCTGATCCTGCTCGACATCATGATGCCGCGGATGGACGGGCTCACGGCCCTCCGCCGGATCAGGGCTCATGGGGCCACCGGCAACACCTCGATCATCCTGCTGACTGCCCGTGGCCTGCCCGAGGACCGTGTGCGCGGGCTCGAACTCGGCGCAGACGACTACATCACCAAGCCGTTCGACGTCGCCGAGCTCGTGGCCAGGGTCATGGCCGTGCTTCGACGCACTCAGGCTGCGCGCGATCTCTCTCCCCTGACCGGCTTGCCAGGCAACTTCCGGATCGGGCAGGAGATCGAGAAGACGATCGCGTCCGGCCAGCAGTTCGCTCTCGTGCATTGCGATCTCGACAACTTCAAGGCTTTCAACGACCACTACGGGTTCATGCGCGGAGACGAGGTCATCCGCTTCTTCGGACGTTGCCTGCGGAGGGCATCCGAAGAGGTCGGCGAGCCCGACTCGTTCGTCGGGCACATCGGGGGTGACGACTTCGTGACTTTGCTCGAGGCCGAACATGCAGAGGAGTTCTGCAAGCACGTCATCGAGCATTTCGATGATGGAATCCTCGACTTCTATGACACCGCCGACGCCCTGCGGGGCTATATCGAGGTAATCGACCGGCGAGGTGAGCGTTATGCGTTCCCGGTCGTCTCCATCTCGCTAGGTGTCGTCACCAACCTCAACCGGGCGATCGAGAGCCAGTGGGAGGCCTCGGCGGTAGCCGTCGAGATGAAGGAGTTCGCCAAGAAGAAGTCCGGCTCCTCCTACGAGATCGATCGTCGTACCACCTGACGTGGGGGCCGAACAGGCCGCAATGGAACGCGCCGGTCAACTGGCCGGCTCCCATCACACTCATCCCAACCCTCGCGTGGGCGCCGTGATCCTGGATGCAGCCGGGTCGATTGTGGGGGAGGGGAGTCATCGGGGCCCGGGATCCCGACATGCCGAGATAGAGGCCTTGGCTGCCGCCGGGCCGGCCTCCGAGGGGGCGACGATGGTCGTGACCCTCGAGCCATGTGTGCACTACGGGCTCACTCCTCCATGCACGGATGCCATCGTCGCGGCCGGGATCGCCAGAGTGGTGGTTGGAGCCGTTGATCCGGATGAACGGGTGGGTGGAGGCGGCATCGCGGCTCTGCGCCGAGCGGGCATCGCAGTGGAGGTGGACCCAGATGCAAACCGGTGGGAAGCGATAGACCCCGACTATTTCCATCATCGCCGGACCGGGAGGAGCCGCTTCATGCTCAAACAGGCAGCGACGCTCGACGGACAGACTGCGGCGTTGATGGGAAGCTCGCGCTGGATCACAGGCGAGCGGGCGCGGGCCGATGCGCACCGGCTGAGGTCGGAAGCAGACGCGGTGCTGATCGGGGCAGGCACGCTGCTGTCCGACGACCCCGGCCTCGACGTCCGCCTTCCCAATTGGAACGGCCCCCAGCCGCGGCCAGTGGTGGTGGCCGGCCGGCGACCTCTGCCGATCGAGGCCAAGATCTGGGATCGAAGCGCCCTGGTGGTGGCGACCTCCGAGCCGCCCATACCGATTGACACCCTGCTGGTGCCGCCGGGCCCGGACGGGCTTCCTGACGTCGGTGAGATGAGCCGGCTGCTGCCATCGCTCGGAATCCTCGGGGTGTTGGTGGAAGGCGGAGCCACGATCGTCTCGTCGCTTTTCAAGGCGGGCCTGATCGACTCGGGTGTCCTCTACCTAGGCGGCAAGCTGGCAACAGGAATCGGAAAGGGGTTGTTCGCGGTTCCCTGGTTTACGCTGGAAGACGCGATCGATGTGGATATCACGGACGTCAAGATGCTCGGCCCCGACCTCCGGGTGTCATGGACTCGCAGCACCTGAACCCGACCAGATCTGACGTTGTTCACAGGCATCATCCAGGGCACAGGCACGGTCCTCGCCATCGAACCCTCGCCGGCCGGGGCTCGTTTGAGCCTTGCGGCCGGTGAGCTTGGCCGTGACCTCGCCGTCGGCGAGTCGTTGGCCGTGAACGGGGTGTGCCTGACCGTGGCAGTCGTGTCTCCGACCTCGATGGTGATGGACGTGATCCCGGAGACCCTCAGCCGGACCAACCTCGGCGCCCTAGCTCCTGCTGATCGCGTGAACTTGGAACGCTCGCTCCGAGCCGACTCCAGGCTCGATGGTCATTTCGTCCTGGGTCACGTCGATGGAGTGGGGACGATCAGCCGAGTTGATCATCACGACGGCGAGGTCCGGTTCGGCATCGAATGCGACCCGTCTCTTGCCAGGTACATTGCCCTCAAGGGCTCGATTGCGGTAGATGGAGTGAGTCTCACCGTCACGGCGACCGGACCTGGAGCCTTCGAGGTGGCTCTCATACCGCACACTCTC
Source organism: Acidimicrobiia bacterium (assembly GCA_036555105.1). GTDB lineage: Bacteria > Actinomycetota > Acidimicrobiia > Spongiisociales > ZC4RG35 > DATBMA01. Next base: position 68,608 of record DATBMA010000023.1, read on the forward strand.
GAGATCACCACCCTGGGTTTGCGGCAGGTGGGTGACGCCGTCAACCTCGAGGTCGACGTGCTTGCCCGATACCTGGAGCGCCTGGCCGAGGCCGCCCGATGAGCTTCGCCCAGGTCGAGGAATTGATCACTGCCATCGGCCGGGGTGACCTGGTGATCCTGGTCGACGACGCCGACCGGGAGAACGAGGGGGACCTGATGCTGGCGGCTTCACACGCCACTCCGGCCAAGGTGGGATTCATGCTCAGGCACACGTCAGGGATCATCTGCGTGCCTCTGCTGGGGGAGAGGCTGGATCAACTCAGGTTGCCCCCGATGGTGGCGGTCAACACCGACGCCAGGCGAACTGCATTCACCGTCTCGGTCGACGCCAGGGAGGGCACCTCAACCGGCATCTCGGCGGCCGACCGAAGCCGAACCATCGGAGTGCTTATCGATCAGCAGGCAGGGCCCGAGGACCTCAACCGGCCCGGCCACACCTATCCCCTCCGGTATGAGCCGGGCGGGGTGTTGAAGCGGGCGGGCCACACGGAAGCGATCGTCGACCTGGCTCAGCTCGCCGGCCTCTATCCGGCCGGTGTCCTGGCCGAGGTGATGAACGACGACGGGACCGTGGCCAGGCTGCCCGAGCTCGAGCGCTTCGCCAAAGAGCACGACCTTCTGATCGGGAGCATCGCCGACCTCATCGCCTACCGCCGTCGGACCGAGAAGCTCGTAGAACGGATGGCCGAGGCGAGCATCGACACCGTCTACGGCGAGTTCCGGGCCGTGGGCTTCAGATCGATCATCGACGATCGCCAGCATCTGGCCATGGTCAAGGGAGACATCGGCGACGGCTCCGAGGTCATGGTCAGGGTGCACTCCGAGTGCTTGACCGGTGACGTGTTCGGGAGCAAGTACTGCGATTGCGGCCAGCAGCTGGAGCTGGCCATGCGGAGGGTGGCGGAGGAGGGCCGAGGGGTGGTGCTCTACATTCGTGGTCACGAGGGTCGGGGGATAGGCCTGTTCAAGAAGCTGGAGGCGTACAGCCTGCAGGCCCAAGGGCGGGACACGGTCGAGGCCAACGAGGACCTTGGCCTCCCCGCCGACGCCCGGGACTATGGGGTCGGTGCCCAAATCCTCTACGACCTGGGGGTGCGCTCGATGCGGCTGCTCACCAACAACCCGACCAAGCGGGCCGGTATTGAGGGCTACGGTCTCTCGATCGCAGAACGGCTGCCGCTGGTGGCCCCTGCACGCCCGGAGAACAGCCGCTACTTGCGTACCAAGGTCGAGAAGCTCGGCCACATCCTCGCGCCAGACGGTGAGGCGGCTCCCGCCGAGACCGAATCGAAAGGCCCGTCCTCGCAATGATCGTCGACCACCTCGAGCCCGAGCGAGTGGCGGCCGACCTCTCGATCGGAATTGCGGTCTCGACCTTCAACCAGGCGATCACCGACCGTCTCCTGGCCGGATGCCTGGCCGAACTGGAGATGCTGGCAGTGGGGGCGGTGCAAGTGGCCAGGGTGCCGGGTGCATTGGAGCTCCCGCTGGCCGCCGACATACTCGCCCGCCGGGGATGCGACGGAGTGGTAGCGGTCGGAGCGGTGGTGAAGGGGGAGACGGATCACTATGACGTCATCGTTCGCGAGTCGTCCTCCGGGCTCATGCGGGTCTGCCTCGATCATCAGATCCCGGTGGGGAACGCGGTCCTGGCCCTCACCGATGCCGGCCACGGTGTGGAGCGGTCCGAACCGGGGCCTTCGAACAAGGGGGCCGAAGCCGCCAGAGCAGTGGTCGAGACGGCTCTCACCCTGGGCCGTCCGTGATCGGACGGGTGGGCGCTATCATCAGGCCATTCATATACGAGCAAGTGGAAGCGACCTGCTTCCCACCCGGCCGCCCAAGGCGAGCCGAGGTATCGCCCGCGAGACCCTTGGCTGTCGCAAGGTGTCGGGCGCGTGGGGCAGCAGGCGCAACCTGCTGCTCTTTCTCTGCAACAGGAGGTAATCAGCATCGCTGAACTGCGCGTGAACGGATACATCCGGGCACCCGAAGTGCGCCTGGTGGCGCCGGATGGAGCCCAGATCGGGATAAAGAAGCTGGCGGAGGCCCTATGGCTGGCCGACCAGTTGGGACTGGACCTGGTGGAGGTAGCCCCCGAGGCCAAACCTCCGGTCTGCCGGTTGATGGACTACGGCAAGTTCAAGTTCGAACAGTCGGTCCGCGACCGGGAGGCCCGCAAACGCCAACGCAAGACCGTGGTCAAAGAACTGCGAATGGCTCTGTGGATCGGCGATCACGACTTCGACATCAGCCGAAGACGCGCCGCCGAGTTCTTGGGCGAGGGCGACAAGGTCAAAGTGCTGGTCCGTTTTCGCGGTAGGGAGACTGAGCGGCCGGAGTTCGGGCTCCGCCTGTTGGATCGATTCTCCGAAGCTCTGGCCGAGGTCGGAACCGTCGAACAGACGCCGAACATGGAGGGGAGGGTGATGACGATGGTGATCGCCCCCAACCGCCGGCACCGCCTGGAGCAAGAGGAAGAGCCTGCTGAGGGCTAGGAGCAACGAAGTGCCGAAGATGAAGACCCACAGTGGCGCCAAGAAGCGCATCAAAGTGACCGGTAGTGGTCGCTTGCTGCGCGGCCAGTCAGGCCGCGGTCATTACCGCCTCGCCAAGGGCAAGTCCACCTTCCGCCGCCGTTCGGGCGAGGTGGAGCTGGAAAAGGGTGACGCCCGTGTGGCCCGCCGGATGCTGGGACTCTGAGAGGGGATTGCCATGGCTCGTGTGAAGCGTGCAGTCCACGCCAAGAAGTCCCACAAGAAGGTGTTGGCGAGGGCCAAGGGATACAAGGGCGCCCGCAGCCGCCGGTTCCGGACGGCCAACGAACAGGTCATGCATGCCATGCAGGACGCCTACCGCGATCGCCGGGATCGCAAAGGGCAGTTCCGCCGGCTGTGGATCGCCCGCATCAATGCCGCGGCCCGAACCAACGGCATGAGCTACTCCGAGTTCATCGCCGGGCTCAAGGCTGCCGAGGTCGAGGTCGATCGGAAAATGCTCGCCGACCTCGCCATCAACGATCCCGGCGCCTTTGCCCAGTTGGTCGAGGTGGCCAAGAGCGCCTGAGGCGGCACTGGCGTGAGCAAACGGGCACTGGCCGCCGCTGCCAGGCTTCGCGATCCCCTTGAGCGCCGGGTGCGGGGAGAGACCCTGCTGGAGGGACCTCGTCTAGTCGCGGAAGCCCTCGCGGCAGGCGTCTCCTTGGCACAGGTATTCGCGACCGACGAAGACGAATTCGATCGAGCTGCATTCGAAGCCGCCGGAGCCGAAGTCATCGAAGTCGGCAGGGCCGGGCTGGAGCGGGTGGCGACCACCCCGCACCCGAAAGGACCGGTGGCGGTGATGTCGATCCCGCCGGTCAGCCCGGCTACCGACGGCCCCAGTGTCGTGATGGCCGGCTTAGCCGATCCGGGCAACCTCGGCACCCTCATCCGATCCGCCGCGGCTTTCGGGTGGAACGTCATCTGCGCAGGGGATGGAGCCGACCCCTGGTCGCCCAAGGTCATGCGGGCGGCCGCCGGCGGGCACTTTCGCTCCCCTCCGGAGTTGTTGCCTGAGCTCGATCTCCCGCTCCTGCGCGTACGGGGCTACACCCCGGCCGCCGCCGTGGTCAACGGCGGCCTCGCCCCCGACCAGCTCCCGTCTCATCGGTGGGCCCTCCTCATCGGTCACGAGGCAAGGGGTCTCGACCCCCAGTGGGCGGAGGGCGCCGACTTCCGAGTCACCATTCCAATGGCCTCTGGCAGCGAGAGCCTCAATGCCGGAGTGGCGGGATCGCTGCTGATGTACGCAATGGCCTCGGGTCGCCCACAGCCCCACCACTAACCTGCCCGCCCTCATGGACCCCCTCGAAGAGCTGCTGGCGACGGCCCCGCAGCGGGCCGCTGCGGCCGGCACGCTGGAGGAGCTCGAGACGCTCGAGGCGGAGTCGATTGGCAAGTCCTCGGCTCTGGCCGAGCAGCGACGCGCCCTCCCCAAGCTTCCGGCCGAAGAACGCCCGCAGGCTGGGGCCCGGCTGCAGCGCATCGCCGCGGAGCTCAGCACCGTCCTCGGCTCCCGCCGAGCCGAGCTCGAACGCGAGGCCGAGGCGGCAAGGCTCGAGGCGGACAGGGTCGACGTCACCCTCCCGGGCTGGGACCTGCCAGGCGGCTACCTGCATCTGATCAACCAGACGATCGATGAGGTGTGCGAGATCTTCATTGGGCTCGGCTACCAAGTGGCCGAAGGGCCGGAGGCGGAGCTGGCCTGGTACAACTTCGACGCCCTTAACACGCCGCCCACGCATCCGGCCAGGCTGGAGACGGACACTCTCTATCTCGATTGGGGCGATCCCCGCGATGAGATTCTGCTGCGCACCCACACGTCACCGATGCAGGTGCGATGGATGGAAAGCCACGATCCTCCGACCTTCGTGGTGGTGCCGGGCACCGTCTATCGAGCCGACCCGGTTGACGCCACCCACCTTCCGGTCTTCCATCAGATCGAAGGGCTGGCGGTGGCGCCGGGGATCACCATGTCCGACCTGAAAGGAACGCTCGCCCATTTCGCCCGCCAGTACTTCGGGCCAGGGCGCAGGGTCAAGCTGCAGCCCAACTTCTTTCCCTTCACCGAGCCGTCAGCCGAAATGGCAGCCTCATGTTTCGCCTGCGACGGCAGTGGCTGCCGCGTATGCGCCGGCACCGGCTGGATCGAGTTGATGGGATGCGGGATGGTCGACCCTGCCGTCTTCACCGCGGTCGGGTACGACCCGGCGGCCGTGACCGGGTTCGCTTTCGGGATGGGCCCGGAACGGCTCGCCATGATCCGCCACGGCATCGAATCGATCCGCTACTTCGTCGACAACGACATGAGGGTTCTGAGGCAGTTCAGATGAGCCGCTGCCGGAGCCCCAGATGAAGGTGAGCCTGCGCTGGCTGCGGGAGTTCATCGACCTGCCGACCGAGGATCCCTCCGAGCTCGAGCAGGTGCTGGTGTCGCTCGGCCACGAGGTGGAGGCGGTGGAGCGTCATCTGCCAGATTGGTCGGGGGTGAGTGTGGGCAGGGTCGAGTCGATCCGCCCTCATCCGTCGGCCGACCGGGTGCGGCTGGTGACGGTCACCACCGGGTCCACCCAGCGGGAGGTGGTCTGCGGCGCCTGGAATTTTGCCGAAGGCGCCATCGTTGCCTTCGCCCCCGCCGGGTCCACCCTGGCCGGGGGAGTGGAGTTGGAGCCCCGCGCGATCAGGGGTGTCCAGTCGGCCGGCATGGTGCTGTCCGAGCGGGAACTCGGCCTCGGCAGCGACCACGGCGGCATCTTGGTCCTCGACCCGGATACGCCCATCGGGGCACCGCTGGAGGACGTGATCGGGCTGCCCGATGTCGTGCTCGATCTGAAGATCACGCCCAATCGGCCAGACGTCATGTCCATGGTCGGCGTCGCCCGCGAGCTCGCCGCCTACTACGAGCTGCCATTTCGCACCCCCGAGTTGCAACCGCCAACGGTGCCAGGGCGTTCGATGACCAAGGTCACCATCGCCGACCCCGAAGGTTGCTGGCGGTTCGCCGGACGCGAGGTCAGCGGGACGGCGTACGGTGCCTCCCCGCTCTGGATGCGCAGGCGCCTGCAGCTGGCCGGCGTGCGCCCGATCTCATTGGTGGTCGACGTCACCAACTACGTCATGATCGAGCTAGGACAGCCGCTTCACGCCTTCGATCGGGATCGCCTGGCGGGTGGGATCATCGAGGTGCGCCGCGCCAGAGGCGGGGAGATGCTTCGCACCCTGGATGGCATCGAAAGGGCTCTGACTCCTGACGATCTGGTCGTCGCCGATCGGGAGAATGCCAAGGCGCTGGCGGGGACCATGGGCGGCGAGGACAGCGAAGTGAGCGAGTCGACCACGAACGTGCTCATCGAGGGCGCCGCTTGGGATCCACCCACGGTGATGTACATGAGCAGGCGCCATGGTTTGAGGTCGGAGGCTTCCGCCCGGTTCGAACGCGGGGTCGACCCCAACCTGCCGCCCGATGCGGTCGCACGAGCGGCCCTCCTGATCATCGAGCTGGGAGGAGGCGAGTCACCGGCTGAACCAATCGACGAAGTCGCCCGCGCCATACAGCCGGTATCCATCGAGCTCCGACTGGCAGACGTGACACGCGTCCTCGGCCCCGGTTTCACGACCCAGTCCGTGGCCGGCCTGCTGCGCCGACTCCACATGGAGGTCATCGAAGGCGAGCCTTCCACGGTGACCGTGCCCACCTACCGGCGTGACCTCACCCGCCCCATCGACCTGGTGGAAGAGGTGGCCAGGCTATGGGGATACGACCGCTTCGACGAGACCATCCCAACAGGCGCTTCAGGCGGTTGGACACGTGAACAAAAGCGGCGCCGGCTTATGTGGTCGATTCTCACGGGCGCCGGCCTGTCGCAAGCAGTCAACCTGCCGTTCCTGGGAGCCGAGGACCTGGCCGCCGCCGATTACCCCGAGGACCACGAGGCCCGCTCAACCATCCGCATACGAAATCCCCTGAACGAGGAGCTGTCGACCCTTCGCACCAGCCTTCTACCCGGTCTCCTGCGCAGCGCTCGTGCCAACACGTCGCGAGGTGCCGAGGCGGTCTCCCTCTTCGAAGAGGGGAGGGTGTTCTTCAATCGACGCTGGGGGGTTGACGAGCGAGTTCCGGATCAGCCGGAGCGGCTCGCCTTCGTCTGCCTTGGCCCCTTCGCCGAGTCGAGGCTGGGTCAGCCGCCCCGTCTTGCCGACTTCGACACCGCCGCCGGTCTGTGGCGGAGGCTGGCGACTGGGCTCGGGCTCGAGGGCACCTCCATCGAGGCCGCATCGGAACCCGGCTTTCATCCGGGACGGACCGGGCGAGTGGTTCTCGCCGGCAACGCCATCGGCTTCGTCGGGGAGATAGCCCCCAGTACGGCCGCTGCCTACGGGCTGGAGGGAAGGGTGGCAGCCGCCGAGCTGGACCTCGCCTCCCTGCTGGCGCCTCCGGCGCCGTGGGTATTCGCCGAGCCCAGCCCCTACCCGGCAGTCGACTTCGACCTTGCGTTCGAGCTGGCGGGTGACATCCCGGTCGCGGCCTTGGTCGATGCCACCCGTGCTGCCGGAGGGGATTTTGTCGAGGACCTCAGGGTCTTCGACGTCTACACAGGCCCCGGCTTGGCCGAAGGTAGCCGGTCCGTGGCGATCCGCTATCGCCTGCGTTCGCCAGAAGCGACCATGACCGGCGACGAAGCCGGTGCAGTCCGTCAGCAGATGATCGTGGCGGCGTCCGCCCTTGGAGCCCGGCTGCGCGGGGCAGGATGAACCTTCTCTCGGTAGGCGATCTGGGGCCAGATCAGCTCGCCGGGGTGATCGACCTCGCCGCCAGGGTCAAGGCTGATCCAGGTTCGGTGGCCGACACCCTGAAGGGACGCTCCATCGGGCTCTTCTTCATGAAGCAGTCGGTGCGCACATGGGTTTCGTGCGACGTGGCCGCCATGGAGCTCGGCCTCCACTCCGTCTCGATTCGGAACGAGGAGGTTGGGCTGGGAAAGCGCGAGCCACCCGAGGACGTCGGCCGGGTCCTGGAGCGATACCTCGATCTCCTGGCCCTGCGGGTCTTCGATCACACCGACCTGACCCGTCTTGCCGGCCAGGTGCGGATTCCCGTCGTGAATCTGCTTTCTGACCGCGAGCACCCGTGTCAGGCAATCGGCGACCTCCAGACCATCGCCGAGCGCCGACCCCTGCGAGGCACGGTTCTCACTTACGTCGGGGACGGCAACAACGTCGCCAACTCCCTGGTGCTGGCGGCTGCCATGGCGGGTATCGAGGTCCGAGTGGCATCGCCTCCCGGATACGAGCCCATGCCCGAAGCCCTCGCCATGGCCGCCGAGCATGGCCCGGTCTCGGTTACCAGTGACCCTCGCCAGGCCGTGGCCGGAGCCGATGTGGTGTATACCGACGTGTGGACCTCGATGGGCCAGGAAGATGAGGCCCTCGACAGGCAGCGGGCCTTCGCCGGGTTTCAGGTCGACACCGAGTTGTTCGAGCTTGCCTCGGCGGACGCCTTCTTCATGCACTGCCTCCCGGCCCACCGAGGTGAAGAGGTGACCGCCGACATGCTCGAGCATCCGCGCTCCGTGGTGTTCGACCAGGCGGAGAACCGCAAGCACTCCTTCAAGGCGATCCTGCTGCACCTGCTGGGATGAAGCCGGCCGACATCGACTGGGAGGCGCCGGCGGCGCTGATCGCCCCCGCCTTCCTGGGGATGCGGCTGCGGGTGCGCAGCCAGGAAGGTGACACCGAGGTCGCCCTCTCCGAGGTCGAGGCATATGGGCCGGATGACCCCGCCAGCCACTCGTTCAAAGGGATCACCAGGCGCAATGCCACTATGTTCGGGGCTCCAGGGCTCCTATACGTCTACCTCTCGTACGGAGTCCACTGGTGCGCCAACATCGTGGTCGGCCCGGAGGGCACGGGGGCGGCAGTGCTGCTGCGGGCGGGTGTGCCCACCGGCGGCGAGGCCCTGATGAAGCGCAGACGCGGCACCGACCGCAACGTCACCCTCGGCCCCGGCAACTTGACCAAGGCGCTCGGCATCAACGGTGAGGACGATGGGACCAAGCTGCTGAGCCAAGGCTCTCGCATCTCCCTGCTCGAGGGAGAAACGGTGGGGGAGTACCGCGCGGGCCCCAGGATCGGAGTCACTCTCGGAGCCGAGTCCCAATGGCGATTCCGAACCATGCCTTCACCGAGGGTTCGGGCGCCTCGTCACTAACCTCGCCGCCTTCCATGACCGCCGCCATCCTCCGGAACCTGGCAACGGTGCAGCCGGCCTCGGAGCTGGAGCCGCGCCTCACCGAAGGCAAGCCCTTGCGGGTCAAGCTGGGAGTCGACCCGACGGCCCCGGCCGTCACATTGGGCTGGGCGGTGGTGCTTCGCAAGCTGCGGGACTTCCAGGACGCCGGCCATACCGCCGTCCTCATCATCGGCGACTTCACCGCCCAAGTGGGCGACCCGTCGGGCCGCAACGAGATCCGTCGCCGGCTCAGCGCAGGGGAAGTGCAGGGATATGCGGACAAGCTCCTCAGCCAGTTCGATCGGATCCTGGCCCCGGACCGCCTGGAGATTCGATACAACTCGGAGTGGCTGGGCGCTTTGGACATGGCGGCCCTGCTGGACCTCACCGCGAAGGCGACCGTTGCCCAACTGCTCGAGCGAGGCGACTTCGCCAAGCGATTCGAGGAGGGCAACCCGATCTCGCTCATGGAGTTCCTGTACCCGATGATGCAGGGCTACGACTCAGTGGCGGTCGAAGCCGACATCGAGCTGGGTGGGACCGACCAGCTTTGGAATCTCATGATGGGCCGAGCCATCCAAGCTCGTTACGGACAGCGGCCCCAGGTAGCGGTGACCGTCCCCCTCCTGGTGGGAACCGATGGGGTCAACAAGATGTCGCAATCCCTCGACAATTACATCGGTGTCACCGACCGCCCTGAGGATATGTTCGGCAAAGTCATGAGCATCCCCGACTCGTTGCTTCAGGACTGGTTTCTGCTGGCGGCCTGGGCCGATCCGGCGGAGGTGGATGAGATCGGCCGGGGCCTGGCCGACGGGGCACTTCATCCGGCGGCGGTCAAGCGCGACCTCGCTGCCCGGATCGTGAGCCTCTATTGGGGGGAGGAGGAGGCGGCCGGAGCCCGAGCTGCATTCGACCGCACCTTCAAGGACCACCGGCCACCCGAGGAGGTCGACGAGGCAGTCCTCCCTCCTGGCGACCCCGTCTATCTACCCACCCTTCTTCGGGATCTCGGCCTGGCGCCTTCGAGCAACGAGGCCAAACGCCTGATCGCACAGATGGCGGTCTCCCTCGACGGGCTACCGGTGACAGGCGAGGAGGTCGCCCGGGACGCCGTACTCGGCTCCATCCTTCGGGTGGGGAAGCGCCGCTTCGTGCGACTGACGGCCGGCGACGGCCGTTCTTGACAGGGAACCCGGCCTCGCTAAAGTTCCGCACCCGCCGCCGGCTGGCCCGGCGGTGCTTCCATGGGCTGCCGAAGCGCCCACCAGAAGAGTTTGCCCCGGCAACGGTGTAATCTGGCCGGTCTGCGCCCATTCGGGCGCGGCGCGGGCTCCTTGACAACTAAACAGCGTGCCAAAAGTCAGCACTACTCACATCCGCAAGGGTGTGGGTTCGCATCATGGCTCGGGCATCCGGCTCAATGCCGGGAGCCCGGGACCCACATGAAACAACGCGAACTCGAAAACCGACAGGTTGGCCAGGCCCCTCAAAAGGTCGGCCAAAAGACTGTACGTTGGAGAGTTTGATCCTGGCTCAGGACGAACGCTGGCGGCGTGCCTAATGCATGCAAGTCGAGCGACGCACAGGTGCGGGTAACCAATCCTGTGACGGAGCGGCGAACGGGTGAGTAACACGTGAGTAACCTGCCCCGAAGACCGGGATAGCCCAGGGAAACTTGGATTAATACCGGACACCCTCATTTGATCGCATGTTCTTTTGAGGAAATGCTTTTGCGCTTTGGGATGGACTCGCGGCCTATCAGCTTGTTGGTGAGGTAACGGCCCACCAAGGCATCGACGGGTAGCTGGTCTGAGAGGACGATCAGCCACACTGGGACTGAGACACGGCCCAGACTCCTACGGGAGGCAGCAGTGGGGAATCTTGCGCAATGGGCGAAAGCCTGACGCAGCAACGCCGCGTGCGGGATGAAGGCCCTCGGGTTGTAAACCGCTTTCAGTGGGGACGAACCAAGACGGTACCCACAGAAGAAGCCCCGGCCAACTACGTGCCAGCAGCCGCGGTAACACGTAGGGGGCAAGCGTTGTCCGGATTTATTGGGCGTAAAGAGCTCGTAGGTGGCTCAGTAAGTCGGGTGTGAAACCTCCAGGCTCAACCTGGAGACGCCACCCGATACTGCTGTGGCTAGAGTCCAGTAGGGGAGCGTGGAATTCCTGGTGTAGCGGTGAAATGCGCAGAGATCAGGAGGAACACCAGCGGCGAAGGCGGCGCTCTGGGCTGGAACTGACGCTGAG